>JAFASC010000251.1 GCA_019244955.1 Methylobacteriaceae bacterium | reverse complement strand
GAGTCGCTCTCTTTCGAGGGCGGCGCGCACGGCAGCGGAGCCCAGTACAACCGCCCGCCCGGCACTACGACCGGGCGGCAGCGACTGGAGCTCTTGTACAGGACTCGCCGCCACAACGGGCGGCGATCTCCGGTTCGTTCCAGATCGACAGCATGCGGGACGCGACAGACAGAAACCGCCGCACACGAGGCGCCGGGTGACCGGTCTTTTAAATTTAGGTACGGCCGCTCGGCGCCCGTGTCCTCTCATCTGCTTTTCCTCGCACGTGGCTTACGTGCGGCAGCGATGACGCGCGTCCACAGCCGCAAGCGGAACCTCAGCCGCTGCATCGAGTTAGGGGGGCGAAGGTTACGAGCCGGCGGATCCGGCGCAATAAAAAGGAGAATACCCGTGGGTGGCATCATCTATCTCGTCGGCCTCGTCGTGGTCATCTTGGCCATTCTGTCGTTCCTCGGCCTGCGCTGAGGCGCTCAACAACACGGGAGGAACAACATGACCGACATTGGTGGCGCGCGATTGCGCACAGCAACGACCGCCGAGACGGCGCCGATGCATTCATATGTCGACTGGGCCGCGGTGCTCGCCGGCGCCTTTATCGCCTGCGCGATTTTCGTCGTGCTCACGACCTTCGGTTCGGCGATCGGCCTGACGCTGACCTCGCCATATCCGGGTTCGGGCTTTTCCGGCAAAGTTGCGACCTGGGTGACCGGCATCTGGGAACTGTGGGTCGCCGTCTCAGCCTTTGCCATTGGCGGTTATCTGGCCGGCCGGCTGCGTCAGCGCGCTTACGATGCGACGGAGCACGAGAGCGATGTACGCGACTCGGCGCACGGTCTCCTCGTGTGGGCATTGGCGGCGCTGCTCGGCACCTGGATTGTCACGATGACGGCCCGCGACATCGCCCATTCGGTGAATGGCGGCGGCGGGGACCGCACGCCTATCGCCGGCAAGGCCGATCCGGCGCGCTATGCCGCCGATGCGATGCTACGCACCGACAAGCCGACGCCGGGTGGCTACGACGAACCGCTGCACAAGGAGGTCGCCTCCGTGCTCGCCGCCTATGCGACCGGGGTCACCATCACGCAGGACGATGCCGCTTATCTCACGCGCGTGACGGCCGCCCATAGCGGCATTTCGCAGGGCGACGCCGAACAGCGCGTCACCACGGCGGTGCGGCAGGTGCGCGATAATGCCAACCGGGCACGACGCACTGCGGTGATGGTCGCCTTCCTCACGGCGGTATCGCTTGCAGTCGGCGCTGCGGCGGCTTGGGCTGCGGCCGGGCTCGGCGGACGCCATCGCGACGAAGGCATCGATGCCAGCGACATGTTCCGCTGGCGCTAATCGGCTCAAACAAGGAGAAGAAACATGGGACGCGGAATTTTGCTCTGGCTCCTCGGCGTGCCGATCCCGATCATCATCCTGCTGGCAATATTCGCGCGCTAGCGCGCCGACGCAAACGCTCCCGTGCTTTGGCCGGGAGCGTTTTCTTCTTCAAGGCCAGCGCACGCTCGGCGGGAGGGACGAGAGAATCGAGTCGACATTGCCGCCGGTCTTGAGGCCGAAAATCGTACCGCGGTCGTAGAGGAGATTGAATTCGACATAGCGCCCGCGGCGGATCAATTGCTCCTCGCGTTCGGCTTCGCTCCAAGGCTTCGCCGAGTTGGCGCGAACGATACGCGGATAAATATCGCTGAAGGTTTCACCGACGTCCCTCGTGAAAGCGAAATCGGCCTCCCAATTGCTGTTCTCGGCATCGCCGGCGCTGTTCAGATAATCGAAGAAGATGCCGCCGATGCCACGCGGCTCGTTGCGGTGCTTCAAGAAGAAATATTCGTCGCACCAGTCCTTGTAGCGCTGATAATCGGCGACAGGGGAGTGTCGCTCGCAAGCGCCGCGCATGGCCGCGTGGAAGGCGAGGGCATCAGGATCGTCCTCTCTGCGCCGCGCATTCAGCATCGGCGTGAGATCGGCGCCGCCGCCGAACCAAGCTTTCGCCGTGCATACAAACCGCGTGTTCATGTGCACCGTTGGCACGTGCGGGCTCCAGGGGTGAATGATCAGCGAAAGTCCGGAGGCCCAGAAGCGCGTATCCGTATCGGCGCCGGGAATTTGTGCGGCGAATTCCGGCGCGAAGCTCCCGAACACGGTCGACGTATGCACGCCAGCTTTCTCGAAGACGCGGCCGGCAAGGCTCGCCATCGTTCCACCGCCGCCCGGCGCGCCGCTATTGTCGGTGCGATCCCAATCCCTCTTGATGAAGCGGCCCGGTGCAGAGATTGCGTCAGGGAAGGGGCCCGGCGTCTGCGTCTCCAAGGCCTCGAGCGCGTCGATGAGGCGCCGCTGCAGCTGCTCGAACCAAGTGCGCGCGGTATTCTGGCGATCTTCGATGAGGGTGCTCAATTCACGACATCCGGCCGCGCAGGGCGAATTTGCCGCAGCGCCTCGCCAACTACCATCGCGGCGGCGATTGCGACGTTGAGCGAGCGCAAGCCCGGTTGCATCGGCACAAGGACGCGCGCGTCGGCGGCATCGTGGACCTCTTGGGGCACTCCGGCCGATTCCCGCCCGACGAGCAGGATGTCCCCCCGCGCATAGCCGAACTCCGTGTATCTGACGGGCGCACGCGTGGTCAGAAGGATCAGCCGCGCCGAATGCTCTCGCCTCCAGCTGAGGAAGGCTGACCAGGAAGCATGCTGGGTAAGGCAAACATGATCGAGGTAATCCATCGCGGCGCGCCGAAACCGCGGATCGGAGACCGAAAACGCGGCCGGCTCGATCAGCGCCGCTGCTATCCCCATGCAGGCGCACATGCGCAGCATGGTCCCGGTATTTTGCGGGATGTCGGGCTCAAACAAGGCGAGCGTGAGGGCGAGGGGCATCAGGTGTGCTGTTAGGGGCCCACGGTGCACTTGCAAAGGGCGAGGCAGCCTCGCCCAACGCCAGCGGCTATGGACATGAGATTCAAATCTTGCCAGAAAACGCTCCGCCCTAGGTAGGTTTCCGGCAGAAAAGCGCGACAGAAGCGGCAGGTGGCGTCGGGTCGCATTGTCTCATGCTGTTTCTCCTGCCTAGAAGCAGCTTTGGACGCCATCGCGCGTTCTAAAGCGAAGAACGAACCAGAGGTTGGCTGTGGCGGATTCAATGGCGGCGAATTCAGTGACGGCGCATTCGGTGGCGACCGGCGCCACCGGTCCGGAGCCTACCCGCAGGGACTTTCTTTATATTGCCACCGGCGCCGCCGCGGTGGTTGCCACTGGCGCTACCATCTGGCCGCTCATCAGCCAGATGAGCCCGGACGCCTCCACGCTGGCGCTTGCCTCGACCGAGGTTGACTTGTCCGGCATCGCGGAGGGACAGATTCTGACGGTGAAGTGGCGCGGCAACCCGGTCTTCGTCCGGCATCGCACGCCAAAAGAGATCAAGGAGGCGGAGGACACGCCGCTCTCTCAGCTTCCCGATCCGGCGACGGACCAGTCGCGGGTGAAAAAGCCGGAATGGCTGGTCGTGATCGGCGTCTGCACGCATTTGGGCTGCGTGCCGCTCGGCCATCAGGGTCCATACGACGGTTGGTTCTGCCCGTGTCACGGCTCCGTCTACGACACGTCTGGGCGCATTCGTCAGGGCCCGGCACCACGCAATCTCGATCTCCCTAGCTACAAGTTCACCAGCGATACCAAGATCCTGATCGGATGACTCCGAAGCCGGCGCGAGCGCAGAGACAGATGCGATGACTGGACACTCGACTTACGTACCAAAGAGCGCGCTCGCCCGCTGGTTCGAGAGCCGTTTGCCGATCATGGGGCTCGTGCATTCCTCGTTCATAGCGTACCCGACGCCGAAAAATCTGAACTATTGGTGGACGTTTGGCGGCATCGCCAGCTTCATGCTCGCCGCGCAAATCGTGACCGGCGTCGTACTCGCGATGCACTACACGCCCGAAGTCACGATGGCATTCGACTCGGTCGAAAAGATCATGCGCGACGTGAATTTTGGCTGGCTCATGCGCTATGCGCATGCGAATGGCGCCTCGATGTTTTTTGTCGCGGTCTACATCCACATTTTCCGGAGCCTCTATTACGGCTCCTATAAGGCGCCCCGCGAGGTGCTGTGGATTCTCGGTGTCATCATTTTCCTCTTGATGATGGCGACCGCTTTCATGGGCTACGTCCTGCCTTGGGGACAAATGTCGTTCTGGGGCGCAAAAGTGATCACCAGCCTGTTCTCGGCGATTCCATTCGTCGGCGATGCGATCACGATCTGGCTCTGGGGTGGCTATTCCGTCGACAATCCGACGCTGAACCGCTTCTATTCGTTACACTACCTCCTGCCGTTCATGATCGCGGGCGTGGTGGTGCTGCACGTCTGGGCGCTGCACGTCAGCGGCCAGAACAACCCGACCGGCGTAGAAGTCAAAAGCGTGCCGAAAGACACGGTCCCGTTCACGCCCTATGCGACTGTGAAGGACGCATTCGGGATGGTCTGTTTCTTCATCCTGTTCGCCTGGTTTGTCTTCTATGTACCGGGTATTCTGGGGGACGCAGACAATTACATACGCGCCAATCCGCTGGTGACCCCAGCGCATATCGTGCCCGAGTGGTACTTCTTGCCTTTCTACGCGATCCTTCGCGCCATTCCGTCGAAACTCGGCGGCGTGATCGCCATGTTTTCGTCGATCGCGATCTTCCTATTCCTGCCCTGGCTCGATACGTCGCGGGTGCGCTCAGCGCGTTACCGACCGGTTTTCAAGATTTTTTTCTGGGTCTTTGTGGCGACTGGCATCGGACTAGGCTACCTCGGATCGCAGCCGCCGGAAGGTGGTTTCGTCATCGCAGCGCGCATCCTTACCGCTTATTACTTCCTGCATCTCCTGGTCATCATTCCCTTGCTCGGCCTATTCGAGCGGCCGCGCCCGCTACCCGCCTCTATCGCGGATTCAGTCCTTGCCTCGCGTGCGTCCGTGGGGGCGCGAGTGGCTGCGGAGTGATGTTTAGGAAGCGAAAGCGTCCGCTTAAACGAGGAACATGATGCCTTTGTTAAAGTCTGCCGGACTTTCAGCCGCAGCGATTTTTGGTGGCGTGTTGATCACCGCGACCGTGCTGGCGCAACAGCCGCCGCACGCGCCGGCAAATGAGGTCAACAGCGACGGACACAACGATCCCGTCCCGCCGCGGCAGGCCTGGTCCTTTGCCGGCCCGTTCGGCAAGTTCGATCAGGCGCAATTGCAGCGCGGCTTTAAAATCTATCGCGAGGTCTGCTCGAACTGTCATTCCATGGAACTCGTCGCCTTTCGCAATCTCGCCGATCCCGGGGGTCCGGGCTTCTCGGAGGGGCAGGTCAAGGCGCTCGCCGCCGACTACAAAGTCAAAGACGGTCCGAACGAGTCGGGCGAAATGTTCGAACGGCCGGGCCGTCCGTCGGATCACATCCCGTGGAATTTTCCCAACGACAATGCCGCTCGCGCGGCAAACGGCGGTGCGCTCCCGCCGGACATGTCGGTGCTTGCCAAGGCGCGCGGATTCAGCCGCGGCTTCCCGTGGTTCATCATCGATGCCTTCATTCAGTACCAGGAGAAAGGAGCCGACTACATCGTCGGCATCCTCAACGGGTACAAAGACCCGCCTCCGCCCAGCGTGCAGTTACAGCCGGGTCAGTATTACAACGAATATATGCCGGGCCATCGCCTTGCGATGCCAAAGCCGCTCAATGATGGGCAAGTCGATTATCCCGACGGTACCCCGACCACGGTGCAGCAATATTCGAAAGACATCGCTGCGTTTCTCTCGTGGACCGCCGAGCCGAAGCTCGAAGAGCGCAAGCGCACGGGTCTTCGCGTGATGGTGTTTCTGATCCTGTTTGCCGGCCTGCTTTATTACACGAAGAAGAAGGTTTGGGCCGAGGTCGTTCACTGAAGACAGAGAAGAAGGCGGACGACGCTAACCCGACTTCTGGTTAATGTCCTGCTGACGCGGCAGCCCGCGCTTGCGCTGCTTGTGCAACGATCTGCTCGGCAGGGCGCCCGACAATCTCGGCGAGATGATCGAAGCGAGCGGTGTAGGTCGCAACACCCGCCGTGGCCGAGCGCAACTCGACGATTAGGTCGCCCATTTCCGCTTCAGGGATAAGGGCCTCGACCGTGTCCCAGCCTTCCCAACCAGGGCGGCTGTCGTAGCCGAGAATCTGTCCCCTCCGGCTCGAAGCAATGCCCGTCACACGCGAGAGCGCCTCACTCGGGGTCGAGATCGCTACCGCGAGGATCGGCTCGAGCAGCACTGGCTTGCACTTCGGCAGGCCTTCGTTCATCGCGATCTTCGCGGCTTGGCGAAATGCCATGTCAGAAGAATCCACGGTGTGATAGCTGCCGTCGGTCAGCGTCACCGCCACGTCGACGACCGGAAACCCGAGGGGACCGCGCGTCAACGCATCACGGCAGCCAGCCTCGACCGACGAGAAATATTGCCGCGGCACGGTGCCGCCATGCACGGTTTCATTGAAGGCGAAGCCTTCGGACCGCGCGCGCGGCTTGATGTCGATCACGACATCCCCGAACTGACCATGACCGCCCGATTGCTTTTTGTGTCGGCCGCGGATCGTCGTCGCCTCGCGAATGGTCTCGCAATAGGAGACAGACGGCTTTTTCGCCTCGACGGTGACACCGAAGCGCGCCGCAAGTTTTTCCAGCGCCACGCGCACATGCATCTCGCCTTGCCCATAAAGCTTCATCTCGCCGGATGCCTGATCCTGCACGAAAGTGAGCGATGGATCCTCCTCGGCAAGTTTCGCCATCGCAGCGGCAAGCCTGACCTCATCTTTGCGGTCGCGCACTTTCAACGCCAAAGCATGGACGGGTTGCGGTGGTGTGGCTTTCGGTAACGCGGCGCCGTTGCCTGAAGCGGCGCGCGTCTTGGGGTCGCTCGCCTTGGCGTCGGTGAAGGACTCCCCCGTCGCAACATGGTCGAGGCGTCCGAACGCAACGGTGTCGCCTTCCTCAGCGCGCGGCTGCTTGATCGTTGTGGCACCCATCATTCGCGAGATGCCACCGATGCGATCTTCCTCACCCGATGCGGTGATGACGGTCGCGCCATCCACGAACGCGCCGCGCAGCACGCGCGAAACCGAAAGCTTGCCGCCGTGGGCGGTGTGGATCGTGCGCATCACCTGAGCGAGCGGCGGACCCTCGCCGGGCACGCCAGGCCGGTCACGGGTCTGCAGCAAACCAGGAGCCTCATGGCGCAGCGCCTTCAGCAACCGAGTCACACCGTTACCGCGTTCGGCGCTGCCGATGAGCAGCGGCACGACGCGGCCAGCGCGCAGCTCGCGCGTCAGATCGTCAAAGACCTGGTCGCGCGGCGGCTCAATGTCGGAGATCAATTCCTCCATGAGCGCATCGTCGTAATCGGCGAGGCGCTCCAGCATCGAATAGCGCGCCTCCTTCTCGCGCGGCATTTCCCCAGCCGGTACATCGACGACAGTCGAGGGCGCATGCTCGCGATAAACAAAGGCGCGCTCGAGCGCGAGGTCGATGAAGCCGGTGGCGATGCCGTTCTGCCAAAGTGGGATTTGCCGCACGATCAGCGGCGAGCGCGAGGCCGGCTGCAACATTGCAAGCGTCTCGCGCACACGCGAGGTCGCAATATCGATTTTGTTCAGAAAGATGAGGCGTGGGATACCGAGCTCTTCGAGTTCGCGCAGCACCAGCTGCAGCGCCGGGATCTTGCGCTGATCCGCCTCGCACACAACGATCGCCGCGTCGCAGAGCGGCAGCACGTTCGGGAGATCGTAGGCGAACTCGATCGAGCCGGGGCAATCGACGAAGGTAAAGCGATCGCCGAGATAATCGGCCGTGGCGACATTCGCCTCGATGCTCATCGCATGCGCACGCGCTTCGGCGCTGGAATCACCGACGCTCGAGCCATCGCGCACATTGCCTTGGCGCGAGAGCGCGCCGGTGCGAGCGAGAATGCTTTCCAAAAGCGTGGTCTTGCCGCTCTGGAAGGGACCGACGAGCGCAATCAGCCGCGGTCCCGAAACTCGTCTGTCGCCGTTGTTCCCGTTCTCTGCCATAGCGCACGCCTCCCGCAGGCGCGACGTGTCACTCGCGCGGTGCCGCGCGCCATTGTCACAATGCTTTCACCTGATGCGGGGCAGCGCAAGGGGCGCGGTCCCGGTTCAGTGGGACCGCAACCCCGGTGTGGGGTCAGTTGAGACTGCCGCAGAAGCGCTGGATTTTCCGGCAGGCGTCTTCGAGCAGTGCGTTCGAGGTCGCGTAGGAGACGCGAAAGTTCGGTCCCGCGCCGAAAGCGGAGCCTTGCACGACCGCAACGCCCTCGGTCTCGAGCAGCGCGTTGCAGAAATCCTCGTCGGTTTCGATGACCGACCCCTCCGGTGTCTTGCGCCCGATCGCCCCTTCACAGGACGGGTAGACGTAGAAGGCGCCTTCCGGCGAGTGGCACTTCAAGAACCGTGCCTGGTTCAGCATCGACACGACCAGGTCGCGGCGCTCCTCGAAGGCCTTGCGGCTTTTCGGGATGAAATCCTGGGGACCGGTGAGCGCCTCCACGGCTGCCCATTGCGCGATCGAACATGCACCCGAGGTCTGCTGGCCCTGCAGCATGTCCATGGCCTTGATGAGCGGGTCGGGTCCCGCGCCATAGCCGATGCGCCAGCCGGTCATCGCGTAAGATTTCGACACCCCGTTCATGGTCAGGGTGCGCTCGTAAAGCGCGGGCTCGACCTGTGCTGGGGTCGTGAAGACGAAATCGCCGTAGACGAGATGCTCGTACATGTCGTCCGTAAGCACCCAGACATGCGGGTGCTTCAGAAGGACATCCGTCACCTTCTTCAGCTCCTCGCGCGTATAGGCCGCGCCGGACGGATTGGATGGCGAGTTGAGGATCACCCATTTCGTGCGTGGCGTGATCGCGGCTTCGAGGTCTTCGGGCTGCAGCTTGAAGCCATGCTCCATCTTGGTCTGCACCGTCACCGTCGTCCCGCCGCAGATCGCCACCATTTCCGGATAGCTCACCCAGTAGGGCGCGACGCAGATCACCTCATCGCCGGGATTGAGCGTCGCCAGCAAGGCATTGAACAGGATCTGCTTGCCGCCGGTTGCGACGATCACCTGCGAAGGCTTGTAGTCGAGCCCGTTCTCGCGCTTGAACTTTTCGGCGATCGCTTCGCGCAGCGGCACGATCCCGGCGACGGGCGTGTACTTCGTCTCGCCGCGTTCGATCGCCTTTATCGCCGCCTGCTTGATGTTGTCGGGCGTATCGAAGTCCGGCTCACCGACGGAGAGGCTGATGATCTCACGGCCTTTCGCCTTCAGATCGCGCGCTTTCTGCGTTGCCGCGATCGTCGCAGATGGCTTTACGCGTGAAAGTGCGTCGGCGAGGAAGGCCATATCGAAAAATCCTCTCCTGTCCTTGAGAGTCGCGCGTCAAATCGCGCGGCGGACCATAGGTGCGCTGCGGATTAAGGGCAATTGAAATAGAACGCAATGAACCGGCGCTCCCGGCATGCCACCGCGGCAATTCGCGCGGGGCTCAATCGGTGGGCCGCTGCTCGAAACCGATCAGTAGGTACTCTGCTGGGACGCAGGAGTGAGCGAGCGCTCTCTCTGTATGGGCGCGGCGGACTGGTGCTGCATACGCATCTCGCGCTTGTATTCACGGCGCTTATGCATGCCAAGCGCGCATCCAGCGACCGCTCCCATTACGCCGTGATGCCCCGCATAATGGCCGGCGACCGCGCCGGCCGCGCCGTATTTGAGGCATCCGCCGGGCTTTGCCTCCACGGCGAGGGGCATCGATAGCAGGCCGAGCGCGAGGGCAGGCGCGAGGGCAAACTTCAGCATGGGACCTCCATGGGGCGAGCAGCCTTGGGGTGGATATAAGGCTCGGCTGAGCGGCGGGTAGCCCGCTTGGGGTCTCCATCACTTCAGCCCGAAATAGGCCCGCGCCAGCGCATCGTTCCGCCTGAGATCGCTGACCAGTCCGGCAAAACCGATACGGCCGCCCTCGAGTACGAAGACGCGGTCGGCGATATCGAGAAAGCTTACATTCTGCTCGGCGATGAGCAGGGACAGACCGTGGGTGCGCAGGTCCGAGAGGGTTTTGACGACTTCGCGGACGAAGAGCGGCGACAGGCCCGCCGACGGTTCGTCCATGATCAGCAGCTGCGGGTCGGCGGCGAGGGCCTTGGCGATGCCGAGCATCTTGCGTTGACCGCCCGAGAGGCTGCTTGCCGCCGCCCGGCGTTTCTCCTTCAGGACGGGGAAGATTGCATAGAGTTCGTCGGCGCGCGCGCGGGCACGTCTGACATCGAGCGTCTGCGCACCGATGCGGATGTTCTCCTCGATCGACAGCGCCTGGAACACGGCGATTTCAGACATGAAGGCCAGACCACGACGCACACGCTGATCGGTGCGCATGCGCGTCAGATTCTCGCCATCAAATCGGATCGTCCCGCTGGTGACGCGCACCAGCCCTAGCAGCGCTTTCAGGAACGTCGTCTTGCCGGCGCCATTGGCGCCAAGCAGGACGATCGTCTCGCCCTTGCCCACCTGGAGATCGACACCCCAGAGTACCCGCAATGAGCCGTAGCCGGCTTCGATCCCGGTCGCTTCCAGCCGCGTCGCCGGAGTCGGGACCGGTTCAGGCCGCATGTGCGCCTCCGAGGAACACTTCGATCACCTGCGGCACGCGCACAGCCTCAGCGAGCCTACCCTCGAAAATTTCCTTGCCCGCATTGAGCACGATCACGCGATCGGTCACCTGTTCGATGAACCCCATCAGGTGCTCGACGACGATGATCGCCATGTTGGTGCGCGCGAGTTCCTTGAGCTTGCCGCCGACCCATTCGAGTTCGCGCGGGTTCAAGCCCGCGGCGAGTTCGTCGACGAGAAGCAGCCGCGGCCCCGTCGCCAGCGCGCGAGCGAGATCGAGCATCTTTTGCTGCGCGCTGTTCAATTCGGCGGCGCGGCGTTCGGCGATCTTGGCCAAGTCAAGGGAGTCGAGCAGCGGCCCGGCCTCGCTCAGCCCCTCAGGGTGGTTGCCATAGGCAATCGCCACCTCGATGTTTTCCCGCACCGTCAGCGCAAGAAACGGCTTCGGCACTTGGAATGTGCGATTGATGCCGAGATGCACGAGTTGATGCGATTTCGTGCCGCTTATGCTCTTTCCCTCGAACAGCACTTCGCCGCCATCGGCCGCATAAAGACCGGAAATGACATTGATGCAGGTCGTCTTGCCGGACCCGTTCGGTCCGACAAGCCCGAGCACCTCACCCGGCGCGATGGACAGCGTCAGCCCATCGAGGGCCCGAAAGCCGCCGAAACGTTTCACCAAGTTCCTGATACTGAGGAGCGGTTCCTTGTCAGGGGACATCGATACCCCGCCGCTGCAGCAAAGAAGTCAGCCCGTTCGGCAGGAACAAGACGAGCGCCATGATCAGAAAGCCGTAGATCAGTTGGAAATATTGCGGCGCCGAGACGCCGATCACATTGTACACTCCGTAGAGAATGACGACACCGACGATCGGTCCGAGCAGCGTCGATGTGCCGCCGAAGAGCGCGAACACAATCGCGAAGATCGAGAACTCCGCACCGAAAACCGTCTCCGGAAAGAACACCGAGACATACCAGGCGAAAACGCCGCCGGTAAATCCGGCAACGAGCGCGCAGGCGAGCCAGGCGATCATGCGGGCGCGTACGACATCGATGCCGGCCATGCTGGCGCTGAACAGGTTTTCGCGAATTGCCTGCAGCGCCAGTCCGAAGTTCGACGAGCGCAGATACGCGACGAAGAGCAGCGTCGCTGCGAGCACCGCAAGCGCCATCCCGTAAGCAAGCGTGGGATTGAAGACGCCGCTAAGGCTGATGCCGTAGGGGCCGCGGGTGATGTCCTCGAGGTTGGGGTTCGAGATGATCTGCAGAACGGCAAGCGAGGCGGCGAGATTGGCGATCGAAAAATATGCGCCCGACAATCTGAGCAGCGGCGCAAGGACTAGGCCCAATGCGCACGCCGCGGCACCGGCCGCAACAAGCGCCGCAAGTGGCGGGGCTTTCAGGTGCAAGACCGCGACGGAGAACCCATAAGCGCCGGCGCCAAAAAACCCGACATAGCCGAAAGGCAAATAGCCGGTGAAGCCATAGAGAATGTTTACGCCCTGTGCGAGCGTGAGAAACACCACGAAATTGAAGAGAAGCAGATGGTTTGAATAAAACGAGGGCAGCACCGCCATAATCGCCACGACCGGCACCACGACGAGCGCCGCATCGCGTAAAAACCGAGCCGAAAACATTTTACGCAAGCCGCACCTGCCGTCCTAGAAGGCCGCTTGGCCGCACCAGCAGGATTGCGATCAACAGGAGATAGGGCAGGAGATTGGCCCACGAGCTGAGGTAGCTCTGCATCAGCATGTATGACACGCCGTAGACGATGCCGCCGAGCACGGTTCCAAGCGGATTGCCGAGCGAGCCGATGACGATCACCGCAAAAGACGTGACCGTCGCCTCGACGCCCATCGCCGGCGTGATGGAGCCGAGCATGAAGGGTGCGAAGACACCGCCGATCGCCGCGAGTGCGATCCCGATCGCAAATGCGATCGCCGAGACGCGATGCGTATCGATGCCGGTCGACAACGCTTCCTCGCGATCGGCCATCACGGCGCGGGTCAACGCTCCGAGGCGCGTGCGATAGAGGTAGACATACAGGCAAAGCACCGCGAGCAAGCTGGCGAGACCTGCGACAACCCACGCGGCAGGAAAAGTCTGGCCAAAAATCTCGACAGGCCCGCTTTCCATCTTCGCGCCGGGAAAGAGGTTGACGAAACCCGCCAATGCGCGTCCGAGTTCGCCGCCGGGAATCGAGCGCTCGCTGCGGCCGAAGACGATCCCGGCGAGTGCCTCGATCACCTGCGACAAGCCGAAGAAAAGTATGATCGACAGCATTTCCGGGTCGTTGGCTGCCAGCAGCCGCGGAACGAGAATGTAGTAAAGCGGCAAGCCGATCAGCACGAAGAGCGCAAAGGCGAGTGGAATGACGGCGACCGGGTTCACCTCGCTCAGCGTGTACAGCCAGAACGCCAGATATGCACCGAGCATGAGGAAGTCGCCATGCGCAAGGTTGACGATGCGCATCACGCCGAAGACAAGGTTGAGTCCGAGGCCGACCAGGCTGAAGTAAAGGCCGAAGAGAATGCCGGCGAAGAGGGTATAGGCGAGCATCTAGTTACCCGCGGTCGCATCAAGACACGCACACGACTTTCCCGGATGCGCGAAAGCGCGATCCGGGACCCAGAGGAAATGCACCTGCCCCTGGACCCCGGCTCGCCTTCGGCGTTCGAGGGTGTGGCTCCTCCCGATGACACGCACCCTACGGCCGCGGATAGACCGGCTTGCCGTTGGCGTTCTCGTGCGGGTAAAGGCTGACGAAGTGAATGTGCCCGTCTTTGTCGGGCACGAGCTGGCCCAGCGGCATCAATTCACCGGTCTGCCCGCCCGTCTCGTCAAGCGCAAACGTGCCGTCCAGCGTCTTCAAGTTGCCAGACAGGCTGAACACCGCGCGGCGGATTTCGAGCTGATCCATGCTGGTTGCGACTGACATCGCCTTTTCCATGACGAGCCCTGTCGTGTAACCGGCGACGGAATTAAACCCGAACTCGACCTTGCCGTCGGTGTATTTCTTCTTCCAGGCGTCTTTGAACTGGTCCAGATTCATGCCGAAATTCACGTCGTATTTGATCTCCGACGCCGGTACATAGGTGTAGACGTATTGCAGGCCCTTCTCGCCCACATTCTTTTCGAGCAGCTCGGTCTCCAGGCCCGGATAGATGCAGAACAGCATCTTGAACTTGATGCCGTTGTCCTGAAGGTTGCGCAGAAACGCGATGTCGTTCGGCGCATAGCCGAGATGCAGGACGGCGTCGGGATTTGCGGCGCGGATGTTGTTGATCAAGACCGTGTAGTTCGAGGTCTCCGTAGGCACCCCCTGATCGAAAACGATCTCGACCTTGTCGCCGGCATCTTTCAGGAATTTTTTGACGGCGTTCGCTTGCGTGCCGGTGAATTCGTTGGTCGCGTAGAGGATCGCGACGCGCTTGATGCCGAGGTTCGGTCCGTCGTAGGAGAGGAAATCGGCGAGCGGCTTCGGCCAGATCGTCGAGGCCGGATCTGACATGAGCGCAATGTAGGGATTGTCCTTCGTGAAGAACGCGGCGCCGGTGCCGGTCTGATCGAAGAGGAACATCTTTCTGTCGCGCGCGATCGGCACCGCGACCGACGTGAGCACAGAGCCGGAATCGGCGACAAGGAGGTCGACTTTGTCTTGCGTGATCAGCTGATTGTAGAGGGTCGCCGCGGTCGCCGTGTTGCTCTGGTCGTCATAGGCGACGAGCTTAATCGGGAGCTTCTTGTCATAAGCTTTGACATACATGCCGCCTTCGGCGTTCTTCTGGTCGATCCACAGTTTCAAGCCGTAATGGACCGGCATGGAGATCGAGGCGTAGCGGCCTGAAGAGGCGTAAAGCGTGCCGATCTTGATGTCGGTCGGCGCCTCTTGCGCCCGCAGGGCCGTCGCGGTGGCAAATCCTCCGGCAGCCAGTCCTGCCAAGCCAGCAAATGCGCCGATCATCCTCCCCTTCATGAAACATCTCCTCTTGATTTGGTTGGCCGGACGCTATCACACGACAGGGTGATAACAAGTGAAGCTGGCAATTGGTCCCATAGCGAAGCCGTACCGATCGCGCCAGAAAGGCGCGGGCCGCGCGGACCGGATTGCCGCAGGAGCTTCGCGCATTGGCTAGCAGAGAGAGCCGGGAGAAATTGATGGCACGGATCGAAGCGGGCGGGCTCGGAGTCGACAAAGAGCTCCACGATTTCATCAACGGCGAAGCCTTGCCGGGCACCGGGATTTCGGCGGATTCGTTCTGGTCGAGGCTTGGCGGCATCGTGCGCGATCTTGGGCCGAAGGTCTCCGCGCTTTTGAAGAAGCGCGACGCGCTGCAGGAAAAGATCGACGCCTGGCACAAGGCGCGCGGCGGCGCCGGGTTTGACCAGACCGAATACGAGCGCTTTCTGCGCGACATCGGCTACACGCAGCCTCCGCCGCACCCGAGCCAGATTACGACGACAAACGTCGACGACGAAATCGCGCACATCGCTGGCCCGCAGCTCGTCGTGCCGATGTCGAACGCGCGGTACGCGCTGAACGCGGCGAACGCCCGCTGGGGCAGCCTGTATGACGCACTGTATGGCACCGACGCGATCTCGGATGCGGGCGACCTCACGCGCGCCGGTGGTTACAATGCCAAGCGCGGCGAGCGCGTGATCAAGCTCGCCAAAGAGTTTTTGGATCGCGCGGTGCCGCTCGCCGAGGGCAGTCATGCGAAGGTGACGGAATATGCGATCGAGAATGGAGCACTGCTTGCCACGCTGGTGGATGGCAAGGAGATCGGCCTGCGGAATGCCGCTCAGCTCATAGGTTATCTCGGCGAAGCGAATGCACCTTCCGCTATTCTGCTCGTCAACAACGGCATGCATATCGAGCTGAAGATCGACCGCAGCCACCGAATCGGCCGCGACGATCCAGCCGGGCTTGCCGACGTGATCCTCGAATCCGCCGTGACTACGATCATGGACCTTGAGGATAGCGTCGCCGCCGTCGATGCCGAGGACAAGGTGCTCGTCTACCGCAACTGGCTGGAACTGATGAAGGGCACGCTGGTTGCAAGCGTGCCGAAGGGTAACCAGACGATCGAACGCAAGCTGCACCCCGATCGCGTCTACAAGGGCCCGCGCGGCGGCGAAGTGCGTCTGCCCGGCCGCAGCCTCATGCTGGTGCGCAATGTCGGGCATCATATGTACACCGACGCGGTGCTCGATTCGAGCGGCAACGAAATTCCCGAGGGCATTCTCGATGCCGCGGTGTCGTCGCTGATCGCTATGCACGATTTCAAGAACGCCGGTGGTCTGCGCAACAGCCGGCAACACTCCATCTATATCGTCAAACCGAAAATGCATGGCCCGGAAGAAGTGGCATTGACGAGCGAAATTTTTGCACGCGTCGAAGACATGCTGTCGCTTCCCCGTGACACGCTGAAAATGGGCATCATGGACGAGGAGCGGCGCACCACCGTCAATCTCGAAGCCTGCATCCTCGCGGCGAAGTCGCGCGTCGTGTTCATCAATACGGGATTCTTGGATCGCACCGGCGACGAGATACACACCTCGATCGAAGCCGGTCCCATGGTGCGCAAGAACGACATGAAATCGCAGCCCTGGATCAAGGCTTACGAGGACTGGAACGTCGATATCGGGCTTGCTTGCGGGCTGCCGGGCAAGGCGCAGATCGGCAAGGGGATGTGGGCGGCGCCCGACAAGATGCACGACATGATGGAGCAGAAGATCGGCCACCCCAGAGCCGGCGCCAACACCGCCTGGGTGCCCTCGCCGACGGCGGCGACATTGCACGCGCTGCATTATCATGACGTCGACGTTGCCGCGCGTCAGCGCGAATTGAAGAGCCGCCCGCGCGCAAGGCTCAGCGACATTCTGACGATCCCGCTGGCCAAATCGAATTTTCCGCCGGATGCGGTGCAGCAGGAACTCGACAACAATTGCCAGGGCATTCTCGGCTATGTCGTGCGCTGGATAGATCAGGGCGTCGGCTGCTCGAAAGTGCCTGACATCCACGACGTCGGCCTGATGGAGGATCGCGCCACCTTGCGCATTTCGAGCCAGCACATCGCCAACTGGCTCCTGCACGGCATCGTCACGCCGAGCCAGGTGGAGGATACGCTGCGCCGCATGGCGGCGGTGGTCGATCGCCAGAATTCCGGCGATCCGCTTTACAAGCCGATGGCGCCCGCTTTCGACGGTCCGGCCTTCAACGCCGCGCGCGATCTCATCTTTAAAGGCCGCGCGCAGCCGAACGGCTATACCGAGTGGATCCTGCACGCGCGTCGGCGCGAGGCGAAACGGCAGGGCGCGCCGCCGCCGCAGGGGTAAGCGGTTCCGGCAGCACGACGCCAAAAACCTCGGCAAACTTTTCCCGCCCGAGCGGCGTGATCTTCAAGGCGCGGCTCTCGCGCGTGCGGCGCACCCAATCCGCGCCGAGGAAATGCGCGCACAAAGCCGCGCCGACATGGCCGGCAAGATGCGGACGCCGCTCGCTCCAATCGAGGCACGGCCGGCAGAAGATGCGCCGCGAATTTTGCCGCGGCGTCAGGTCGACACCGAGCCGCTCGAGAAAGGGCACACCCGCCGCCGTCACCTCGCCGGCATCGTCCTCGATGGCGATCGCGCCGCGCGCGATGAGCGAGTCGGTGACGCCGACGCCGAGCACGCCGGCGACATGATCGTAGCAGGTGCGCGCGGTGCGCATCTCGTCATCGATGCGCGTCACCGGACGGTGCCGCGGCGGGCCGTCGCCGGCGAGCGTCAGCACCGATTCGAGCGCCTCGGCGACGCGCGGCGAGGAGAGGCGGAAATAGCGGTGGCGGCCCTGCTTCTCCATGGCGAGCAGGTTCGCCTCTCTGAGCTTGGCGAGATGCGAGGATGCGGTCTGCGGCGTCACCCGCGCGCTCAGCGCCAGTTCGAGCGCGGTCAGCGCGCGCCCGTCCATCAGCGCGGCGAGCATGTGCGCGCGCGCGACGTCGCCCATCAGCGAGGCGATTTCCGCGATGTCGACGCCCGATCGTGCCATGTGAGTGCTCCTTCACGCGCAATGTAGGGCAGGGCGGGGCCACTCGCTGCACATTTCACTTCGATGCGGATCGAAGCGCTGGACCGCGCGCACCCTCTCCCCCTGCGGGAGAGGGCGGCCTGCGAAGCAGGCCGGGTGAGGGGGAGCCGTTTGCATCACCCCTCATCCGTCGTTGCATCGCAACGACACCTTCTCCCGTTCGCATGTCGGCTGCTGCCGACATGCGCAGTTTCTGTCGAAGTCGCCAACAGGCGACTTCGAGGGGAGAAGGGCGCTAACGACTGTCATGGCTAACCCCCACCATCCTCCTCCACCTGCAGCACCTCGCTCCGCAGGAGCTCTTTATTATCGCGCACGCATTGGAGCTTGTCGCCGACGCAGGCTTTGAGACGCATGCACGTGCGCAGGCGGCAGGATTTCGGCAAACCCAGCGTCTCCGTGAACAGCCGGATGCCGGGATGAGAGAGCCCGCTTGCCTCGATCGCGGCGAGGCGCGCGCGCTGGTCGGGGGAAAGCAGGTCCAAGTTTGGAGTATCGTCCATGCGCGCGTCGTCCTTTCCTTTGAAGGCGCGCGTCATCGTCGCCGCACGCCAGCGCGTACGAGAATTTTGGGGATAGAAGGACACGGGCGCCGAGCAACCGATCCTAATTTTTTTAGTGCCGGTCACCCGGCGCCAATGTGCGGCGATTTTTGGCGTTTCGCGTCCCGCGCTTACACGTGAGCCAGACCGGAGCAGCGCCTCTCCGTGAGAGGGCCAATCCGTTGCGCCCCGCCCGAAGGCGAAGCGCGTGTGCGGCTCCCATCCCCAGGGGCGAACACCCCGGACGGGTCGTAGTGCCCGACGGGCGGGTCACTCGGCGGGTTGCGCTCTCCTAGCGAAAAGCGCGCGCCGCCGTTTGCGAAAGCCTCCCGAGACGCGGGTTCGGTTGAAAGACCCGCGCCGCAGGCGCCGCTCCCCGCCCGCATCGCCCGGAACCGAAACCGGACGCTGCCCTTAGGTGGGCGAGGACGGCGGGTATGTAGGATTTTTGTCTAGGGATGTCAAGGATTATTTTCAGGATCGTCCGGGTGCGCAGCGTAGGCGGGATCAAAGCGCTGGCAGGGCTGTCATTCCCGCGAAGGCGGGAATCCAGAAGAGCGTGCATTTGCCCCTAGATTCCGGCGCGCGCCTGCGGCGCATCCGGAATGACATGCGGGAGCGCCGATCGTTAGCGACTCCCTCCCATCAGGGGAGGGTGCCGAGCGTCTGATAAGGCGCGAGGCGGGTGAGGTCTGACGCATGCTTGGGAGTTTAGAGCAGACCCCACCCGGCCGCGCATTGCTGCGCATGCGCGTCCACCCTCCCTGAAAGGGAGGGAGGGCGCCTGCATCGGCGTGCGTCCTTAAGGCTTTCGCGCTAAGCGGAACCGACATGCAAAAAGACCTCGCCCGTCGGCTGATCAGATCGGCGTTCCGCAGCGCGTCCGAATCGCAATCGGTGCTGCCGCTCTTAAAGCAGCAACTGCCTCCCGCCGATTACAAGCGCTATGCGCATGGAGTGGCCTCAGCGACCGACGCGATCAACCAGGCGCTGCTCGATCCGGCTTTAGCCGCATTTCCCGAACTGTCGCAAGAAGTGGAAGCGAGCCTGAAGAAACACGGGCGTTATCTCTAAGCGGCAGGTTGGATCAAAACGCTGGCAAGGCTGTCATTCCCGCGAAAGCGGGAATCCAGATGGGCGTGCCTTTGCCCCTGGATTCCGGCTCGCTCCTGCCTCCTGTCGGACCAAATACGCCAGCGCCGATTTTTAGCGTCCCTTCTCCCGCTTGCGGGGAGAAGGTGGCGCGAAGCGCCGGACGAGCGGCAGGACTAATGTGAGAAAGATCGGCGCTCAGGACATCGTGACGTCTTGAAAGGTCTCCAGCTCAATCAACCGACCATCAGCATCTTCTTCCCATCTCACCCGCCAACCCCTATGGCCCAAATAGGCCAGATTTCCGGGACGGCTTAGAGCCGCGACGTAAGATTTCTTCGATGGATCAATCTCACGAATGAAGAAGCCTTGGGAGAGCAGGTACTTGCGCAGCAGAGCCGTTTCCTGACCGATGGCGGTTTGCGCAAGGATCCGCTCTCGCATCACCTCCGCCGCTTGAGCGTTCCCCTCGGGGAGACTGGCGATCAGAGGGCGCGTTGAGAAGAAATGCGCATTCGCCGAGGCGTCACGATGCTCGAGGTAAGCAAACCAACCGGTCGCCCACGCGACGACGCCAATCGGCACCACAAAGATCGCGATGAAAACGATCTGCCAACCGCTTAAGCGAGCCTTCCGGTTGCCTTCACCAATGTGCATTGTTGCAGGTTGCCGCATAGTAAGCTGGCGGGCAAGAAGCCGGCTTGCCGCCGACCCCTCATCTGAGGCTCGCTGACGCGAGGCCCACCTCCTCCCGCAAGGAGAGAGAGGGGTTTGCTGCATCGGCGTTAGTGACAATTTATGTTATGAATGTTGAGAATTATTCCTCAGTAACACTGTCGATTGGATGATGGAACGCCATCTCGATAAGAAAATGAGCGCTTAGGAAATGTAGCAAGTCTGACGTCGCGCTACCGCGCATAACCATGCCTGCCCAACCAACAAAGAAGTCGTTTTTCTCTCGACCAATGTAGAAGACCGGCCCCCCACTCATGCCATCAGCATCAAATCTTCGTTTCCGATCCATGCGGATTCTATGCACATGGGGAGAATTGGTACCGCCTTCGTAGCCAGCCATTACTTCTACAGCATGGGCGGCTATCTTTGGCGCATCGTAGTCGACATTTTGAAGTTCAGTTGGATATCCATATACCAAGAATGGGAGCTTTTCGGAATTATCTGGCCACACTCGACTTGGATCAAGCGGGAAAAACTCGTGAGTGAGATTAGCGTATTTGTATTTGCTGACCTCATACTGGAATATCCTAGCGTCAATGTAATCCGTATCAGCGTTCTCCTCTGTAACGATGGGAACGGCAAGGCTTGAAGCTGTCGCAGTCACGTTCGAATTGTACGGACGGAACGCAATCTGGTCGAATTTCCAATCCTTGATCTGATGGCCACAACAAAAAAGAAAGTGACGGCCGGCGATGCGAATAGCTGTAGCGCTCCCGGGAAACGCGTGTGGAAATTCAGTGTCGTTGGTGTTGGCAAATAAGTGCTTGCAGTAGCGATATAGAACGTCTTCGACGTTGCTGGCGTCGTGCCAAACCGATCCAATCTGGACCGCCTTTGCGGCCCGAGTCCGCTCAAGTCCGAGGGTGCGTTCTGGCGCGATCACGTGTTTCTCAACCGGGCCGAGCAGGAGCGCATCCAAGATAGATCATTGCGAAATGAGTGATGGGCCAAAGGTCAGCCTATCCCCTCTTTTTTCTGCGGGGCACTTCGGAAGTGCGCGAATGTCGGTTTCCTTGTTCCACCCCTGAGAATCCGCTACACCGCGCCCCATGACCCAGCCCGCCGCCACCGCGTCCCACGCGGACCCGTTCTTCACCGCTAGCCTCGCGCAGGCCGATCCGGACATCGCCCGGGCGATCGACAACGAGCTTGCCCGCCAGCGCGACGAGATCGAGCTCATCGCGTCCGAAAACATCGTCTCCCGCGCCGTCCTCGAGGCGCAGGGCTCGGTCATGACCAACAAATATGCCGAGGGCTATCCGGGCCGGCGCTACTATGGCGGCTGCGAATTCATGGACGTCGCCGAGACGCTCGCCATCGAGCGCGCGAAAAAGTTGTTCGGCGCCCGCTTCGCCAACGTCCAGCCGAACTCGGGCAGCCAGATGAACCAGGCGGTGTTCCTGGCGCTCTTGCAGCCCGGCGACACCTTTATGGGGCTCGATCTCGCCGCCGGCGGCCACCTCACGCACGGCTCGCCCGTCAACATATCAGGCAAATGGTTCAAGGCGGCGCACTACACCGTGGGCCGCGATGACCAGCTCATCGACATGGACGCCGTCGCCGCGCGCGCCCGCGAGGTGCGCCCAAAACTGATCATCGCCGGCGGCTCGGCCTATTCGCGCTTCTGGGACTTCGCCCGCTTCCGCGAGATCGCCGACGAGGTCGGCGCCTATCTCATGGTCGACATGGCGCATTTCGCCGGCCTCGTCGCCGGCGGCGTGCATCCCTCGCCGGTGCCGCACGCGCATGCGACGACGACGACGACGCACAAGTCGCTGCGCGGCCCGCGCGGCGGGCTGATCCTCTGCAATGACGAGGCGATCGCCAAGAAGATCGACTCGGC
>JAFASC010000080.1 GCA_019244955.1 Methylobacteriaceae bacterium | reverse complement strand
CGGTAGTCTGCCGAAACCCGCCTGGCTCGCCGAGCCGAACAAGCTCTGGCCGCAATGGCGCAGCGCCGGTGCGGAGCTTGCCGCCGCGAAAGCCGACGCGACGCTGCTGGCGCTGAAAGAGCAGGAGGATTCCGGCATCGATGTCGTCACCGACGGCGAGATGTCGCGGCAGCATTTTGTGCACGGGTTTTTGGAGCAGGTCGATGGGATCGACTTCGCGCACAAAGTCGAGATGGGCATCCGCGCCGATCGCTACAAGGCGATGGTGCCGCAGGTGACAGGCGAAGTGCGGTTGAAAGGCCGCGTGCATGCGAACGAAGCGAAGCTCGCGCGCGCACATACAAAGAGGAAGCTGAAAATCACCATGCCGGGGCCGATGACGATCGTCGACACGATCGCCGACCAGTTCTATGGCGATCGCGTCAAGATGGCGTTTGCCTTTGCCGGGCTGTTAAATCAGGAAGCGCGCGCGCTTCAGGAAGACGGCGTCGACGTGATCCAGTTCGATGAGCCCGCGTTCAATGTCTACATGGAAGACGCCGCGGGCTGGGGAATCGAGGCGCTGCAGCGAGCCGCTGAAGGACTCACCTGCCAGACCGCCGTGCACATCTGCTACGGCTACGGCATCAAAGCCAATCTCGATTGGAAGGCGAGCCTCGGCAATGAGTGGCGGCAATACGAGAAGGTATTTCCCGCGCTCGCCAAAAGCAGCATCGATCAGGTTTCGCTCGAATGCCGCAATTCGCGCGTGCCGACGGAGCTGATGAAGCTGCTCGACGGCAAGCACGTGCAGATTGGCGTGATCGACGTGGCGAGCGACAGGATCGAAACGCCCGAGGACGTCGCCGAAGTCATCGGCGAAGCGATGAAATATGTCCCCAAGGACAAGATCATCGCCTCGACGAATTGCGGCATGGCGCCGATGCGGCGCGACATCGCGGTTGCGAAGCTGCAGGCGCTTGGCGCCGGGGCGGAATTGGCACGAAAGAGGTATGGCTGAGGACTCAGGTTCGTTGAGAGGCGACAGCCTGCACATCCAAAACGGCCCGCGCGAATGCTTCCGGCGCTTCCTGCGGGAGATTATGTCCGACGTTGTCGCTGAGCCGATACTCGTATGGCCCGGTGAAATGTGAGGCGTGATGTTCGCCGCCGCGCGGTGGGATAACCCCGTCGGCCCCACCTTCGAGAGCGATGGCCGGAACGCAGATGGCGGGCTCAGCGCTCAAGCGGCGCTCGATATCGGCGAGCCCGGGATCGCCCGCGACCAGTCCATAGCGGTGCCGGTAGGAATGGATCACGACGTCAACGAAGTCGGCATTGTCAAAGGCAGCTGCCGTTTGCTCGAAGGTTGCCTCGTCGAAGCGCCAGGTCGGTGACCAGAGCCGCCACAAAAGTCTGCATAAGTCCCGGCGATTGCGCTGCAATCCCGCGCGCCCGCGTTCGCCGTGGAAATAATATTGGTACCAAAGCCGCAATTCGTTTTCCGGGGAATCCGGTTCGTTCGCGCGGGCGATATCCTGGATATTGTAGCCGTTCACCGAGACCAGACCGGCGGCACGTTCCGGCCAAAGCGCGGCGACGATGCATGCTGCGCGACCACCCCAATCATAGCCTGCAAGAATAGCGCTGCCGATCTCAAGCTCGTTCATCAGTTCGAGCAAATCGGACCCAAGTGCCGCCTGCTGCCCGGATCGCAGCGTCGAAGCGGACAGGAAGCGGGTCGGACCATAGCCGCGCAGGTAGGGAACGATGACGCGGGCGCCGTTCTCCGCAAGCACCGGCGCGACCTCGTCGTAGGCGTGAATGTCATAGGGAAAGCCGTGCAGCAGCACGACAGGCCAGCCGCCTGAATCGCCGTGCTCTGTATAGGCAACGTTCAACACGCCCGCGTCGATGTTCTTCAGCATGATAGCGGCCGTGCCTCCAGCTCACTCCCACTCGATCGTCCCCGGCGGCTTCGATGTCACATCGTACACCACGCGATTGATCCCGCGCACCTCGTTGATGATGCGCGTCGCGGCGCGGCCGAGCACGTCCATGTCGAAGGGATAGAAGTCGGCAGTCATGCCGTCGACCGAAGTCACCGCGCGCAGCGCGCAGACAAAATCGTAGGTGCGCGCGTCGCCCATGACGCCGACCGTGCGCACCGGCAAGAGCACGGCAAACGCCTGCCAGATATTGTCGTACAAACCGGCCTTGCGGATTTCATCGAGGTAGATCGCGTCGGCCTTGCGCAATATGTCGAGGTTTTCGCGGGTCACGCCGCCGGGGCAGCGGATCGCAAGCCCCGGCCCGGGGAACGGATGCCGGCCGACAAACGCTTCTGGCAGACCGAGCTCGCGGCCGAGCACGCGCACTTCGTCTTTAAAGAGCTCGCGCAGCGGCTCGACCAGCTTCATGTTCATGCGCTCGGGCAGGCCGCCGACATTGTGGTGCGACTTGATCGTGTGCGAGGGACCGCCGGAGAAGGACACGCTCTCGATCACATCGGGATAGAGCGTGCCTTGCGCCAGAAACTCCGGCGCGCCGCGGCCGTCGGCGGCGATCTTCTTCGCCTCCCCTTCAAAGACCGACACAAAGAGACGCCCGATGATCTTGCGCTTTTCTTCGGGATCGCGAATGCCGAAGAGCGCCCCTAAAAACAATTCTTCGGCGTTCACGTGGACGAGCGGAATGTTGTAGTGATCACGGAAAAGCGTAACTACCTCTTCCGCCTCGCCTTGCCGCAACAAACCGTGGTCGACGAAGACGCAGGTCAGGCCATCGCCGATCGCTTCGTGGATGAGCACGGCAGCGACGGCGGAATCGACGCCGCCCGACAATCCGCAGAGCACGCGCTTGTAGCCGACCTGGTCGCGGATGGCGCGGATCGCCTCCTGGCGAAAGGCGCGCATGGTCCAGTCGCCTTTAAGGCCGGCCACCTTGCTGACGAAATTCCGCAAAAGCTTCGCGCCGTCCGGCGTGTGCGCGACTTCCGGGTGGAATTGCACGCCATACAGCCGACGTTCCTCGTCCGCCACAGCGGCAAACGGTGCGCCCGGCGAGATCGCGACCGGCTTGAAACCCGGCGGTAATTGTGTGACGCGGTCACCATGGCTCATCCAGACCGGGTGGTGTGAGCCTTTCTCCCACACGCCATCGAAGAGGGCGCAGGCTTCGGTGACCTCTACCTCGGCGCGCCCGAATTCGGCGGCGTGTCCGGCTTCCACTTCGCCGCCGAGCTGCGCCGCCATTGCCTGCTCGCCGTAGCAGATGCCGAGCACCGGCACGCCGGCGCTCCAAACCTCGTCCGCCACGCGAGGCGTGTTCTCCGCGATCACTGATTCCGGCCCACCTGACAGGATGATCGCCTTCGGCGAGAGCTCGGCGACCGCCCTGGTGGCGTTCTGGAATGGATGAATTTCGCTGTAGACGCCCGCTTCGCGCACCCTGCGGGCGATCAGCTGCGTCACCTGCGAGCCGAAATCGACGATGAGGACCTTGTCGCGGGCGCCGGCGATCTCCTCATGGAATTCCTGCTCGTCCATCGCCGCTCCCGCTGCAAAGGTGGGATTAGGCGATCGGATTAACCCGCGCAATGGCTTGGCTGGCCTGTTCGGCGCCATCCAGAGGTTAACGCCTGCGGGGGAATTCGAGCGGTCAGCTTGAGCGGACGGCAAGCCAGCGCGGGTACCTCAATGGAATGCCGTCGCTGCTTACCGCTCTCGTCCGCCCAACTGCGCCCGGCGCGATCCGCCTTGCGCAGCTGGCGCGGCTCTTCTCGGAGGAAGAGGAGCAGCTTTCGAAGCAGAAGGCGCTACGTCCTCGAGGATCGGCGGCGGTGTTTCGGGAGAGCTGGCCGCAATCGCTCCGGCGCCAGGCGCTTGCCACTGCTTACGCACTGCAACCGCAGCGGCTTCGCGACTTGCCGCCTATGGCGGCGCTGCTCCTGCGCGAGGCGCTCGCGCCTTCCCCGCCGCTGCCCGACCCCAATGCGGCGCTCGAGAGGCCGGACGGCTTGTGCGGCGTCGCCCGCGACCTGTCGGTCGTCACGCTGATCGAGGCCTATGCGAGCGGGCTCTATCCGTGGTGCCATGCCGGCCCGGTCAAATGGTGGGCGCCGCGCACGCGCTGCGTCGGTGACCCGCGCCAAATTCGCTTCGGGGAAGCGACCCGGCGGCAGGCCCGGCGAGGCACGTTCAAATTCACGTTCGATCGCGACTTCGATCGCGTGATTGTTGCCTGCGCAGCGCCCCGTTCGGGGCAGGTGCCGCTGACCTGGATCACCCCGAAAATCATGCGGGCTTACGCCGCGCTGCATCGTGCCGGCTTCGCCCATTCCTACGAGGTCTGGGACGGACGCGGCAAACTCGTCGCCGGGGGCTACGGCGTTGCGAGCGGGCGCGTTTTTGTCGGCGAGAGCATGTTCACGCGTCGTTCTGGCGCGGGCGCATTTGGGCTCGCCGTTTTGCATCGGCATCTCGCGCATTGGGGTTTCGACCTGCACGACGCGAAACTGCCGTCCCCGCATTTGCGCTCGCTTGGATTCACGCAAATGCCGCGCGAGCAATATGCGAGTCATCTTTCGCGCCCGCTCGCGGCGTCGCGTCCGGGACATTGGCAGAGCGTATCAGCGCTTTCCCGATTGCCTTAGTGCCTCACGCGCGCGTGAGCATGGCGACGTAAAACCCGTCGGTGTGGCTGGTTGCAGGCGATAGCCGCAGGCCCACGTCATTCGTGGCGAAGGATCGCAGTAGCTCGAGACCAGCGCGCGCGATCGTGGTTTCTGCGGATTGCAACGCGAATTGCGGATGTGTTTGCAAAAATGCGCTGACGCGATCTTCGTTTTCATCGCGCAGCACCGAGCAGGTGACATAGACAATCCGGCCGCCTGGCTTCACGAAATCCGCGGCGCGGGTCAACAAGTCGTCCTGCGCTTTGATGCGCTCGGCAAGCGCACCCGGCCGGATGCGCCATTTGGCATCGGGATTGCGCCGCCATGTGCCTGTACCGGTACACGGCGCATCGATGAGCACGAGATCGCAGCGATCGCGTAGGTCGCCAAGGATATCGGCGGCGCCGCGCGGTGCGCGAACCTGCACGTTGCGGACGTTGGCGCGTTCCAGCCGCTTGTAGATCGGCATGAGGCGACGGCCGTCTGTGTCCGTTGCATAGATTTGGCCGCGATTCTCCATCTCGGCGGCCAGCGCCAGCGTCTTGCCGCCGCCGCCGGCGCAGAGATCGAGCACTTGCTCGCCAGGTTTTGCTGCGCAGAGCAGGGACGCGAGCTGCGACCCCTCGTCCTGAATTTCGATCCATCCTTTGGCAAACGCCGGTTCCGCGGTGAGCGCCGGGCCGCGTCCGTCCGGACTTGGCTCAATACGCAGGCCAATAGGCGAGAACGGCGTCGGCGCGGCGTTCAGATGCGCAAGGGCGGCTAGCGCCTTGTCGCGCGTGTCCTTCAGCCGGTTGACCCGCAGGTCGACCGGTGCGCGTTCCGCGAGCGCACGGCCCTCCTCGATTGCGCGCTCGCCGAAAGCAGCGAGAAAGTGCGGCGCGAGCCATTCGGGAATATCGGCTGCAACGTGCAGCGGGGCGCCATCCAGACTCGCAGCCGATAAGCGTTCGCTTTCCTTCTCCGATAGAGGAGCCGGCGAATGGCCCTCGCCCGAATAGAGCGCTGCGACCTCCTCAAGCGGCAATCCGCGCTGAAGGTGAAGTGCGCCGATGAGGATTGCGCGTGGGGTCTCATCCTGCATGATCCATGCGGCCGACGCTTTTCGCCGTAGCGCGTCGAACGCGAGGCTGGAGATCGCGGCACGATCCTTCGAGCCGGCAAAGCGGTGCGTGAGCCCCCAATCCTTCAGCGCATCGGGCGCCGGGCGGCGCCGCTCGATGATGTCTTCGAGAACTTCGATCGCGGCCGCGACGCGCGCGCCAGGTGTCATCGAGAAAGCGTCATCGAAAAAGTGTCATCGAAAAAAGCGTCAGGGAACGAGCGTCATAGGTGGGCGAGGATGCGGATCATGAAGATGATCCACATGAGGATCAGAACCAGCATGCTCACGCCAAAGGCAAGGCCGCGCCGCGGCACGATGTTCGACGTGACGTGGATCGCCGCCTGCGCGATGCGCGCAAGCACGAAACTCCAGGACATCACGACGAAGAGCAGATCGGCCTTGCGTGTGTAGAGCGCGAGAACCACCAGCACATAGAAGAGGACCGGGAGTTCAAACTGGTTCTGAAACGAGCCGGCGACCTGCGCGACCGGCATCGGCTCGCGCGCGCCGCGCACAGCAAGGTCCTGTGGGTGCATTTCGCGATTGCGGAACATTCCCTGCCGCCGCACCGCAAGCATGATCAGCAGCGCGAAGGTCAGAACAACCTGGACGAAAACCGGCAGAAGAACGGATTCGATGCTCATCGGCGTCAGCGTTGGAGAGGTTGCGGTTGCTTCTCCTATGACCCGCTGCGGCCCGGCACAAGGCCGAAGGTGCTAGCCCTGGCCGTGCTCTCTCTTTGCTCGCTCACTGGAGCGGGCGGCGCCGGCCCCGTCGCGAATGCATGAGATTTTCACGTATTCAATGCCTTCGCGTGGCGCGAGTGCCGTGCCGGCGAGCACGGCCTGGCCCATTCTGCCGCACATGAGTTCGTTGGCGACACGCGGCCCTTGCGTGACGTCGATCGCGGTATCCGGCGTGCAGGCGGAAGGCTGCGTTTGCAGGGCGCAGACCAGGATGAGAATGTGGATCGGCATTTGACCCCTCACGAGTTGCGCCGCATTCGCGATCGTTGCGTGCTCCGATGCGAGGGTCGGGCCAACGTGTGTGGCGGTCCCGCAACAGCCGGCTGCGACTTGCTGCCACTGCCGCGAACCGGGTAGAGCGGATGGAACAAGCGAGGGAGGGGAGATGATCGTCGATCGGCGCGGGTTTGTCAGCGGCGTTGCCGCCGCCCCGCTCTTCGGCCGTCTGGCTCGAGCGCAGGGTGCCGCAAATCTCGGGCCCAACCGGCTCGTGCTCCTCGGTAACAAGGGCGGGCCGGCGATCCGGGCCTACGCGCCAAGTCCCTCCGCCAACCTGCTCGTCTGGAACAATGTGCCTTACGTCATCGACGCCGGCTATGGCGTCACCTTCAAACTGGTCGAGGCGAAATTCCCGTTACCGTCATTGCGTTACATCTTCATCACGCATCACCATTCCGACCACAATCTCGAGGCGGGTCCGCTCGCCTATAATGCCTGGGCGATCGGCCTGAAGACGCCTGTCTACATCTATGGCCCGAACGGAGTCGATCAGCTGATCGACGGCTTTTTCGCCGGCAGCAAGTTCGACATCGACACGCGCATTGCCGACGAAGGGCGTCCGGACCTGCGCAAACTCGTCACGACGCACGCTTACTCCGAGGGCAAGGTGTTCGCCGACAATGGCGTCACGGTGACGGCGCTTCGCAACAAGCATCCGCCGATCGTCGATTCTTTCGCGCTGAAATTCGATCTCGGCGGCAAGGTTGTCGTATTCTCCGGCGATACGACGTATTTTCCGCCGCTGGCGGAGTTTGCCAAAGGCGCGGACATTCTCGTGCACGAGGTTGCCTACGGTCCGGCACTTGAAGCGCTGGCTGCGCGTAATCCCAATGGCGCGACGCTGCTGGAGCATTTGAAGGCAGCGCACACGCTCGCCGAAGACGTCGGTCGCATCGCCAAAGTCGCCGGTGTGAAGCAACTCGTGCTGAACCATTTCGTTCCGGCCGACGACAAGAGCCTCACCGACGAGGTCTGGAGAGGCGCGGTGCGCACCACCTTCGAAGGCCCGGTCATCGTTGGACACGACTTGCTCGAAATCCCGCTGAGCTGACGCGCAATGCTGAGACTTTGGGGACGCGCCAATTCGATCAACGTGCAGAAGGCGCTTTATTGCATCGAAGAACTCGGCTTGCCGTACGAGCGTATCGACGCCGGGCGTGGCTACGGAATTGTCGAGACCGCCGAATACAAGGCGATGAACCCGAATTCCCTCGTGCCGACGCTGCAGGACGGCGACTTCATTTTATGGGAATCCAATGCGATCGTGCGCTATCTCTGCGCGCGCCATTCCGACGGCGATCTCTGGCCGCGAGACCTGCGTGTTCGCGCCGCCGCCGATCGCTGGATGGATTGGCAGCAAACCGCGATCACGCCGGCGATCGGCACCGCTTTTCACGGCCTCGTGCGTACGCCCGGATCGCGCACTCCGCAGGACATCGACGAGTCCGCGGCAAAGACCGACGCGCTGTTCTTGATTCTTGACGCGCATCTCGCCGGGCGGAGCTGGCTTGAGGGCGAGCGCTTCAGCATGGCCGAATGCGTGATCGCGCCGGCCGTGCATCGCTGGCTCAACATGCCGGTCCAGCACAGCGACGTTCCGCATGTGCGGCGCTGGTACGACGCGATCATGTCGCGGCCGGCGGCCGAGCGCGTTCTGACGCTGCCGATCACTTGACATTCATCAAGCCACAACAACTCACGAGGACCAACGATGCCTGACGTTCCGCTCGTCGAATCTCATGGCGCAAAGATTCCCGCAATCGGGCTGGGGACGTGGCAGCTCTCCGGCGAGACTTGTACGCGCGCCGTGATCGCCGCGCTCGAATACGGCTATCGCCATGTCGACACCGCGAAAATGTACCGCAACGAAGCCGAAGTCGGGCAGGGGCTGAAGAGCGGCGGCGTGCCACGCGATGAGGTTTTCGTCACGACAAAGGTCTGGCGTGACGATCTCAACGACGGCGACTTGCAGCGTTCGGCTGAAGGTAGCCTGAAGCGCCTCGGCCTGGACAAGCTCGATCTTTTGCTGATCCATTGGCCAAATCGCGATATTCCGCTGCAGGAATCGATCAAGGCGCTCTGCGAAACGCGCTCGCACGGGCTCACACGGCATATCGGTGTGTCGAATTTTCCGGTCGCGCTGCTCGAGCAGGCGCTCGCGGTCGCGACCGAGCCGATCGTCACGAACCAATGCGAATATCATCCCTGGCTCGATCAGACCAAGGTGCTTGCCGCCTGCCGCAAGCACGCCATTGCGTTCACCTCGTACTGCCCGCTTGGGCGCGGCGAGGGGCCGCGCGATCCCGCGATCAGGAAAATCGCCGAAGCGCATGGCAAGACGCCATCGCAGGCGCTTTTGCGCTGGCATGTCCAGCAGCCCCATGTGATCGCAATCCCGCGCTCGGGCACGCCGGCGCACATTCGTGAAAACATAGGCATTACCGATTTCGAGCTTACGCCGGACGACATGCGCGCCATTTCCGGGATGGCACGGGATGACGGCCGGATCGTCGATTTCGATTGGGCGCCGGATTGGGACAAAGCGGCGTAGCCCGAGCATACAGGTCGCGAGTTAGGAGCCTCACTTGGATCAGTCGCCAACATCCCCCAATGCCGACCAGATCACCTATTGGAACGCGAGGGCAGGCAACACATGGGCGTCCATGCAGAAGCGCCTCGACGCGCAGATCGGGGCGATCGGCCTGAGGGCGCTCGACGTGCTGGCACCGCGGGCAGGCGAGTGCGTCATCGACATTGGTTGCGGCTGCGGGACGACGAGTTTTGAAATCGCACGGCGAGTCGGACCGTCTGGGCATGTCACGGCAATCGATATCTCGCAGCCGATGCTGGAAGTCGCCCGCCGTGACGCGGAGCAAAATCACGTTGGCAACGTGAGCTTCCTCGAAGCCGATGCGCAGACCTATTCGTTCGAGCCTGCCTCTTACGACGCGCTCTTCTCGCGCTTCGGCGTCATGTTCTTCGCCGATCCGGTTACGGCGTTCAAAAATTTGCGTGCGGCGCTGAAGCCGCAATCCGGGCGACTCGCCTTCGTCTGCTGGCGGCCGCTCAAGGAGAATCCGTGGATGGCGGTTCCGCTGAAAGCGGCGATGCAGCACCTGCCGCCGCAAGAGCCGGCGGATCCATTGGCGCCCGGTCCTTACGCCTTCGCCGATGCCGAACGGGTGAAGCGCATCCTAGGGCAAGCCGGTTTCGGCGAAATCGCCGCAACGGCACACGATCAGCAGGTCGAGATGGGCCGGCTCGACCAGGCGGTCGAGCACTGCACGCGCTTCGGTCCTTTGGGTCGGCTCCTGCTCGAACATCCCGACGCGGTCGCGCCTGTCATGCAGACGCTGCACAAAACGTTAGCTGAACACATCAGCGACGGGGTTGTTCGTATGGATTCAGCGGTATGGATCGTCACGGCCCGGCGAGCGTGATTACGTGCTCTTGGCAAACAGCTCGCGCCCGATCAGCATCCGCCTGATTTCGCTCGTGCCGGCGCCGATCTCATAGAGCTTGGCGTCGCGTAACAGGCGTCCGGTGGCGTAATCGTTGATGTAGCCGTTGCCGCCGAGAAGCTGGATCGCGTCGAGCGCGATCTTGGTCGCTTGTTCGGCTGAGAGCAGGATCGCGCCAGCTGCATCTTCGCGCGTCGTCTCGCCGCGATCGCAGGCCTTCGCGACCTGATAAACGTAGGACTTGCACGCATTCATCATCACGTACATGTCGGCGAGCTTGCCCTGTACGAGCTGGAACGTGCCGATCGGCTGGCCGAACTGCTTGCGGTCGTGGACATACGGGATGACCACGTCGAGCGCGGCCTGCATGATGCCGAGCGGCCCGGCAGCGAGCACGACGCGCTCATAGTCGAGTCCCGACATGAGAACGTTGGCGCCGCGCCCGACGCTGCCCAGCACATTCTCTTCCGGCACTTCGCAATCTTCGAACACAAGCTCGCTCGTGTCGGAGCCGCGCATGCCGAGCTTGTCGAGTTTTTGCGCTGGCTTGAACCCGTTCATGCCCCTTTCGACAAGAAACGCCGTGATCCCGCGCGGACCCGCCTTGGGATCGGTCTTCGCGTAGATCACGATTGTCTCGGCGATCGGCCCATTGGTGATCCACATTTTCGAGCCGTTGAGGATGTAGCGGTCGCCGCGCTTGTCCGCGCGCGTCTTCATCGAGACGACGTCCGAGCCGGCGCCCGGCTCCGACATGGCGAGCGCGCCGACGTGTTCGCCGGAAATGAGCTTTGGGAGATAGTGTCGCTTCTGTGCTTCGGTGC
>JAFASC010000057.1 GCA_019244955.1 Methylobacteriaceae bacterium | reverse complement strand
CCTACGTCAGGTCGTACAAGGACCTATCACTCAACCTCTACCACATACAATGGAAGTTCCGCGACGAGGTCAGGCCGCGGTTCGGCGTCATGCGGTCACGCGAGTTCCTGATGAAAGACGCCTATTCCTTCGATCTCGACCAGAAAGGCGCGGAACATTCCTACAACAAGATGTTCGTCGCCTACCTCAGGACCTTCGCCCGGATGGGCCTGACCGCCATCCCCATGGCGGCGGAGTCCGGCCCGATCGGCGGCAAGCTGAGCCATGAATTCATCATCCTGGCCGAAACCGGCGAAAGCGAAGTCTTCTGCCACCGCGACTACCTCGTCTTCGACACGCCGCCGGCGACAATCGATTTCGATGACCCGCCGGCGCTCGCGGCCGTCGTCGCCAAATGGACTTCGCTCTACGCCGCGACCTCTGAAATGCACGAGCCGGGGAAGTTCGATGCCTTGCCAGTCCAGGCGCGGGTCTCCGCCCGCGGCATCGAGGTCGGCCATATTTTCTACTTCGGTACCAAGTATTCCGAGCCCATGCGCGCAGTCGTGAACGGGCCAGACGGCAAGGAAACCCCGGTCCATATGGGATCATATGGGATCGGCCCCTCGCGGCTCGCGGCGGCGATCATCGAGGCGAGCCACGACGACAACGGCATCATTTGGCCAGAAGCGGTCGCGCCCTTCCACGTCGGGATCGCCAACCTGAAGGTCGGCGATAGCCAGACGGACGCCGCCTGCGCCGACCTCTACGGCAAGCTGGAACGCGCCCGCCGCGAGGTCCTGTATGACGACCGCGAGGAGCGTCCGGGCGCAAAATTCGCCACACTCGATCTGATCGGCCTACCCTGGCAGATGATCGTCGGCCCGAAGGGGCTCGCCGAGGGCAAGATCGAGGTGAAGAATCGCAAAACCGGCGAGCGCCAGATGCTCTCGGCCGATGACGCCGTCCAGCAGGTTACGCGATGAGGCGGCAATGAGCGTCACCGCCGCACTTGACCAGATGGCGGTTCAACCCGAACCTAGACGCACACGTCCTTTCGCCGCCTTCGAATGGATGCTCGCTTGGCGCTATTTGCGTGCTCGCCGCTCCGGGGGATTCGTCTCGGTTATCGCGGCGCTGTCCTTCCTTGGCATAGCGCTTGGCGTCGCGACACTCATTGTCGTCATGTCGGTGATGAACGGCTTCCATAAAGAGCTGCTCGACAAGATCGTCGGCATTAACGGCCATCTTTTCGTACAAGCGGCCGATCCACCGTTTTCGGACTATAGAGATGTGGTGAGGCGCATGTCCGCCGTGCCCGGCGTGACACTCGCCATCCCCATGCTCGAAGGCGCGGCCGGCGTATCCTCGCCTTACAATCAGGCCGGGGCGCTGCTTCGTGGGGTTCGCGAGGCCGATTTGAAGCGCCTCCCCGGCATCGCCGGCAATGTCCGCGCCGGGACGCTCGAGGGATTCGACTCCGGCGCGGGGGTCGCGATCGGGCAGCGTATGGCCGAGAATTTAAGCCTGCGTGTCGGCGATACCATCACCCTGCTTTCGGCGAAGGGGGCCAACACGCCATTCGGTGTCGCTCCGCGGGTCAAGGCTTATCCGGTTGTGGCTATTTTCCAGATCGGGATGTCGGAATTCGACGGCGTATTCGTCTACATGGCGCTTGCCGATGCACAGAGCTTTTTCAACAAAGACGACGAGGTGAGCGTCGTTGAAGCGTTCGTCTCCGATCCCGATCAGATCGATACTATCCGCGCCAAAATCGAAGACGTGATGCCGCGGCCGATGCTGATGACGGATTGGCGCCAGCGCAACAAGACTTTCTTCGATGCGCTGAATGTCGAGCGCAACGTCATGTTCATCATCCTTACCTTGATCGTGCTTGTCGCCGCGCTTAACGTCATCTCCGGCCAGATCATGCTGGTGAAGGACAAGGGCAAAGCCATCGCGATTCTGCGCACGATGGGCGCCACGCGCGGCGCGGTCATGCGTATCTTCCTGATGAACGGCGCCTCGATCGGCATAGCCGGGACGCTCGTAGGATTTCTGCTAGGCGTCGTCGTCGCGCGTAATGTCGAGACCATTCGCCTTGTCCTCAATCGCCTGCTTCACGCGAATTTTTTCCCCGCCGAATTATATTTCTTGTCCCGATTGCCGTCCGTCATAGATCCGGGTGACGTCGCGCTCGTCATTGTGACCACGCTCGTCCTGACGGTGGTGGCGACGATTTATCCTTCGTGGCGCGCGGCACGGATCGATCCAGTCGAGGCGCTCCGCTACGAATGAGCGCACCGGCTCTGAAGCTCTCGCAGGTCGAGCGGCATTATCGCCAAGGTGACACCCGGCTCGACATCCTTTGCGGCGCTGATGTCGCGCTCTGGCCGGGTGAGGCCGTCGCGCTCGTCGGCCCCTCCGGGGCCGGCAAGTCGACGCTTCTCCACGTCGCAGGTCTGCTTGAGAAGCCCGACAGTGGCGAGATTTTTATCGAGGGGACCAAGACAGCCTACATGTCCGACGACGCACGTACCGCTCTGCGGCGCATGACGATCGGCTTCGTCTACCAGTTTCATCACCTTCTCCCCGAATTCTCCGCCGAGGAGAACGTCATTCTGCCGCAGCTGATTCGCGGGCTCGGGCGCGGCGAGGCGCAACGCAGGGCAGGGGAGCTTCTCGATTATCTCGGGCTTCTGCCGCGGCGCACCCACCGCCCTGCAGAACTCTCCGGGGGCGAGCAGCAGCGGGTTGCGATTGCGCGGGCGGTGGCGAATGCGCCCCGCATCCTCCTTGCCGACGAGCCCACGGGCAATCTCGATCCGCATACGGCCGAGCACGTGTTCGACGCGATGATGGCGCTCGTGCGGGCGACCCGGCTCGGAGCGCTGGTCGCCACTCATAACATGGACCTCGCCGCCCGGATGGATCGGCGGGTCACCCTGCGCGACGGTAAGGTGGTGGAGCTGAGCTGAGCTCGACTCGCTAAGCCGCGGCGGTCGAGGATAGCTGGCCAAGCTCCTGCAGACGTTCGGTCAGCTGGCGCAGCCGCGCGCGGAGCTCCGCATTCTCTTGCTCCAGCCGCTGAAGCTCGCTGTCCGCTCGGATCGGCTCGGCGCTGGGCGGCACGTAGGCGACGCCGATCATTCCGGCGCCGCGCCAGACCAACCGGGTGCGATAGGTGCGTCCCTTGTGGGGCACTTCGAGGTCGAACTCCCCGGGGATAGAAAGATTTTCGGCGAGTTCCAGCCGCATTCCGTGCCCCGAAACGTTCCGGATCAGGCACTCGATGGTGGAATTGCCGCCGTTGAAGATGATGCGGGCGCGGCAAAGGCTTCTCAGGCGTTCCGACCGGCGGGCTTCGGGCATGGGCGTTCTGCTCGGCGAGTACAGAGGCCATCATGAGCCCGAGGGCTTAATCGAGTGTGACCAGCTCCACACCTGGCACAGGACAGTTATGCCATGTCAGGAATGAACTCGAGCTGCGTGAGGGCGTTCATTTGTGCGTTGCGAAGCTGGGGAGCTTGCCATGGTTAAGGTCGCCAAGACCGGTCTGCGAGCCGCTGCACTGACCGCCGCGTTGGGCATATTGGCGGTCGGGATAATCCTCGCCTGAGCCCCGGACGGTCCACCTCGTTTGACGCTTGGGATCTTCCTCGACCGTCCGCATAGTACGGTGGCGCGACGGCCTCTTTGCCATATTTAGGCAAAGGCTGATGTCGTCCGAGCCCTTCGCAGAGGCCATCGCCGAGATTTCAAGCTGGGAGATTATCTCGTTTCGTGCGCTCCGCGGGGTTCGTCGAAAGGTCCGGAAAAGGCCGGCTGAGTAGGCTTGGATCCGGCAGCCATCGGCGTCGTTGCTTTCGGGCCAAAAGAGAAGGTTTGGGTCGAAACTCGAGACCCATGCGCTGTATGTTCTGCCGCGCGACTTCGGCTCGGGCGATCCTGCAAACAAAAGCCATGAGCGGCACGTAACTAAGCTCATCCGACGCGATTTAAAGCGCGGCGACGTTTTTCTCGATATCGCCGCCAATCTCGGCTTCTTCACCACGTTGGCGTAGAAGATCGTCGGCAACACGGGAAAGGTCATCGGCGTCGAGCCGAAACCGATTGATATCCAGCTCATCGACGCACCGATAGCGAGAACGCCGTGGGGCCGAAGATCATGTGCGCGTTAACGCTTGACCAACGCGATTGAATCGGGAGCGCCCGAGAGATATTTGGCCCTTGTTTTCGGCCCGAAATACAACATCGCGGTCGTCAGTGAAGCGGAAGTGATCAAGGTCTCTCGCCTACCGAGGTGGTTCATCCAACGGTCCCTATGCGACCGGCGAATTCACGAGATTTACGCTCAGCCCGGCGAGCGAAGAACGTGCTCGCGCTCCATTTCGGCCACTTTTTCACGTCAAAGCTGGGGCCAAGCCTTTGTCTCATCACGGCTAGGCGAGGTGGCTACGCGCGAACGGAGCGCAAGGCCGCAGGAGGGGTGCTTTGGGGTTCCATGTCAACCGGGGCTCGGCCAATCGGCTGGCCTTTGCCGATCTTCTGCGTGGGATTGCCGCCCTGGTCGTCGTCATCGGCCATTTCACCGTCCTCTATCTGACGAACCCGACGATCGTCGCTCTCATCGTGATGAGCGAGACTCGCTCAGCCGTCCCTCTGCCGCGCCTTGTGACCCAGTTCGTCGAGCTGTTCGATCTCCCGTCAATGGGGGTTGCAGCCTTCTTCCTGATCAGCGGCTTTGTGATCCCCCTCTCGCTGGAGGGAACCAAGACGCGCGCCTACATGCTGAAGCGTTTTCTGCGTATTTTCCCAACCTACTGGATGGCACTCGGCATC
>JAFASC010000026.1 GCA_019244955.1 Methylobacteriaceae bacterium | reverse complement strand
CATGCGCGTCGCGCAACTGGTCGTCGCGCCCGTGACACGCGTGGACTTGCAGGAAGAGACGTCGCTCGCGAATTCCTCGCGGGGCGGGGGCGGCTTCGGTTCAACCGGCCACGATTAACGCCGCATTCAGCGGTGACGCCTGACCTTGAAGCTTGCGCGCACGCGGCCGTGCCCGCCGCGCCGCGATGCATGAGCGCCATAGCGCTTGCCCGCCGGGCGCGCCGCGCGCTGACCGCGCATCGGCCCGAACTGCGCGAGGCACTTGTTGTAATCGTCCGCCTTTTGGATTTTTTCGCAATCCTCGATGCTGCTTTGCGCCGAGACAGGCAGGGTTGAAAGCATGAGCAGCGCAAAGAGACCGGCGATCCGAAGCATATTACCCCCTTAAGGTCGCATTTGTTTTCTGAACGACACTGCCAATGATCTTTTGCGATAAAGCCTCGATCTCGGCATCCGTCATCGTCTTGTCGCGCGGCTGGACGGTGACCGCGAGCGCGATCGATTTCGTGCCTTCGGGGATGCCGGGTCCCTCGTAGACATCGAACACCGAGACATCGGTGACAAGGGCGCGATCGGCGGCTTGCGCCGCCTTGATCATGTCCGCTGCACGCACGCTGCGATCGACGATGAAAGCAAAATCGCGCTCAAGCGGCATCAACGTCGGCAGTTCGAGCGGCGGACGGATCTTCGTCGCGCGCACCTTTGCGGGCGGCAAAGCGTCAAGGATAATCTCCATCGCAACGTGCGGTCCTTCGGCATCGAGCGCTTCCAGCACGCTTGGATGCAATTCGCCGAAATGCCCGATGACGCCTTTAGGCCCGAATTGCAGCGTGCCCGAGCGTCCGGGATGGAACCAGGCCGGCCCGCCCGGCACGACCTGCAAGCCACCCGTTGCGATGCCAAGTGCGTCGAGCAGTGCGAGCGCATCGCCCTTGGCGTCGAAGGTATCGACATTGCCCGCGCGATCCGACCAGTGACGGCCGCCGCCGACGCGCTTTGCGGTGCGCGTGCGCAGTGCCGTCGCGGCGGTTTTCTGATCGTGTTCGGACGTGCCCCTGAAAATCTGGCCGACCTCGAACAGCGCGAGGTCGAACGCACCGCGGTCCGCGTTGCGTTTCGCTGCGGCGACCAATCCCGGCAAAAGCGACGGCCGCATGTCCGAAAGGTTGGACGCAATCGGATTGGCGAGTGCGGTCTGCGGCGCGCCGCCGCCGAACAATTCCGCCTCGGTCTTGGACACGAACGACCACGTGACCGCCTCGACTAGGCCTTCGGCGGCGAGCGCGCGCCGCGCCGTTTGCGTGCGCCGCTGCAACGGCGTCAGCACCGCAAGCGCGATTTCGCTTGGGCGCGGCATTGCGACCGAGGCAACGCGGTCGACACCGGCAATGCGGATGATCTCTTCGACGAGATCGGCCTTGCCCCCGATATCGGGGCGCCACGTTGGCGGCGTGATGTAGGTGCGGTCGGCATTGCCGGGCGTCCGCACGATGTCGAAGCCGAGCTTTTCCAGAATTCGCGCGGCCTCTTGCGTCGGAATAGCCAATCCGGTGAGTCGCGCGGTTTCGCTCCATGGAAACACAATGGCCTCGCGCTTCGTCTCGACCTTGCCCGCGACGATGAGACTCGACGGCTCGCCGCCGCAGAGATCGAGAACGAGATGGGTCGCGAGTTCGGCGCCGGGCACGCAAAAGGCCGGGTCGACGCCGCGTTCGAAGCGGTAACGCGCATCGGTGTTGATGCCGAGCTTGCGTCCCGTCTCGGCGATATTCACCGGATCCCAAAGCGCCGATTCGATCAAAACGTCGGTCGTGTTCTCGTCGCAGCCGGAATGCTCGCCGCCCAAGATCCCGGCAATCGATTCGACTCCGCTCTTGTCGGCAATGACGACCATGCTTTGGTCGAGCGCATAGGTGCGGCCATCGAGCGCCAGCACTTCCTCGCCCGGCTTGGCGCGGCGCACGGTAAGATTGCCCGCGACTTTCCTGGCGTCGAATACATGCAGCGGCCGGCCGCGATCGAAGGTGATGTAGTTGGTGATGTCGACGAGCGCGTTGATCGGCCGAAGACCGATCGCGCGCAAGCGCCGCTGCATCCATTCTGGCGAGGAGCCATTCTTGACGCCCCGCACCAGGCGCAGCGCGAAGGCCGGGCAGAGATGCTGATCACCGGACGCAAAGTCGAGCGTCACGTCGACCGGGCAGGGGAAGCGGCCCTCGACAGACTTGACTTCGCGGTCCTTCAAGCGCCCGAGCCCCGCCGCGTCGAGGTCGCGCGCGATGCCGACGATGCCCGTCGCATCCGGCCGGTTCGGCGTGAGGTTGATCTCGATCACCGCATCGCCGAGCCCGGCATATTCCGCATAAGAGGTGCCGACCGGCGCATCCCCGGGCAATTCGATGATGCCGTCGTGATCGTCGGAGATTTGCAGCTCGGCCGCCGAAACCAGCATGCCGTTCGATTCGACGCCGCGGATCACGCCTGCAGTCAGCGTGATGTCCTTGCCGGGAATGTAAGTGCCGACCGGCGAGAACACGCCCAGCATGCCGCTGCGCGCATTCGGGGCGCCGCAGACGACCTGGACCGGGGCGCCGGATCCCGGATCGACGACGCAGACGCGCAGGCGATCGGCGTTCGGATGCTGCTTTGCTTCGAGCACCCGCGCGACGATGAAGCCTCTAAGCTTCTCGGCGGGATTTTCGATCCGCTCGACCTCGAGACCGATGCGCGTCAGCGTGTCGCAAATCTCTGCGAGGGAGGCCTCCGTCTCGATATGCTCCTTGAGCCAGGAGAGGGTGAATTTCATTGCGCCGGCATCTCTGCGCTCAATAGAAGTAAAAGAAAAAGATCAGCACGAACACAATCGCCGTGAGGATCGTCGTGCCTCGATTGGCCCGCGCATAGAGTTCCTTGCGGTAGATAAGCTCGTCGGTCAGGTGGTCGAGAAAGGATGCACGCGGTCCGGCGGCCAGCTCGACGGCAAAACCGTTCATGCACCTCAAACACAGGATTGAGAGCACCAAATACACACACATCGTGGCATAGATTACGAAGCGCTCCGATTCGTGGTCGATGATATCGGCGCGCGCGGTCACGCCCAAAGCCGCGATCATCATCGAGATGTGGGTGAGCGTGCCGGACGCTTTGGTATCGAGCTGGTCGAGATTGCGTAAAGCGGCGCGATGCTCGCTTGTCTCGTCGCGCGTGAAGCTCAGGTTCTCGAGGTAATGCCGGCGCATTGGCGGCGTCCAGCGGCGCGTGAACTTCTCGCGGAAGAACTGGTCGACGCGTTTTGCCCAATGCATTGTGCGTATGAGACCTCGCGATCAACTCGAGAGTCCGGCCGCCAAAGTCGGAATATCGAGCGGCCGAAAGCCGTAGTGCTTCAGCCAGCGCACGTCAGCTTCGAAGAATTGGCGTAAGTCCGGCATGCCGTATTTCAGCATGGCGATCCGATCGATGCCCATGCCCCAGGCGAAGCCCTGATACTGCTCGGGGTCGAGCCCGCAATTTTTCAGTACGTTCGGATGAACCATGCCGCAGCCCAAAATTTCCATCCAGTCCTCACCTTCGCCGAAACGGATTTCGCCGCGTTCGCGCCGGTACTGGATGTCGACTTCCATCGACGGTTCAGTGAACGGAAAGAAAGAGGGCCGAAAGCGCATCTTTACGCTGGGCACTTCGAAGAAGGCCTTGCAGAATTCCTCCAGAATCCATTTGAGGTGCCCCAGATGGGCGCTGCGGTCGATGACGAGACCCTCGACCTGATGGAATTGCGGCGTGTGCGTCTGGTCGGAATCGACGCGGTAGGTGCGGCCCGGACAGATGACACGGATCGGCGGCTGTTGCGAGAGCATCGTGCGCACCTGCACCGGGCTCGTATGCGTGCGCAGGAGCTTGCGCTCGCGGCTCGCGTCGGGCGCGAGGAAGAACGTGTCGTGCATGTCGCGCGCGGGATGGCCGACCGGAAAGTTGAGCTTGGTGAAATTGTAATCGTCGCTCTCGATGTCCGGGCCTTCGGCAATCGAGAAGCCCATATCGGCGAAGATGGCTGTGAGCTCTTCCGTCACTTGGCTGATCGGATGAATGCGCCCGAGCTGCGTGCCGCTCGCACGGACGGGCAGGGTCACGTCCAGTGTCTCTGTGGCGAGCCGCGCCGCGAGCGCCGCCTCTTTCAGCTCGGTTCGGCGTTGCACCAGCGCGTCGCTGACCTTCTCTTTGAGCGCGTTGATCTCCGCGCCGCGCGTACGCCGTTCGTCCGGCGACATTTTGCCGAGCGTGGAAAGCAGCGCCGAGATACTGCCCTTCTTGCCAAGCGCAGCGACCCGCACCGCTTCGAGCGCGGCCTCGTCGTGGGCTTCGGCGATGGCGCCGAGCACCTGCGCTTCAAGCCGATCCGGGCCGCGCAAGAGATCGGTGCTCATGCCGCTAGGTCGCGCATGAAGGGCAGATCGGTGTCGCTCG
>JAFASC010000115.1 GCA_019244955.1 Methylobacteriaceae bacterium | reverse complement strand
CTGAAGCCGGAAGAATGCCGGCTGATCATGATCGATCCGAAAATGCTGGAGCTCTCCGTCTATGACGGCATCCCGCATCTGCTGACTCCCGTTGTTACCGATCCGAAGAAGGCGGTCGTCGCGCTGAAATGGGCCGTGCGCGAGATGGAGGACCGTTACAAGAAAATGTCGAAGGTCGGCGTGCGCAACATCGACGGCTTCAACGCCCGCGTCGCCGAAGCGGACGCCAAAGGCGAGACGATCACTCGCACGGTGCAGACCGGCTACGACAAGGAGACGGGCCAAGCAATCTACGAACAGGAGGAGATGGAGCTTTCGGTTCTGCCCTACATCGTCGTCATCGTCGACGAGATGGCCGACCTGATGATGGTCGCCGGCAAGGACATCGAAGGCGCGATTCAGCGCCTGGCGCAAATGGCGCGCGCCGCCGGCATCCACCTGATCATGGCGACGCAGCGCCCCTCGGTCGACGTCATCACTGGCACGATCAAGGCGAACTTCCCGACCCGCATCTCCTTCCAGGTCACCTCGAAGATCGACAGCCGCACCATCCTTGGTGAGCAGGGCGCCGAGCAGCTGCTAGGCCAGGGCGACATGCTCTACATGGCGGGCGGCGGCCGCATCTCGCGCGTCCACGGCCCGTTCGTCTCCGACACCGAGGTCGAGAAGGTCGTGGCTCACCTGAAAAGCCAGGGTCAGCCCGAATATCTCGACGCGATCACGGCCGAGGACGAGGAGCCGGATGCCGACGGCGAGCTGCCTTCGCCCGGCTCGATGGACGCGGAGGAATCAGGCGACCTCTACGACCGCGCCGTAGCCATCGTGCTGCGCGACCGCAAATGCTCGACGAGCTACATCCAGCGCCGGCTTTCGGTCGGCTACAACAAGGCGGCATCCCTGGTCGAGCGCATGGAGAAAGAGGGGGTGGTCGCGCCTGCGAACCATTCCGGCAAGCGTGAAATCCTGGTCGGCGGCGGCGTCGATCGCGGCGCCTTCGACCTCCGCCCGGTCGAATGAAGCTTAGCTGCGGCAACAAACCCAAAAATGCCACATGGCCCGCCTAACAAGCGGGCTTCCGCAACGTCAGCGACACGAAATGAAGCATAGAGCAGCCGTCCCGCTTGCCGCCTTGGGGCGTGCCCTTTTGCCGCTCGGCGCGATGCTCGCCGCGAACGCCGCATTGGCGGAGGCCGTGCCGCCGCGCCCGCCGATGGATCTGACTCCGCCGGCCAAGGCCGCTGCTGCGCCGCAGGCCGCCCCGAATGGCAAAAAGACGGTCGCCACGACCACGGCGAATCCCGCGCCGTTCAATCCCTACACGGCGATCGAGAAGGCCAACGCTTATTTCAACAACGCCGCCACCATGGTCGGCGATTTCGTCCAGGTCGGCGCCGACGGCCGCCGCTCCGAGGGCAAGCTCTACGTCCAACGCCCGGGCAGGCTGCGCTTCGAATACGCCCAGCCGGCTTCGCTCGAAGTCATTGCCGACGGCACGAAAGTGGCAATCCGCGACAGGAAGCTGTCGACGCAGGACCTCTATTTCATCCAGCAGACGCCGTTGAAATTCCTGCTCAAGGATAAGATCGACCTCGCCAAGGACACAAAAGTTCTCGACGTCACCAACGATCCGAACAACACGACCATCGTCATCGAGGACGGCACGACGCTCGGCGGCACCTCGAAAATCCGGCTGATGTTCGACCCCTCGACGTACCAACTCAAGCAATGGCTGGTCACCGACCCGCAGGGCTACGACACGCTGGTGACGCTTTACAACATCGACTTCAAGGAAAGGCCCGACCCGAGCCTGTTCAACATCAATTATTGAGTGTCATTCCCGGCGGCCGAAGGCCGACCGGGAACCCAGCATTGATGCAGGCTGCCCTGGCTTCCCGCTTGCGCGGGAATGACATCGCACATTGCGCGAAATAGCGGGGATTGCCATATCCGCCGGCTTGCGGCGCGCCTCTCGCCATGATGAAAGCCGCGCCATGACCGGAGCGCTTGCGTGCGGCTGAACATCGCCACCTGGAACATCAATTCGGTGCGGTTGCGCATGCCCATCGTCGCGCATTTTTTAAAGAAACATCGGCCCGACGTTCTCTGCCTGCAGGAGACGAAGTGCCGCGACGGCGAGTTTCCGTATAAGCGGCTGAAGCGCCTCGGCTACACGCATATCGCGATCAACGGCCAGAAGGGCTATCACGGCGTCGCGATAGCCTCGCGCCTGCCTCTCGATACGATCGGCAAACGCAATTTTTGTGACAAAGGCGACGCGCGGCATCTTTCCGTGTCGGTTCAGGTCGGCGGCCGCGCCATTGCGCTGCATAACTTCTATGTGCCGGCAGGCGGCGACGAGCCCGACCCGCAGATCAATCCGAAATTCGCGCACAAGCTCGCCTTTCTCGACGAGATGTCGCAGTGGATCGCCGCCGCCAAGATTGCCGACAATCCGGCGATCATGGTCGGCGATCTCAACGTCGCGCCGCTCGAGACCGACGTGTGGAGTCACAAGCAATTGTTGAAGGTCGTGAGCCACACGCCGATCGAGGTGGAAAAGCTCGGACGCGTGCTGAATTCAGGTCCGTGGGTCGACGCGATGCGCCACCACGTGCCGCATCAGGAGAAGCTTTATACGTGGTGGAGCTATCGCTCGCCGGATTGGGCGAAGGCCGACAAAGGCCGCAGGCTCGATCACGTCTGGGTCTCGGGCTGTCTGCAGCCGGGACTTGGCGGCTTACGCGTACTGAAGGAAGCGCGCGGCTGGGAGCGGCCGTCGGATCACGTACCGGTGATGATCAGCCTCGACGTTTAATCAGCGCTTCACACCCTCCGCGATCGACAACAGCGCGCGCTCTGCCATCGCCGCGCCGACGCGCGGTTCGCGACGCGTGCGGCCGACAAGATCGGCAAGCATGCGAATGGCGCGGAACAGTCTTTCGCGCGACCACGCCCGCAAATGTTTCTCGACCAGGCCGCGGCGGCCGAAGCCGATGCCGCTGCGAAAGACGAGCCCCATTGCCTGATCGCTCGATTGCCCGGAATCGATGGCGAGCCGGGCGCGATGCAGCGCCACGGCGTAGCGCGCGGCCGCAGCCAACATGACGCTCGGCTCGCCGCCGGTCGCCATCAGCCGCTCGAAAGCGCCCGGCAATGAGTCGAGCTCGCCGGAAAAAGCCCGCAGCACGGCGTCGTCATGGGCCGTCGTTGACGCATCGCAGACGAGCGTCTCGACGTCTTCGAGCGTGATGCGCTCGCGCCCATGCGCGGCGATGACGAGCTTGCCGATTTCGGAGCGCGTGCCGAGACGATCCTCGCCGAGCAGCGCAACCAGGGTTTCGCGTGCATCCTCATCGAGGCTCAGGCCGGCGGCTTTCAGCTCTTCATCGACGAGCCGCTGCACGTCGGCCGCGCTGTCCGGCGAGCATTCGATCGCCGCGGCGCTGCGCTCCTTCTCGAACAGCTTGCGCAGCGCGTGATCGCGTTTGAGCGCGCCGGCTTCGATCAGCACGGCGCTTTCGGCGGGCGCATGAATGAGCGGCTCGATCGCCGGCAGAATGTTCTTCGCCCCGAGCTCGACATGCACGGCGCGCCGGCCGCCGAACAGCGGGATCGTGTTGGCTTCATCGGCGAGGCGCAGCGGATCGGAAGCCAGCTCGTCGCCATCGAGTTCGACAAGCTGAAACGGATCGGCGGGATCGTCGACAAGCGCCTGCAGGAGCTTGCGCGCACGCTCGCGCACGAGGCCGGAATCGCTGCCATGGATCAGGAAGAGCTTCGTGTCGCGCGGCGGCCGCGCAACAAACCGATCCGCATCGCCGCTTCGGATAGCGGTCAACTCGGACTAGCCGCGGCTGGCGAGCGCCGCAGCAACGCGTGTGCGGATTGCGTCCGCAATGACCTTGGCGTTGCGGGTCTCGGCGTCGCGCGCCGCCTGGACGTTCGAAATGCGCTGGCTCGTGCGGTCATAGCTCGCGACGCTGAACGCGGTGCCCTTGGTGATCGCCTCGCCGCCCGCCGCCGGCGCGAGAATATAGTCGGCATCGACGATCACGGTGGCCGCGGTCGCCCGCGCCGACACCGTGTCGATGACCGGCGTCTGCACCCGTTCGCGCAACGTGACCGTCAGCCGGTATTTCGGCACGACGGTCGATCCCGTGCCGTTGAACGCGAAGGCGAGCTCGTTTTCGAGGTAGTGGCCGATCCGATCGGGCAGGATCGGGTTGACCGCGATCGCCTGCAGCTCGCTTTCGAGCGAGCCGCCATTGGCGAGCGGGCCATAGAGCGGCTGCAAGCAGCCGCCGAGCGCGAGCGCCAGCGCCAGGGCCAAGCCCTTCAACAGCTGCGATCCTGGCCGCTCACGCCACGACATTCACGATCCTCTGCGGCACCACGATGATCTTCTTCGGCGCCTTGCCGGCAAGCGCCCGCTGCACCGAATCGAGCGCCAACGTCGCCGCCTCGATCGCCGCCTGGTCCGCGTTGCGTTCGATCACGAGGTCCGCCCGCTTCTTGCCGTTCACCTGCACCGGCAGGCTTAGCATGTCCTCGATTACCAAACTGCGATCAGCGGCCGGCCAGGCCGCTTCCGCCACGGGCGAGCCGTGACCGAGGTCGGCCCAGCATTCTTCAGCAAGATGCGGCATCATCGGGGCGAAAAGCTGGACGAGGATGTCGGCGGCCTCCCGGAACGCGGCGCGGAGCTCCGCCGGGATGGCGGCGCTGTCGATCTCGTCGAGAGCCTCGGTGAGGGAATTCGTCAGCTCGTAGATGTGCGCGACGCAGCGGTTGAAGCGCAGGCGCTCGATGTCCTCGCCGACCTTGATGAGGGCCGAATGCGCCGCCTTGCGCACGGCACGGGCTGCCCCGCCGGTCTCGCCGTCCGCGCCATTGCCGCCCGAGGCCGAGGCCGCGTTCTTCAACTCGCCGACGACCCGCCAGAGCCGCTGCACCATTCGCGCCGCCCCCTGCACGCCCTCTTCCGTCCAGATGACGTCGCGCTCGGGCGGCGAATCCGACAGCATGAACCAGCGTGCCGTGTCGGCGCCGAAGGACTGGATGATGTCATCGGGGTCGACCGTGTTGCGGCGCGACTTCGACATCTTCTCGATCGCGCCGATCTCGACCGCGCTGCCATCCGCCTTGGCAAAAGCCCGGCGGCCGCCGGCGTCGGCCTCAACGTCCACCTCGGCCGGCGACAGCCAGGCGCCGGAGGCGCCGCGGTAGGTCTCGTGCACGACCATGCCCTGCGTGAACAGGCCGGCAAAGGGTTCCGCGAGATCGAGGTAGCCGGTATCGCGCAAGCCGCGCGTGAAGAAGCGCGAATAGAGCAGATGCAGGATCGCGTGCTCGATGCCGCCGATATATTGATCGACCGGCAGCCAGCGATTGGCGACTGGCTTCGTGATCGGCGCCTCCGCGTTCCACGGATCGGTGAAGCGCGCAAAATACCAGGACGAATCGACGAACGTGTCCATCGTGTCGGTCTCGCGCGTCGCCGGGCCGCCGCAGGCGGGACAGGCGACGTGCTTCCAAGTCGCATGATGATCGAGCGGATTGCCGGGCCGATCGAAGCTGACGTCGTCAGGCAATCGCACGGGCAGCTGGTCCTTGGGCACCGGCACCGCGCCGCATTTGTCGCAATGCACGATCGGGATGGGGCAGCCCCAATAGCGCTGGCGTGAAATGCCCCAGTCGCGCAGACGATAATTGATCTTGCGCTCGGCTTGCGGCGCGTTGCCGAGCGTCTGCGCTTCGAGCCGGCGCGCCACTTCTTGCTTGGCCTCGTCGATGGTCATGCCATCGAGGAAGCGCGAATTGATCATCCGTCCCGGTCCGTCATAGGCCGTGTCCGTGATGACGAATTTTTCCGGATCGGCGCCGGGCGGGCAGACGACGGGAATGTTGCCGAGCCCGTATTTGTTTGCAAAGTCGAGGTCGCGCTGATCGTGCGCCGGACAACCGAAAATTGCGCCGGTGCCGTATTCCATCAAAACGAAGTTGGCGACGTAGACCGGCAGCGTCCAATTCGCATCGAAGGGGTGCACTGCGTGCAGCCCGGTGTCGTAGCCGCGCTTCTCGCCCATCTCGATCGCCGCTTCCGACGTGCCGCGCCGCTCGCAATCGGCGATGAACTCGGCGAGCGCGCCATCATGCTGCGCGAGCTCGCGCGCCAGCGGGTGTTCCGGCGAAATCGCCATGAATTTGGCGCCGAACAGCGTGTCGGGGCGTGTCGTGTAGACGTCGAGCTCGCGCGCGTCGGTTCGCTTGCTTTGTTCCGCGAGCGCAAAGCGCACGAGCAAGCCTTCGGAGCGGCCGATCCAGTTTGCCTGCATGAGCCGCACTTTCTCCGGCCAGCGCTCGAGCGTGTCGAGCGCCGCCAGGAGATCGTCGGCGTATTTGGTGATCGTGAAGAACCATTGCGTCAGCTCGCGCTGCTCGACCGGCGCACCGGAACGCCAGCCGCGTCCGTCGATCACCTGCTCGTTGGCGAGCACGGTCTGATCGACCGGATCCCAATTGACGCGCGACTGCTTGCGCGCGACGAGTCCGCGGCCGAGAAAATCCAGGAACAAAGCTTGTTGGTGCTTGTAGTAGCTCGGGTCGCAGGTCGCGAATTCGCGCGACCAGTCGAGCGACAGGCCCATCGATTTGAGCTGCGCCCGCATCGTATCGATGTTGGCGTAGGTCCATTTCGCCGGATGCGTTTTCGACTGCATCGCGGCGTTTTCCGCCGGCATGCCGAAGGCGTCCCAACCCATCGGATGCAGCACGTTGAAGCCGCGGGCGCGCTTGTAGCGCGCAACGACGTCGCCCATCGCGTAATTGCGGACGTGGCCCATATGGATGCGGCCGGAGGGATAGGGAAACATTTCGAGCACGTAGTATTTCTGCCGTGCGTCGGATTCCTGCGTCTTGAAGGTGTGGCGCGCGCGCCAGACCTGCTGCCATTTCGGCTCGGCTTCGCGGAAATTGTAACGTTCGGGCCGCATGTGCTTGATCGATCGGGAAACTGGCGCGACATGGACCTGATTTCGCGCGTGGGGTCAACGTGATGGCGAGCCAAGCAACGGCCG
>JAFASC010000328.1 GCA_019244955.1 Methylobacteriaceae bacterium | reverse complement strand
CGATGTTGCGCGCTTTCTCCACCATCTGCGCGTTCGATTCGGCGAGCACGCCTTTGGTGATCTGCACGCCGTCTTCCAGGCCGACGCGGACGTGGCCGCCGGATAGATACGACAGCGCCACGCCGGGAAATCCCCAGCGCCCGACGCGGATTCCGTCGACCCGCAGCTATCAGCCTCGCGGCTTGCGCGCGGGCGTGAGGAAGACGCGCTGATCGAGATCGCCGCGGCCGCGGTCAATCCGTCCGACGTGAAGGCGGCGATGGGCATGATGCCTTATGCGGTCTTTCCGCGCACGCCGGGGCGCGATTTCTCGGGGACTGTGATCGACGGGCCGCGCGATCTTGTCGGCGCGGAGGTCTTCGGCTCGTCCGGCGATCTTGGCATCCGCCGCGACGGCACGCACGCGAGCCATCTTCTTGTCGAAGCAAAGGCGCTGGTCACAAAGCCGAAGAGCGTTTCGTTGCAGGAAGCCGCGGGGATCGGGGTTCCCTTCGTCACCGCGGCCGAGGGCTTTTCCCGCGCCGGCTTTCCACGAAGCGGCGACATCGTTCTCATCATGGGCATCAACGGCAAGGTCGGGCAGGCGGCGGCGCAGATCGCGACTTGGCGCGGCGCGCGCGTCATCGGCGTGGTGCGCAAACTCGAGGCCTATGCGGGGCACGCAAGCGCACCCGTCGAGATGATCGACTCGTCGAGCCGCGATGTCGCCGAAGCCGTGCGCGACATGACGAACGGCCAAGGCGCCGACATCGTCTTCAATACGGTCGGCGATCCGTATTTTCAGGCGTCGCATAAATCGCTGGCGAAGAAGGGACGCCAAATCCTGATCGCGGCGATAAACCCGGTCGTCGACTTCAACATCTTCGAATTTTATCGCGGCCGGCACACCTATGTCGGGATCGATACGTTGGCGCTGTCGTCCATTGAAACCGGCGAGGTGCTGAGCGAACTTCTGCCCGGCTTCGAAAGCGGCGCCCTGAAACCCTTTCCTATCGAACCATCGAGCGTCTATCCCCTTGCGAAGGCGCGCGACGCTTATCGCGCCGTCATGGGTTCGGCACGCAATCGGGTGCTTTTCGATCCAAAGCTCTGAGCGCGCCCCAATGGAGGAACAATGAAGAAAATACTTCCTCGTTTCGCCCTCGCGCTCGGCTTGATCGCGGTTGCGCTCCCTGTCTCCGCGACGCCTCTCAAGATCGGGATCGGGTTCGGTATCGGCTTCCTGCCGACCTTCATTCTCGAACAGCAGAAGCTGATCGAGAAGCATGCGAAGGCTGCGGGTGTCGATGTAGAGCCGACATACCAGCGCTTCTCCGGATCCGGCGCCATGCAGGACGCGATTCTGTCCGGCTCGGTCGATCTCGGTGTCTACGGCGTGCCGGCGCTGCTCATCGCCTGGGACAAAGCCAAGGGCACGGCCAATCAGATTTTCGGCATTTGCGGTGTCAATTCGAGCCCGCTCGTGCTGATTACGAACAAGCCCGACGCCAAGTCGCTGAAGGATATCGGTCCGGGCGAGAAGATTTCGATGCCGGCGATCGTGTCGCCGCAAATGTACGTGCTGCAAATCCTCTCCGAAAAGACCTTTGGCGAAGGCCAGAAGGACAAGCTAAAGACTCAGGTCGTCGCCCTGCCGCACCCCGAATCCATCGCCGCGATTCTCTCCGGCGCGAGCGAAGTGAAGGCCTATTTCTCGACCCCGCCATTCACGCAAATCGCCCTCGACAGCGGCAAGGCCCACAAGCTCGCCTCGTCTGAGGACGCGTTCGGCGGCCGCTCGTCGTTTCTCGTGCTCGGCGGCACGAAGCGCTGGATAGATGCCAATCCGAAGCTCATCCCGGTCCTGATCGCCGCGCTCAACGAGGCCGCCGACTACATCCGCAAGGATCCGAAAGGCGCCGCCGAAATCTATCTGAAGGTCGAACCATCCAAGATGCTCGACGAGCCGAAGGTCGAGGCCATGCTGAAATCAATGCCGGGTGATTTCGGAACGGAAGTCCATGCGGTTAAAGCTTACGCAGATTTCATGGGCCGCACTGGCGGCTTGAAAAATGTGCCGGCGTCGTGGAGCGAGGTGTTCCCGGCGATCAAGGATACCAAGAGCAATTGAGTGTGAGATCCTTTCTCGAGGAAGCACGCGCAGCGCGAACGCACTCTCGATGCTATCCGACGGACGAGAAGCAATGACACGCAAGAAACCTGAAGAACTCCGCTCCTATCGGTGGTTCGGTGTCGAGGATATGCGCGCTTTCGGTCACCGCTCGCGTACGCTGCAGATGGGCTACGATTACGAGGATTTTGCCGGCAAGCCCGTCATTGGCATTCTCAACACCTGGAGCGATCTCAATCCGTGTCACGCGCATTTGCGCACGCGGGCCGAGGAAGTGAAGCGCGGTGTCTGGCAGGCGGGCGGCTTCCCGGTCGAAATCCCGGCGATCTCGCTCGGCGAGACGATGATGAAGCCGACGACGATGCTTTACCGCAATCTTTTGGCAATGGAGGCGGAGGAACTCCTACGCTCCAATCCGGTCGATGGCGCCGTCCTGCTCGGCGGCTGCGACAAAACCACGCCGGGGCTGATCATGGGCGCGATCAGCATGAACATCCCGGCGATTTATTTCCCTGCCGGGCCGATGCTGCGGGGCAATTTTGGCGGCAAGCCGCTCGGCTCCGGCTCGGACGTGTGGAAATATTGGGCGGAAAAGGAAGCCGGCCGCATCGACGAGCGCGAATGGCGCGCGATGGAAGCGGGCATCGCGCGGAGTTTCGGCACCTGCATGACGATGGGCACGGCCTCGACGATGGCCGGCCTCGTCGAGACGCTTGGCCTGACGCTGCCCGGCGCGGGCTCGATGCCGGCGGCGGATTCCGGGCACATAAGGCTCGCGACGGAGAGCGGCCGGCGCATCGTCGACATGGTGCATGAGGATTTGACGCCGAAGCGCATCCTCACCGACGGCTCTTTCCGTAATGCCATCATCGCGCTGATGGCGATGAGCGGCTCGACCAACGCCATCATCCATCTGATCGCGATGGCGCGCCGCGCCGGCCTTGAGCTCGATCTCGAGAATTTCGACCGTCTGTCGAACGAGACCGGCGTCATCGCCGATATTCGTCCTTCGGGACGCTTCCTCATGGAGGATTTCCATTACGCCGGCGGCTTCCCCGGCTTCCTGCGCCGGCTCATGCCGCATCTCAAACGCGACGAGATGACGGTGAGCGGACGCACGCTCGGCGAGGTCTACGCAAACGCGCCGATCTTTAACGACGAGATCATCCGGCCGCTCGACAAGCCGATTGCGGCAGGCGGCGGACTGGCGGTGCTGAAAGGCAATCTCGCGCCGAATGGCTGCATCATCAAACCTGCCGCCGCCGACCCGCGATTCTTGAAGCATCGCGGCCCGGCGATCGTGTTCGACGATTACGATGCGATGAACCGCGCCGTGAACGACATGGACCTCGACGTCACGCCCGATCACGTGATGGTTCTGCGCAATGCGGGGCCGGTCGGCGGGCCGGGCATGCCGGAATGGGGCATGCTACCGATCCCGAAAAAGCTGCTGATGCACGGCGTGCGCGACATGGTGCGCATTTCCGATGCGCGGATGAGCGGCACGAGCTACGGCGCCTGTATCCTGCATGTCGCGCCGGAAGCTTATATCGGCGGCCCGCTCGCCGCGGTCGAGACCGGCGACATGATCGAGCTCGATGTGGAAGCGCGCTCGATCAGGCTGGATGTGCCGCAGAGCGATATTGCCGCGCGGCTCTCATCCTACCGGCCGAAGCCACGCCATTTCGAGCGCGGCTATGTCCGCCTGCACGCCGCGCATGTGCAGCAGGCGGATCAGGGCTGCGACTACGATTTTCTCGAGGGGGACGTCCGGCTGCCCGAGCCGGAGATACACTAGGATCAAAACGCCTTCGGCAGACCGGCGTCCTTAAGAACTTTGTTGGCCGTGTGCACCATAACCGTGTTTTTCGGAATGGTGAGTTTTCGATGGGTAATGGGGCTGTACCAGATTTCGTGAGACCCCTTGCCTTGCCTGACGAATCGGCATCCAGCCTGCGTAAGCATCCGGGTCAGCTCCCGGTACAGATTGCTCGTCATTCCGTTACAAGTTCGACCTCGCGCTCAAAGACGATCTTCGAGCCTGCAGAATCACCTCCGATCAATTCCGGGGCGAGATCCAAGACGACCTCAACGAAGGCCTCAAACGATTCCTCCTCCACATTCAGACCGGGGATGTCGGAGGACAGAACATAATAGCGGTGATTGGCTTTATCATAGCCCACACCCACAACGTAGCTCATCGTGCTCTCCTGCTCGGCGTTGGGCAGATCAACCAGTAAGGTGGACAGGCGCCGGTAGCAGTCAATGGGAGGCCCGCTCACAGCGCCTTCTCATATACCCGGAACTTGCGCGTCACTTTGGCCGGCAGGCTCTCGACCAAGTTCAAGATCGCGTTGTTAGTCTCCAGCATCCAGCTGATTTCCATGTCCTCGACGCCGGCTGCCTTGGCCTGATCGATCGCTTGGGCGAGAAGCATGCTGACCGCAAGCGAGCCCACCCGCGTGCCACGCCATTTTTTCGCGACACCGATCATCGGCACACGCGAGCGCTTCGTGCCGGCCACATGAATGCGCCACATGAGCTT
>JAFASC010000320.1 GCA_019244955.1 Methylobacteriaceae bacterium | reverse complement strand
ACGTAAGCGACGCGCGCGTCCTGCTCGAAGCTGATACAGCGGTGACCGGTGCGGATCGCGCTCGGCGGAATGACGGTGGCAAAAATTTCGAGGAGGTCGGCGCGGTGCATGCCGTACATGCCGTTCCAGCCGCTGGAATCGGTGGTCAGCACCTTGCCGACGAGCGTGCCGTCCATCCGGTAATATTCCGAGCCCGGCCCAACCTTGGCGCCGACTTTAGCGAAAGCCGGCCCGAGACGCATCCGCTCCAGCGGCCGCAGAGCGTTCGGATAGGTAAAGACACCGGCCCCCACCTCGCCGAGCGCCGGCGCCTGCTCGTAGACGGTGACATCGACGCCGCGCCGCAGGAGCGCGTTGGCGGCGCAGAGCCCGCTGATACCGCCGCCGACGATCGCGGCGCGAATGGGCTTAGTCATGCTGCGATCCCCCGGTTCTCCCGTGGGACTTAGACGCCTGCGGCCACGTGCCAAGAGAGGCGCTGTACTCAGCTCACGGCACCTTCTCCAAATCCATGAGCCACGCCGCGGCGGATGAATCGCTCGGGGCGCGCCAGTCGCCGCGCGGCGACAATGACCCGCCGGAGCTGACCTTCGGTCCGTTCGGCATCGCCGAGCGCTTGAACTGGCTCGTCTCGAAGAAGCGCTTCACAAAGACGCCGAGCCAGCGCTTGATCGTGGAGATGTCATAAGCGACCTGCTTTCCCGCCGGGATGTGCGGCGGCCAGGCGCCGCGCTTGGCGTCGCTCCAAGCGTGATGCGCGAGGTAGGCGATCTTCGACGGGCGGTATCCGTAGCGCGTCGTGTAAAAGAGATTGAAGTCCTGCAGATTGTAGGGGCCGACGAAGTCCTCGGTCTTTTGCTCCTTCTTCTCGTCACCGCCAGGTATCAATTCGGGCGATATCTCGGTCCCGAGAATATCGAGGAGGACCTCGACGGTGTCGCCGCCGAAGCGAATGTCGGCGGCGGCCCAGCGGATGAGATGCTGGATCAGCGTCTTCGGCACGCTGGCATTGACATTGTAATGCGACATCTGATCGCCGACACCGTACGTGCACCAGCCGAGCGCCAACTCGGACAGGTCACCGGTGCCGAGCACGATGCCGTGATGCTGGTTCGCAAGCCGGAACAAGACCGACGTGCGCGCGCCGGCCTGCACGTTCTCGAACGTCACGTCGTAGACCGGCTCGCCGTTGGCGAAGGGGTGCTTGATGTCGACGAGCATTTGCCGGCAGGCGGCGGTGAGATCGATTTCTTCGGCGCTGACGCCGAGCGCGCGCATGAGCCGCCAGGCATTACCCTTGGTGCGCTCGGTCGTCGCAAAGGCCGGCAGCGTGTAGGCCAGGATGTTCTTGCGCGGCAGTTTCAGCTGATCGAAGGCGGTGACGGCGACAAGCAACGCCTGCGTCGAGTCGAGCCCGCCGGAGACGCCGATGACGATCTTCTCGATGCCGGTCGCCTGCAGGCGCTGGCGTAAGCCATGCGCCTGGATGTTGAAGGCCTCGAAACAAAGTTCGGCGAGACGCGCATTGTCGGCCGGCACGAAGGGATAGCGCGCAACCGCACGCTCCAGCGGCAGCTCCTTTGCAAGCGGCGGCCCGAGCGTGAAGTCGATCATGCGGAAATCGAGCGCGCGGCTGTTGATCTCGACGCAATCGCCAAACGTGTTCTGGCGCATGCGCTCCTGTTGAATCAGCTCGAGATCGATATCGGCGACGACGATGTCGGGATGCTCGTCGAAGCGCGGCGCCTCGACGAGCAACGCGCCGGTCTCGTAGATCATCGCCTGTCCGTCCCAGGCGAGATCGGTCGTGGACTCGCCCGGGCCCGCTGCAGAATAAAGATAGGCGGAGATGCAACGTCCCGATTGCGCCTTGCACAGCGCGTGACGCCAATCCGATTTGCCGATTGTCACGTTGCTCGCGGAGAGATTGACCAGCACGGTCGCGCCGGCGAGCGCGGCATATGTGGAAGGCGGCAGCGGGGTCCATACGTCCTCGCAAACCTCGATGCCGACTACGAGATCGGGAAGATCGGCGGCGCGGAGCAAGATGTCGGTGCCGAACGGCGCCGTCTGCCCGGCGACGCTGATCTCGCTCTTCTGCACAGGCGCACCGGAGGCGAAATAGCGCTCCTCGTAAAACTCGCGGTAGTTCGGGATGTAGGTCTTCGGCACGACTGCAAGCACGCGGCCGCGATGCACGGCAATCGCGCAATTGAACAGGCGGCCGTTGTGGCGCAGCGGCGCCCCGACAATGGCAAGCGGTAAGCGATCCATGCTGGCTTCGACCAGCTTGCCGAGCGCCGCCTCGGCCGCATCGAGCAGCGAGGATTGCAGCAGGAGATCGTCGATCGCATAGGAGCTGAGGCCGAGCTCGGGAAAGAGCACGAGCGCCGCCCGCCGCTCATCGGCGCGCTCGAACATCTCCATCGTGCGCGCGACGTTGAAATCCGGATCGGCGACGCGCGTCAGCGGCGCTGCCACGGCGACGCGCACAAAGCCGTGATTGTACGGGTTGAAGAAAGAGAAACCTGCCACGTCGCTGCCGGAGGATTGCCTAGTGCGTCCCGGCTAGCGTATCCGAAGCCGGCGCGACAAGACACATGGGGGGAAGCATGAAGCTCGGCAACGTTGCGGCCATAGTTACCGGCGGCGGCTCGGGCCTCGGTGCGGAAACGGCGCGCGCGCTGGCGCAGCGGGGCGCCAAAGTGACCTGCCTCGATGTCAACGTCCAAGGCGCGGAGAAGGTGGCCGGCGAGATCGGCGGCCTCGGCGTCAAGGCCGACGTGACCAGCGAGAGCGAGGCTCAGGCCGCAATTGAAAAGGCCGAAGCCAGGCATGGCGTGACGCGGATCCTCATCAACTGCGCCGGGATCGGAACGCCGGCCCGCGTCGTCGGAAAAAAAGGCGCCTTCCCGCTCGAAGTCTTCTCGCGCGTCATCAATGTAAACCTGATTGGCACGTTCAACATGATCCGCCTCGTCGCGGCGCGGCTCTGGGAGGCGGAGATCGAGGGCGAGGAGCGCGGCGTCTTCGTCAATACGGCGAGTGTTGCCGCCTTCGAAGGCCAGATCGGTCAGGCCGCCTACTCGGCGTCCAAAGGAGGCATTGTGGGGATGACGCTGCCGGTCGCGCGCGATCTCGCGCAGTACCGCATCCGGGTGAACACGATCGCGCCGGGTCTTTTTCTCACGCCCCTTCTCGAAAGCCTGCCGCCGGAGGCGCAGGAGAGCTTGGGGAAGCAGGTGCCGTTCCCCTCGCGTCTCGGCGACCCCGCCGAATTCGCAGCGCTCGCCGTGCACATCGTCGAAAACCCGATGCTGAACGGCGAGACGATCAGGTTGGATGGGGCGATCAGGATGCAGCCGCGCTGAAATCGGGCCGCGCACCTCCTGGTGCACTTCGTCTCGGACGTTGTGGACCAGGAGGCTCCGCGGTCCGCCTACCCCATCGCCTTCAGCGGCATGACATTGTGCAGAAGCTGGTCGGCGGAATCGAAGAAACGCCGCACCCCGCGCGCCGCCTGACGGATACGCTGCTCGTTTTCGACGAGCGCCAAGCGCACATGGCCGTCGCCGTGCTCGCCGAAGCCGACACCCGGC
>JAFASC010000173.1 GCA_019244955.1 Methylobacteriaceae bacterium | reverse complement strand
CGGCAGAGTGCCTGGCCGACAGTCTCTTCCTGGGCAAGGGCTGGCGCCGCTGCCGACATGACAACAGCAGACGACAGGAAGATCAGGCGGAAAAGCCCAATCACGAGGGGCAAGGAGACTTCGAGGAGCTAGTGGCAGGAGTGGAGGGACTCGAACCCCCAACCCCCGGTTTTGGAGACCGGTGCTCTAACCAAATTGAGCTACACTCCTGCGGAGCCGTTGCCGGCGCAGCTTCTTAGCCTGCGCATTCCGGCCGAACAAGGGCGGCAGGTCAGGCCGGCTCGACCCATACGGCGGTGCCGTAGGCCAAAACCTCGGTAATGCCGTCGGTAATCTCGTTGGCGTCATAGCGCATGCCGATGATCGCATTGGCCCCACGTTGGGCTGCGTGTTCGCACATGTGATCGAACGCCTCCTGGCGCGCCGTTTCCGCGAGGCCCACATAGATTGAAAGCTTGCCACCGAAGACCGATTGCACGGCACCGGCGAAATTGCCGAGAACGCTGCGCGAACGCACGGTAATGCCGCGCACCAGTCCGAGATGTCTGACGACGCGATAATTGGCGATGTCATTGGTGGTCGAGACGATCATTTACACGCCCTCGCTTGCCTTGCCGTGATTTTGTCCGGCGTGGCTCTCCGATGCAATGGCCTCGAACCAGGCAATTACGCCATCCGGGCTTCCCGCGATCGCGGCTTTTTCGCGGAATCGAGGCCGGAGACGATCCCGTAAGGATTGGAGTCTGGTTCGAGCGCGGCGAGCTTTGCCAGGAGGGCGCGCATCGCCGGCGGCAAATCATGTTGTGGAGGGAAGGATCGTCTGAAGGCTTCGTTCATCACGGCTGTCGGCGGCGTACGATGGCGCGAATGCATTACGGAGCCCCAGCTCTGAGGCTCAAAGTGTCCGCCGCGAATCTTGTCCGAGGCTTGCAGCACGCCGACGTTGCACGGTTTCAGACGACGAGCGGTGTCGACACGCCATCCATCGTGATCGTCACGCCGGAGATGTAACTTGCTTGCGATGATGCGAGGAAAGCCACGACACGTGCGATCTCGTCAGGTTCCGCCATGCGGCCGAGCGGGATGCGCCCAAGCGCGCGTCGCAATGCCTCTTCCGGCGACGTGCCCGACAGGCGTGCTTCCGCACGAAGTCCTTCCGCCACGCGATCAGTGTTGGTCAGACCGGGATTAATGCCGACGACACGAATGCCGCGGCTTGCATAGGCACTGGCGAGGCCTGCCGTGGCCAGCATCAGTGCGGCGTTCGCTGCGCCGCCCGCAATATGTGTTGCCGATGCGACCTTGCCGCCATTGCCGATCACGTTGACGATCACGCCGCGCCGGCGCGCAGCCATGCGCTTGATCACGGGATCTACCGCATGAATGTATGTGAAGAACTTCGCGTCCATCGCGGCGTGCCAAGCGGGGGAATCGAGATCGTCCGGTGGCGTGCGCCGCGCCGCACCGGCGGAATTGACGAGGATGTCGATGCCGCCAGTCTCCCGCTCGACAGCCTCGACCATGCGTGCGGCTGCGTCGGCCGAGGTGAGATCGGCAGTGTGGACGAAGCAGCTGCCGATGCGCTGCGCCGCTGCGTCGAGATTTGCTTTATTGCGCGCCGCGATGGCGACGCGGCAGCCTTCGCTTGCGAGCAGCTCGGCGCAGGCGAGCCCGATGCCTTTGCTCCCGCCGGTGACGAGCGCAGCTTTTCCGGAGAGGTCGAGGTCCATGTTTGCTCCTGTCGCTTGAGTCCGCCGACTCTAATCGAATAGAGCGTCTCTCATGGATGGTTTTGTTCTGCTCGCCCTTGGTGGGCTCCTCGCCGGCGCGATGAACGCACTCGCCGGGGGCGGCAGTTTCGTCTCGTTGCCGGCAATGATTGCCACCGGACTTCCCTCGGTTCAGGCGAACGCGTCGGGCACCGTGGCGCTGTTTCCGGGTCAGGTCACCAGCGCCTGGGCGTATTGGGACGGAATGCACCCCGTCGCCGGAGTGCGTCGAGAATATCTCCTCGCGGTGAGCGTCGTCGGCGGATTGATCGGCAGCTTGCTGCTTCTATGGACGCCCTCCCGCGCCTTCGATTTCATCCTTCCTTGGCTCATGCTGGTTGCGACACTCGCGCTCGCCTTCGGCCGGCGGGCGGGTGTGGTTCTACGCAGGCATGTGCATATCGGGCCAAGCGCCATGCTCGCCGGCCAATTCTTTCTCGGCATTTACGGCGGCTATTACGGCGGGGCGATTGGGCTGATGATGCTGGCCCTGTGGGCGCTCGTGGGCGAGCATGATATCAAAAGCCTCAACCCGCCGCGCATCATGCTGGCGAGCGCGTCCAATGTTGCCGCTGCTGCGATCTTCATCATCGCGGGGGCGGTCCGCTGGCCGCAGACGCTGATCATGCTCGTCGCCGGCGTCGTCGGCGGCTATGGCGGCGCCCGCCTTGGACGCGTGCTGCCCGGCCCGGTCATTCGCGCGTTGACGATCCTCTGCGCTGCTGCAATCACCATCGCCTTTTTTGTGCGGGCGTACGGGCCGCCCAAATGATTGGAACAGCGCGCGTTAGCATGGGTCGTTCGGCCCGAGGGCCAGCTCAGCGTCCGGTCAAGTCGCGTGCCGACCGTGAGCCACTCGACGCAATAATGCGGGGCGCTACTCTCTGGGTTCGCTCCCGCTCGAGGCATCGTAGTCCTCGACCGGGCGCAGCAGCCCTTCTTATGTCAGGAGACATTCGACATGAAAGCCAGCGCGGTTGCTTCCCTCTTTGCAGCGCTTTTATCTGCAACTCCTATTGCTCCTGCAACAGCACAGTCGCCCTACGACGGGCCCTGGAGTTTGACTTTTGTAACTCAGCAGGGCGCTTGCGATCCGACGTACCATTTCGAAGTCAACATATCGAACGGTATTGTGAGCCATCCGAACCTTCGCAGATTTCGGGGCAGGGTCACGCCCGGTGGCTCGGTTCACGCGTCCGTTAGCGTCGAAGGTAAGCAAGCGGCCGGGTCTGGCCGGCTGACGAATAGTTCGGGTCGGGGCACGTGGAGCGGCCGGGCCGGCAACGAGCGATGTTCAGGATACTGGACGGCGCGACGATTCTAATGCTTCACGCGCGCTTTGCTGGTGGCACTCGTCGGTCGAATGTTGCCGCAAAAGGGAGCGTCTCACTTTGGATGCGCAAAGCAGGGGATAGTGCCGTGCTGATCCCAGCTAACGAGTTGCGGATCGTATATGCTTGAGGCTAGAAGAGGCAATATGATGCATGGACAGTCCGCGCACTCTGGGTCGGGAGGAAAAATGGCACGCGCAAATCTCGAAGGTGATATGAACGCATTCATGTCAACGCTTCGCAATCTGGGTTCTGCCGGCAACGGCGCGCTTCGAGACGCGCTCGGCTGGGCCGAGTCACGCTATTGGAAAGCACACGCTGCGCTATTCGAATCGGGCCAGATCAAGAAGGGGCGCGGGCGCGGCGGATCGGTAAGCACATCCAGCAGCCGATCAAAGAGCGGCAAAAGCACTTCGCGAAAAAGCGCCGGCGCCGGTCGGACCCGGACTAAGCGCAACACGCGCTGAAGGTCGACTAGTTCGAGACAGGCGCTTTCGCGATCGCCGGACCGCTGGCCGTGCAAGTGCATATCCTCACGGTTCCATGTCGGGGACGTGCCGTCTCTTTAGCTCGCAGAACGCGGTTCTTTCCCGCGTGATGGATGCGCGATGCACTCCGCCCCTCAAGTGCTGGCCGCGATTCCGAATTTGCTGCCAGGGTCAGGGCTTGCGCGCCGACACTAACAAAGCGACCGGGTTTCGCGCCGAGCGGCGTCGCATCGAACAGCTGTCTGTCGACATCCGGCTCGAAATTCTGCGCTGAAGCCGGGAGTGTGGCTGCCGTCCAACTAGAGCCCTCGCCTCCGATTGGTTGCTGGTCGAAGAGCTCGCTACTGGTTGCGGCTGCTGGGCCAGTCTCCAGC
>JAFASC010000096.1 GCA_019244955.1 Methylobacteriaceae bacterium | reverse complement strand
GCCCTGCCCGGATCAGCCGATCCGGGCGAGCACGCAAGATCGCTGGGACGAGCCGCACGCGGGATAAAATCCGCGCTCGACCTGCTCGATACATGCTTTCGTGCGATCCTCGTCCTGGCGCTGGTGATCGAGCTTGCAATCACTCTCACCGAGATATTTTCGCGCTTCTGGTTGCAAACCTCCCTACTCTGGTCCGACGAAGCGGCAAAACTGTTTCTTTCCCTCATCGCCTTTGTCGGTGGTGCGCTGGCCTATCGTGCGCGCCATCACACCACGGTCGAGTTCTTCACAGGAAAGTTGCCGGCGCGATATCGCACCTCGGTCGCGATCGGCATCGATTTATTGGTGCTCATCGCCGCCTCGATCGTCGCTTATATTTCGCTCGATCTGTTGTCGATTGCCGCCACCTCGAATACGCCCATTCTCGGCATCAATGCGGCGTGGGTGATTGTCCCTCTCACGATTGGGCTAGGACTGGTCATCATCTTTGCCGTCGAACGCCTCCTCTACGATTATACCCCCAGACCGATCATTCCCGCCGGCGGCGTTGTCGCGGCTCTCTTCGGCATCGTCTACCTCGTCAGCATCTCTCCGGACCTGCACTTCAGCAGCGGTGCGACGCTTGCAATCATGCTCCTCGCATTTCTGACGGCGATCCTTCTCGGGCTGCCCGTGAGTTTCGCGATGCTGCTCGGCTCTTTGATGTTTCTTTCGATGAGCGGCACCGCGCCCCTGATCGCTGCGGCGCAGAACACGGTCGACGGCACCAATAATTTCATTCTGCTCACGCTACCCTTCTTCATCTGGGCCGGGCTGATCATGGAGAAAGGCGGCATCAGTTTGCGCCTGGTCCGATTTGCCATGGTCTTGGTCGGGCATCTCCGAGGCGGTCTGCTTCAAGTTGTCGTTTTGACAATCTATCTCGTGTCCGGCATTTCCGGCTCCAAAATCGCCGATGTGGTGGCCGTCGGCTCGATTCTACGGCGGGAACTGAAGAAGCAGGGATATAGAGCTGAGGATGGCGCGGCCGTGCTCGCCTCGTCGGCGGCGATGTCGGAGACGATCCCGCCGAGCCTTGCAATGCTCGTGCTTGGTTCGGTCGCGCCGATTTCCATTGGCACGCTTTTCATCGCCGGTCTGCTTCCTGCGGCGGTCATTGCCCTTCTGCTCATGATCCTGAACTACGTTCTGTCGCGTCACCGCAATACCGCGATCGTGCCGCGCGCCTCGGCGATGGAGATGCTTCGCGCCAGCGCCGGAGCGATTCTACCGCTGGTCATGCCGGTCATCATGGTGATCGGCATCCGCTTCGGATTCGCCACGCCGACGGAAGTCTCCGCTGTTGCCGTCCTCTATGGGCTCGTTCTTGCCTTTGTCGTCTATCGCGCGACCGACATGAGGGCTCTTTATACGATCGCCGTCGAATCCTGCCTGCTCGCCGGCATGGTTTTGTTCATCATTGCCGCTGCATTTTGCTTCGCCTGGACGCTCACCGCGGCAAACCTGCCGGCCAAACTCGCAGCAATCCTGCATTCCGTGGGCGACAACGCGACAGTCTTTCTTATCGGATCGATTTTGCTTCTGATCCTCGTGGGATCGCTCCTCGAGGGGCTGCCCGCGCTCATCATCTTGAGTCCCCTGCTCATGCCCATCGCCACCCAATACGGGATAGACATAATTCACTACAGCATGATCATGATCCTTGCGATGGGCGTCGGCATTTTCATTCCGCCGATCGGCATTGGGTTTTATATTTCATGCAGCGTGTCGGAGAGTCGGCTCGAAGCGACGAGCGCCGCCATGGTGCCTTACTTCGTCGTCCTCATACTCGGCGTGCTTGTCGTCGCCTTCGTTCCCTCCATCACGCTGGTGGTCCCGCACCTGCTGCGGACGCATTAGCCCGCGCCGACGAAATCCGCGACGGCGGCAATGAACGCCTGCGGCTGTTCGAGCGGCGGGCAATGGCCGCAACCGGCAAGCTCGATGTACTGCGCGCCGGGAATGTGGTCGGCCATTTGCCGGCACAGGACCGGCGGTGTGGCGCCATCGAGCTCGCCGCAAATGACCAGCGCCGGATTGCGGATTGCCGCGAGTTCAGGGACGAGATCGCTCGTCATCAAGGTCCGGCACGCCGCGATAAATGCTTCCGGCGCGACGCCAAGCAGCACCCGACGGCGCTCTTCGATCGCTTCGGGATGGGCTTCAAGATAGGCCTTGTGGAAGACGCGATTGGCGGCGATCGTCGCGACCGACGCAATCCCTTCGGTGCTCACCTTTTCAGCCATCGTCTGAAAAGCCTTTCGGCCTTCGGGCGGAAAGCCGCCGGCCGCGTCGCTCAGCACCAGCCGGTCGAACTTGTCGCCGTTGCGGATGGCCATTGCGGCGGCAATCGTGCCGCCGAATCCGTTGGCAAGGACAATCGCGTCGCCTGCCAACCCATCGTTATCGAAGACTTCCGCGAGCAGATCGGCATAATTGTAAATGCCGGGCGCGATAGGCGGGGACGCGTAGAAACCCGGGAGATCGACGAGCGTCACGCGAAAGCGCTCGGCGAGCCACGGCAAGACGGGATCGAAGGCGGTGCGATCGGCAAGCAGTGAATGGATGATGAGCAGGTCGCGCCCGGCGCCGACGCGCGCGCCACTCAATTTGCCGCCGGCAAGGGTGATCTGCTGGCTATCTGCCATGAGAGCTCCGGGATCGTCGCGCTGCCTAGCAGAGCGCCGCCGTCGCGGCAACGCAGCCGCCCGCGGGGTGTTGGCGTCCGTTCTCGCCCCGACTAAGGTGGCGTGCATAAGCGACTCCAGCGAGACTTCGTGAAGCCGGCGCCATTCATCTATCACGACCCGCAGAGCCGCGCCGATCTCCACGATCTCTTGGCGCGCCTTGAAAACACCAAGCTCCTTGCCGGCGGCCAGTCATTGATGCCGATGCTGAATATGCGCGTCGTCGCGCCGGATCATCTGATCGATCTCAACAAAATGCCGGGCATGACCGGCACTTCCGTCGGCGAGGATCGCATTGAAATCGGCGCCATGACTCGCCAGGCCGATCTGCATCGTTCGCGCGAGATCGCCCGGCATCTGCCGATCATGGTCGAGGCGCTCGACCATGTCGGCCATTTCCAGACCCGCTCGCGCGGCACGATCGGCGGCTCGTGCTGTCACCTCGATCCGGCTGCGGAATTGCCGGCGATATGCGCGCTTTACGACGCCCAATTCGAGATTTCCGGGCCCGGCGGCGCGCGCACGGTCGCGGCG
>JAFASC010000089.1 GCA_019244955.1 Methylobacteriaceae bacterium | reverse complement strand
AAACCCCGCCGAGGCCGCGCTCGGAGAGCAGCGCGGCAAGGAGTGCCGCTTCCCCGGCCTGTGCGTGCGCTGCCGCTTCGATCACCATGCGCGCGAGCCGCGGTGCCAGGGGCAAGTTGCGCATGCGCCTACCAGCCTCGGTGATGGCGCCCTCTTGATCGAGGGCGCCGAGCCTGACCAGAAGCGCACGGGCCTCGTTCCAAGCCGGCGCCGGCGGCGGATCGAGCCAGGCGAGCGCGCGCGCGTCGCGCACGCCCCAATGGGCGAGATCGAGGACGAGCCCGGACAGATCGGCATCGAGGATTTCCGGCCGGGCGAACGGCTCCAGAGCGCCGTTGCCGGCTTCTTCCCACAATCGGTAGCAGACGCCTGGCTCGGTGCGCCCGGCCCTGCCGCGGCGCTGGTCGGCTGCGGCGCGCGAGACGCGCACCGTCTCGAGCCGCGTCAGGCCGATCCCGGGCTCGTAGCGCGGCACGCGCGAAAGCCCGCTGTCGACGACGACACGGACGCCTTTGATCGTCAACGAGCTCTCCGCAATCGATGTCGCCAGCACAATTTTGCGCCGCCCAGACGCGGCCGGTGCGATCGCCCGATGCTGATCGTCGCGCTCCAGCGCGCCGTAGAGCCGTACAATGTCAATTGCGGGATTGCCGACACGCTCGCCAAGCCGCTCCGCCGTCCGCACGATCTCCGCTTGCCCTGGCAGAAAGACCAAGAGCGATCCGGAATCGGTGTGGAGTGCGTGCATGGCGGCGCGCGTCACCGCCTCCTCGATGCGCTCCTGGGGATCGCGGCCGAGATAGCGCGTCTCGACGGGATAGGCGCGCCCGGCGCTTTCGATCACCGGTGCGTCCTGCATGAGCGATGCGACCCGCGCTCCGTCGAGCGTGGCGGACATGACGATGACGCGCAGATCATCGCGAAGTCCACCTTGCACATCGAGCGCGAGGGCAAGCCCGAGGTCGGCATCGAGCGAACGTTCGTGAAATTCGTCGAACAGAATCGCGGCGACGCCTTCGAGCAGCGGATCATCGAGGATCAGCCGCGCAAATACCCCTTCCGTCACGACTTCGATGCGCGTCTTCGCCGAGATCCTGGTTTCGAGCCGCATGCGCAGACCGATGGTCTCGCCAACCCGTTCGCCGAGCGTCGTCGCCATACGCTGCGCCGCGGCGCGCGCGGCAAGCCGCCGCGGCTCGAGCAAAATGATCCGCTTAGAGGCCGCCCAGTCCTCGCCCAGCAAAGCCAGTGGCAGACGTGTCGTCTTGCCAGCGCCGGGCGGCGCGATCACAACGAGCCGCGTGCCGCCGGCGAGGGCGGTGGCGACATCCGGAAGAACGGAATCGATCGGCAGCGGCGGGTCGAAGCCCAGCATTTAGCCTAAATCGCAAGGGCCGTTTACGCGCGCAACTCGCGCGGCCTGCCGGGGGTTAGAGCCGGAGCCGGCGGGGCTGCTTCTCCAGGATGGGGAAACCCGCTATATGGCTGCGCTTCCGCGGGGCGCATGTCCCGCGCATCAGGCCTGTCTATGGCGCAGAACATCGTGCACGATACAGCGCTGGGACAAGCCGCAATCCCTCCTGCTGAACACGTCCCCTCCGGCAAGAAATCCAGTTTGGCGGCGCTTGCCGTCGGTTCGATGGGGGTCGTCTACGGCGACATCGGCACGAGCCCACTTTATGCGCTGCGTGAATCGCTCGTTCACGTGCAAAGCACGGGCATCAGCAACACCACCGTTCTCGGCACGGTCTCCCTGCTGATCTGGGCCTTGTTCATTATCGTCACGACTAAATACGTGATCTTCATGATGCGTGCCGACAATCGCGGCGAAGGCGGCACTCTTACGCTGATGGCGCTCGCGCAAAACGCGCTTGGCCGGCGCGCCGCACCGGTGTTCTTTCTCGGCATTGCCGGCGCTGCGCTGTTTTCCGGCGACGCGATGATAACGCCGGCGATCTCCGTGCTTTCCGCGGTTGAAGGTTTGAAACTGGTTACGCATCGATTCGAAGATTACGTATTGCCGATCACCGTCATCATTCTGATCACGTTGTTTTGGGTGCAAAGTCACGGCACCGGCCGCGTTGCTGCATTCTTCGGCCCGATCATGATCACGTTCTTCATCGTCATGGCGATCCTCGGGCTGATG
>JAFASC010000069.1 GCA_019244955.1 Methylobacteriaceae bacterium | reverse complement strand
CGGGCGGCGACGGTCAGGCCGAGATCGCGCTGCTGCCAAAGGTCGGCGAATATCTCTCGCTGATGATGACGTTGATCTTCGCTTTCGGCATCGCGTTCCAGCTGCCGGTGATCCTCACCCTGCTCGGGCGCATCGGCGTCATCACTTCGGAACAGCTGCGCGAAAAGCGGCGCTATTTCATCGTCATCGCCTTCATTATCGCCGGCATCCTTACCCCGCCGGACTTCTTCAGCATTTTCTTCCTTGCACTTCCGCTTATGGGTCTCTACGAGGGCGCCATCTGGTCGGTGCGCATCGTCGAACGCAAGGCGACCGCGCAACCAGCGTCCGCGGCGGCAGGTGCCAAACCCGCGGAATGAGCATGATCCCGAAAAGTGGGTGCCGGTTTTCGGATAAGATCATGCTCCAGAAATAAGCCGCGCCGCGAGGCCGTCGGCTTTTCGGGGCGCTCATGCACGACATCAAATTCATCCGCGAGCATCCCGACGAGTTCGACCGGGGCTTGGCGCGGCGCGGCCTGCCGCCGGCGTCACGCGAGCTTCTCGCGCTCGATGAGACGCGCCGGGCGGCGATCCAGCAGTTCGAGAGCGCACAGGCACGGCGCAACGCGGCATCGAGAGAAATCGGCGAGGCGAAGAAGCAGAAGGACGAAGCGCGCGCCGAGAAGCTGCTCGCCGAAGTCGCGCAGTTCAAGACGTCGATCCCGGAACTCGAAGCCGCGGCCAAGGCCGCGTCCGACAAACTTGATACGGAATTGGCGCAGCTTCCCAACACGCCGCTTCCCGAGGTGCCGGACGGGAAAGACGCCGAGGACAACGTCGAGCATCATCGCTTCGGGGCCAAGCGCGATTACGGTTTCGTCCCCAAGGAACACTTCGATTTGGGCGAAGCGCTCGGCGAGATGGATTTCGCGGCCGCGGCCAGGCTGTCAGGCAGCCGCTTCGTCGTGCTCAAGCGCGACATCGCACGCATGGGACGCGCGCTCGGCCAGTTCATGCTCGACGTGCACACGCGCGAGCACGGCTACACGGAAGTCACGCCGCCACTTTTGGTGCGCGATCATACGATGTTCGGCACAGCTCAGCTGCCGAAGTTCGTCGATGACCAGTTCGCAACGAGTGTAGGTTCAAAGCCCGAAGAGTATTTAGCGGAAGCAGTGGGCGGGGCAGTTTCAGCCTTCGAAAACGTGGAGGGAATTGAATTCAGTAAATTGAAAAAAGCGATCAGCAGAGAAGCTGATGTTGCCCGAGGAGATTTAGCGAATACGAGGCTTTGGCTCATCCCCACGGCCGAAGTGCCGCTGACAAACCTCGTGCGCGAGCAAATTCTCGATGAGAATGCGCTGCCGTTGCGTTTCACCGCGCTCACGCCGTGCTTCCGCGCCGAGGCCGGCGCCGCCGGCAAGGACACCCGCGGCATGCTGCGCCAGCATCAGTTCGACAAGGTCGAGTTGGTGTCGATCACGACGCCGGAGACGAGCCGCGACGAGCACGAGCGCATGCTCTCCTGCGCGGAGGAAATCTTGCGCCGCCTCGACCTGCATTATCGCGTCGTCACCTTGTGCACCGGCGACATGGGCTTCGCCTCACAGAAGACCTACGACATCGAGGTGTGGCTGCCGGGGCAGGGCGCTTATCGCGAAATCTCCAGTTGCTCGGTATGCGGCGAGTTCCAGGCGCGCCGCATGGACGCGCGCTACCGCGGCAAATCCGACCGCTCCGTGCGCCACGTGCACACCCTCAACGGCTCGGGCGTCGCGGTCGGCCGTGCCCTCATCGCCGTGATGGAGACTTATCAGGACCAGGGCGGCGGCATCGCCGTGCCCGACGTGCTGCAGCCCTACATGGGCGGCACCAAGCGGATCGAGCGCGCCACCAAAAACTGATGAGAATATTGCTCACCAACGACGACGGCATCTACGCGCCCGGCCTCGGCGTGCTGGAGAAAATCGCCCATATTCTTTCCGATGACCTGTGGATCGTGGCGCCGGAAACCGACCAATCGGGCGTGTCGCATTCGCTCTCGCTCAACGATCCGCTGCGGCTGCGCGAACCCGATGCGCGCCGCTTCGCGATCAAAGGCACGCCGACCGACTGCGTGATCATGGGCGTACGCTATATCATGGAGAGCGGTGCACCCGACCTCGTGCTCACCGGCGTCAACCGCGGCCAGAACGCGGCCGAGGATGTGACCTATTCCGGCACGATCGCC
>JAFASC010000036.1 GCA_019244955.1 Methylobacteriaceae bacterium | reverse complement strand
CACTGGACCGACACGCTATTCAGCTTCCTCACCACGCGGGACCCGGCGTTCCGCTTCCGCAACGGCCAGTTCACGATGATCGGCCTTGAGGTCGAAGGCCGGCCACTGCTGCGCGCCTACAGCGTGGTCAGCCCCAATTACGAGGAGAATCTCGAATTCTTCTCGATCAAGGTGCAGAACGGGCCACTGACCTCGCGCCTGCAGCACCTCAATGCCGGCGACCCGATCATCGTCAGCCGCAAGGCGACCGGCACGCTCGTCCTCGACAATCTGCTCGACGGCCGCAACCTCTATCTCCTCGGCACCGGCACGGGCTTGGCGCCGTTCATGAGCATCATCAGGGATCCCGAGACCTACGAGCGCTTCGAAAAAGTCGTGCTCGTCCATGGCTGCCGCCAGGTCGCCGAGCTCGCCTATGCCGAGACGATCACCGAGCATTTGCCCGAGGACGAATATGTCGGCGAGCTCGTGCGCGAAAAGCTCGTTTATTATCCGACGGTGACGCGCGAGCCGTTCCGCAATCGCGGCCGCATCACCGACCTCATCACCTCGAAAACCTTGTTCAACGATACCGGCCTGCCGGTGCTAGATCGCGAAGAGGACCGGCTGATGCTCTGCGGCTCGCCGCAGATGATTTCCGAGATGCGCGAACTCCTGGACGATCGTGGCTTTGTTGAAGGCAATCACGGCGAGCCCGGCGAGTTCGTCATCGAGAAGGCTTTCGTCGAGAAGTAAGGGCGCTTCGAGCGCGATCGCTTCCGCCCACCCCTCATCCTGAGCGGGCGCGTTTGGCTAATCATGCGCTTCAAGCGAGACGCCGTCAGCCAAACTGCTGCCCTCGCAAAATCCCTTTCAACGAAACACCCGGCTTTAGGAGCGATCAATGCTCCCGTGGCCAGCGCGCCAGCCCCGGGTAGCTCGGCAACATCAACTTCGCCCGCATTTTGTGTCGTTTCCTCAAATGGGACGAGGGCGCGCGACGAGCGTACCCTCCCCATCCATCGCAGCCGAATCAAACTGGACACGATGCTGTCAACGCAGTTGCGCCATTCGCCTGCGAGTTTAGCTCATCCCTTCTCTTTTCGTAATACAAAAAGAGTTGTCTTTCTGACCTTTGGCGTGCTACAAAAAGACATGCCGTTCGACTTTGATCCTGCAAAAGACGCGCAGAACCGAAAGCAGCACGGTATGTCTCTGGCGGAAGCCGAAGACTTCGATTTCGACACAGCGTTCACTGTTGAGGATGATCGCGAGGCCTATGGCGAGCAGCGCTTCTTTGCCATCGGTCAGATGCGCAGCACAGGTCGCATCGTTGCCCTCGCCTACACGCTTCGCAACGATGAGCCGCGACCGATCTCCCTACGCAAAGCAACCCCTAGGGAAAGCCGCCGATGGCCCGTAAGATGAGCACTTACCCGAACAACACCGATTTTCCCGAACTTACGGAAGAGCAGCTAGCTAACATGCGGCCTGCTCGCGAGGTTCACGCGCCCGCGTTCTTTGAAGCGGTGAAGCGCAGGCAAGGCCAGCGCGGTCCTGGCAAAAAACCGGCGAAAGTTGCCGTCTCTCTTCGCATCGACCCCGATACGCTCGCTGCACTTAAAGCAAGCGGACCCGGATGGCGGTATCGGGCAAACGAAGCACTGCGTGATCTTGTCAAGCCTTCGCAAACACCTGCCTTAAGTGGGCGCTTGCGCGGCAATCGCAGCACCAAAAAAGCGACGGCAAAGAAAAGAGCTTAACATCTGGCAGCAAAAGTACCTGCGGGAATGGACGTAATGACAGCTGCCCCGCTTCTGAGCAGAAGCATAGAAGTTCTGAAGCCATGAGCGGTATCGAGAAGAAATTTGATGCGGCGAACCAGCCTGCTGGTAAGCTTGCCTCCGATGCTCGGAGAAGCGTCTTGGAACGGAGGAAACAATGTTCTCACGCAGGGACAGCATGCATTTCATCGGCGCCGCCGCGGCCGCAGCTAGTCTCGTGGGCGCAAAGACTGCCCGCGCGCAATCGGCACCCTCAACCGTGAAGACGCTGGTCAATTTCGAGGTGCCGCCCGGCGCTGTGGATACTCACGTCCACGTCTTTCCCGATCCGCAAAAATTTCCGTTCTGGTCGGGCCGCGCTTATACGCCGCCGGTTGCGACCGCCGACGATCTGCTCGCACTACAAAAAGCGCTGCACATGGATCACGTCGTGATCGTCACGCCGAGCGTCTACGGCACCGACAATTCCGCGACTCTCGACGGCATCAAGCAGCTCGGTCTCGAGCGCGCCCGCGGCGTCGCCGTGATCGACGACAAGACGTCCCCCGCCGATCTCGACGCGATGCATAAAGCCGGCGTGCGCGGCATCCGTATCAATCTCGAAACCGGCGGCGTGTTCGATCCCGCTGTGGCGGCAAAGAAGCTCGATGCCGCCGTGCAGCAGATCGCGGCCGCCCCTGGCACATCCAGGTCTATGCGCGATTGTCGGTGATCGACCCGCTGAAAGAGCAGTTCGAGAAACTAACGATGCCCGTCGTGTTCGATCACTTCGCCGGCGCGCAGGCGGCGCTCGGGACGGGGCAGCAAGGTTTCGACACCGTGCTCGGTCTCGTCAAAAGCGGCAAGGCTTACGTGAAAGTGTCCGGCGCTTATCGCGCCTCCAACAAAGCGCCCGACTATGCCGACGTGGCGGCGTTCGAACGCGCGCTGGTGGCAGCAAATCCGGATCGACTCGTCTGGGGAAGCGACTGGCCGCATCCCGACGCAGTGAAGGTCGAAGGACGCAAAGCGACCGATCTCGCGCCGGCACTCGATGTCGACGATGGACGCGTGCTCAACCTGCTCGCCGAATGGGTGCCGGAAGCAGCGGTGCGCAAGAAGATTCTCGTCGATAATCCGAAGCGGCTCTACGAATTCTGATTCATTTTGGGACAGCGAAAAAACGCGCGCCGCCAATTGACGGCGCGCCGACTTTGTTCCATCTTTGTTCACGGCGATTCGAGTAGGAGCGTGTCGTGGGCATTCATGTTAGGTGGCCATTCGAAATCGCCGACCGAAACGCCGCGCGGCTTCGAGGCAAAAGCTTCTCGTCCTCGCCTTTCGGAGCGCTCGGCGATCGTTTTCATTTCTGGATCGGCGCGTCCCGCCGGCGCTATGTCTGCACGATATTCGCCGCTGGCGACACGGCGCTGGACGCGCTCGATCTCTCTTGCGCCGTCGTCATCGCGGTCGAGCGTTTGGGCGACGGAAATTGCCGCGCCTTGTCGATAGTGCCGAACGGATTGCCGCTGCGCCTGCATGGCAGTGCTGGCAACTGGCTCGGCGGACGCACGCCGAACGAATTCCACGTGCATCTGCTTCCGGTAAATCGGGAGCAGCGCGACGCCGCTTACGCGGATTTGCAGCGGG
>JAFASC010000004.1 GCA_019244955.1 Methylobacteriaceae bacterium | reverse complement strand
AGGTAAGGAGCGCATTCTCGAAACCGCGTTATGAAATCGCTGTCCGGCGTCGTCATGCCCGGGCTTGGCCCGGCCATCCACGAAAGCAGAGACGCGCGGCTAAACAATTGTCGTGGATGACCGGGCCAAGCCCGGTCATGACGCGGTGGTCCCCACCCTTCCCTCACCCCCTCCCCGCTGCTATCTCGCACCGCGACATGGCCACCCATCCGATCGCCAATATCCGTAATTTCTCGATCGTCGCGCATATCGACCACGGCAAGTCGACGCTCGCCGACCGCCTGATCCAGACGACCGGCGGCCTCGCGGCGCGCGACATGGTCGAGCAGGTGCTCGATTCCATGGAGATCGAGCGCGAGCGCGGCATCACCATCAAGGCGCAGACGGTGCGCCTCGACTACAAGGCGCAGGACGGGAAGCCCTACGTCCTCAACCTGATGGACACGCCGGGCCACGTCGATTTCGCCTACGAGGTATCGCGCTCGCTCGCCGCCTGCGAGGGCTCGCTGCTCGTCGTCGACGCGAGCCAGGGCGTCGAGGCGCAGACGCTGGCGAACGTCTACCACGCGCTTGATGCCGGCCACGAGATCGTGCCGGTCCTCAATAAGATCGACCTGCCCGCCGCCGAGCCCGACCGCATCAAGGAGCAGATCGAGGACGTGATCGGCCTCGATGCCTCTGAGGCGATCCCGATCTCGGCGAAGACCGGCTTTGGCATCGACGAGGTTTTGGAGGCGATCGTCACCCGCCTGCCGCCGCCGAAAGGCGACGAGGCGGCGCCGTTGAAGGCGCTGCTCGTCGATTCCTGGTACGACGCGTATCTCGGCGTGGTCGTGCTCGTGCGCGTCGTCGACGGCACGATGCGCAAGCACCAGCGCATCAAGATGATGGGCACGAACGCCCATTACGAGATCGACCGCATCGGCGTCTTCCGCCCGAAGATGACCGAGGTCGAGGCGCTCGGCCCCGGCGAGGTTGGCTACATCACCGCGCAGATCAAGCAGGTGGCCGACACCCGCGTCGGCGACACGATCACCGACGAGAAGCGCGGGACATCGGAGCCGCTGCCCGGCTTCAAGCCGGCGCAGCCCGTCGTGTTCTGCGGGCTGTTTCCGGTCGACGCTGCGAACTTCGAGGATTTGCGCGCGGCGATGGGGCGGCTGCGCCTCAATGACGCGAGCTTCTCCTACGAGATGGAGAGTTCTGCCGCGCTCGGCTTCGGCTTTCGCTGCGGCTTCTTGGGGCTCCTGCACCTCGAGATCATCCAGGAGCGGCTCACCCGCGAGTTCAACCTCGACCTGATCGCGACCGCGCCGTCGGTCATCTACCGGATCAAGCTGACAAGCGGCGAGCAGATCGAGCTGCATAATCCCGCCGACATGCCGGACCCGGTGAAAATCGCCGAGATCGAGGAGCCGTGGATTCGCGCGACGATCCTCACGCCCGACGAATATCTCGGCAGCGTGCTGAAACTTTGTCAGGACCGGCGCGGCATCCAGGTCGATTTAAATTATGTCGGCAAGCGCGCGATGGTCATCTACGACCTGCCGCTGAACGAGGTCGTATTCGACTTCTACGACCGGCTTAAATCGATTTCGAAGGGTTACGCGAGCTTCGATTATCAGCTCACCGATTACCGCGAAGGCGATCTCGTGAAAATGTCGATCCTGGTCAACGGCGAGCCGGTCGATGCGCTGTCGATGCTGGTGCATCGCACCCGCGCGGACTTACGCGGCCGCGCCATGGTCGAGAAATTGAAGGATCTGATCCCGCCGCACATGTTCCAGATTCCGATCCAGGCGGCGATCGGCGCCAAGATCATCGCGCGCGAGACGGTGCGCGCGTTGCGCAAGGATGTCACCGCGAAATGCTATGGCGGCGACGTCACCCGCAAGCGCAAGCTTCTCGAGAAGCAGAAGGAAGGCAAGAAACGCATGCGGCAGTTCGGCAAGGTCGAAATCCCGCAGGAAGCGTTCATCGCCGCGCTGAAGATGGATGCCTGAAATCCGCTGACGCCGCTTGCGCCCGAGCGCGCGTTGCGCCCCCGAGCGATGTCGGAAATGCCTCCCAAAGGTGGGATTTCACACATGCCGGCTCGCTCTTCCGACGGAAAATAGCGGAAGGCCGGTGATCTCCCGCTCTGAGTGACCGCCGGCCGACGCTGCCGGCTTTGCGCTCGGCGCAGAGACAAGAACGTGGGAGGCAACATGAGCGAGCAGGACCGGCTGGTCGGCATTTTGCAGGCGCTTACGAGTGTCCGCGAAGCGGCTCGCTCTCATCGGCTATTGCATCACCTGGTCGGCATGGCCGTGCTTGAGGCATCGGAGTGCCTCGTCCAGGCAGGCTTTGCCCCCGACGCGCTGGCCTATCTCGGAGTCGACGAGGAAATTGCATACTTGGTGGAAGTAAAACGCCTGTCGGCCGAGCGCCGTCAGGCCACGTCACGAGGGGCGGCGCATCTGCGGCTTATAGGCTCTTGATGTGCGATAGACCGTGGGAAGGGTGCGAGATTCACGTATTGTACCCTTTTCCCGCCTTATGATTGAGCGCAAAGTCCCCCGCGACGCATGAACGCGAAAAAGGGGAAATTAATGAAGGTCGCCACAGTTGCCGGCCCGAAAGAGCCGCAGCCGATTGATCGGCATGTCGGGGCGCGCATTCGACATAAGCGAATGATGCTCGGCATCAGCCAGGAGGCGCTCGGGGACGCGCTCGGCGTTACGTTCCAGCAGGTGCAGAAGTACGAAAAGGGCATGAACCGCGTTGGCGCCAGCCGCTTGCAGGCGATCGCCAATTTCCTCGAAGTGCCGGTTTCATATTTCTTCGATGGCGCCGGCGGACAGTCGCAACGCGCACACTCGGCCGGCAAGGATCAGGTTCTCGACCTGATCGCCACGCGCGAGGGAATCCGACTGAACCGTGCGTTCGCCGCCATCAAAGACGCGCGCGTGCGCGCCAAGATCGTCAGCATGCTCGAGGCTCTCGCCGGGACGAACGACGACGACTGACGCGGTGATGTGTGCGCACGTCGCTTCGCCCTTGATCAAAGATCGCTTGCGCTGACCTGAATAACTGCGTCGATCGCGGAACGTGCGCTTGCAACGAAAGCACGCGTCCGCGATCCCATGAGCAGCCAGCGAAACTTGGATGAGCGTCGCAGAAGAGATCGTCGCCTCTGACGCCGCCCCGGCGGGGAACTATGCCCGCAAGGCGCTTGCCGCCTCCGCCGTCGGTTACGCGATGGATGGGTTCGATTTCCTGATCCTGGGCTTCATGATGAGCGCCATCGCGAGGGATCTCGGTCTCGGCGCGACAGCCGGCGCATCGCTGGCGACCTTCACCCTCATCGGAGCGGTGATCGGC
>JAFASC010000116.1 GCA_019244955.1 Methylobacteriaceae bacterium | reverse complement strand
CGGAGCCCAGTACAACCGCCCGCCCGGCACTACGACCGGGCGGCAGCGACTGGAGCTCTTGTACAGGACTCGCCGCCACAACGGGCGGCGATCTCCGGTTCGTTCCAGATCGCCAGCATGCGGGACGCGACAGACAGAAACCGCCGCACACGAGGCGCCGGGTGACCGGTCTTTTAAATTTAGGTACGGCCGCTCGGCGCCCGTGTCCTCTTGGTTTTTCGCTAGCGCCGTCAGGCGCAACAAGGATGGCGCGCGCCCGAGCCACGGAGCGACTCGCTCGGGCAGCGAGTCGGTGGTTGCACCCGCTTCGGACGCGATGCTACCGAGGCCACGCAAAGAGGAGTCATGGCACTGACCGCTCTCACCAAAATCCGCGATGCGATCGCAACCCGATTGAGGCTGAGGCGCGGGTCAGAGGCCGCCGGTGCCGATCCGCCATTCGGGCCATCGCAACCCGATGCGTCGACGTTGGCGCCGCACGACAGATTTGTCGCCCGGGCGAGGCAAGTGCGCCCCGACGCGCGCGTCCTCGAAGTCGGCACGAAGCAGTCGATCGAGGGCCGCGTCACGCATGTGCACGGGCACTTCGAGCTCGTGCCGAGGGCAAATTACACGATGGCGGATGTCGAGGCGGGCAACGATGTCGACGTCATCGCCGATCTGCATTCTCTACCCGTCGAATGGACGAACCGGTTTGCGGCGGTGGTCGCGATTTCGGTGTTCGAGCATCTCGAGCGGCCGTGGATTGCCGCACGCGAGATCGCGCGCGTCCTGAAACCGGGCGGCTTCTGCTTCATCGCCACGCACCAGACGTTTCCGCTGCACGGCTACCCGTCCGACTTCTTCCGCTTCAGCAAGGAAGCGCTGACACTGATCTTCGAGGATGCCGGGCTGAACGTGGCCGAGGCTGGGTATCAGTTTCGCACGAAGATCTCGGTGCCCGACGAGATCGTGCCGTCCAGCTACCACGAGGCATGGAACGGCGCCTTCCCGTCCTACATGGCGGTCAACCTGTTCGCGGAAAAACGCTCATAGGACGCGCGGCGGGGAAGCTTTACTGTAGAAGCCGCGATTGCTTGCAACGACTCCGAAGAAGGGGTGAGATTACATCATCTTGGCGGACAAGGAGAGAACAATGACCAGATCAGCGCAGAGACTTTGGGTGGCGACAGGTCTGGCATTGGCGCTCGTCGTGGACGTGACGGCGGCGCAGGCGCAGAAGAAATACGGGCCCGGCGCAAGCGATACCGAGATCAAGCTCGGCCAGACGATGCCCTATAGCGGGCCGGCCTCCGCCTACGGTACGATCGGCAAAACCGAAGCCGCCTATTTCCAGATGATCAATGATCAGGGCGGCCTCAACGGTCGCAAGATCAACCTGATCAGCTACGACGACGGCTACAGCCCACCGAAAACGGTCGAGCAAATCCGTAAGCTCGTTGAGAGCGACGAGGTGCTGGCGACGTTCCAGACGCTGGGCACGGCGCAAAACACGGCGATCATGAAATATATGAACACGAAGAAGGTGCCGATGCTGTTCCTCGCCACCGGTGCAGCGAAATTCACCGATCCAAAGAATTTTCCGTGGACCATCGGCTACAATCCGAGCTACCTCACCGAGGCGCATGTCTATGCGCAATACATATTGAAGGAGCGTCCGAACGGCAAAATCGCCATGCTTACGCAGAACGATGACTTCGGCCGCGATTATGTGAAGGGATTTAGAGAGGCGCTAGGAGCCAAAGCCAACATGATCGTGGCCGAGGCGACGTACGAAGTCACCGACCCGACCGTCGATTCGCAAATGCTAAAACTGAAAGCGTCGGGCGCCGATGTGCTGTTCAACGGCGGCACGCCGAAATTCGCGGCGCAAGCGATAAAGAAGGCGGCAGAGCTCGGCTGGACGCCGTTGCACGTGCTGAACATCAATTCCATTTCGGTCAGCGAGGTGCTCACACCGGCGGGGCTCGAAAATTCGAAGGGCCTGATCACCGTCACTTACGGTAAAGACCCGGCCGACCCGAAATGGAAGGACGATCCGGGCATGAAGAAGTATTTCGAGTTCATCGACAAATATTATCCGAGCGGCTCGAAGGACAGCGTGTTCAACACGTATGGATATGGCGCAGCGGAATTGATGGTGCACGTGCTCAAACAATGTGGCGACGATCTCACGCGCGAGAACTTGATGAAGCAGGCGACGAACATCAAAGATTTCGCCGGCTCGCTCGGGCTTCCCGGTATGTCGGTCACGACCACGCATGATGATTATCGCGTCATCAAGCAGTTCCAGATGCAGCGTTTCGATGGCACGCGGTGGGAGCTGTTTGGGCCGATCCTCAGCGATGAGGTGAAGAGCTGAGGCTCAACGACAGATGCGGGTTGCGGCACTCTACCGGTATCCGGTCAAAGGTCTTTCGCCTGAGCCGGTCGAACGCGTAAGCCTCAAAGCCGGGGAATATTTCCCCGGCGACAGGCTTTATGCCATCGAAAACGGGCCATCGGGCTACGATCCCGCAGCGCCGGTGCATCAGCCGAAAATCAAGTTCCTGATGCTGGCGCGCAATGCGCGGCTCGCTGCGCTAGCGACGCGCTACAATGACGCGACGAGCACGCTCACGATCGAGCGAGACGGCCGCACTCTCGCCGCCGCTGAACTCTCGACAGAAGCAGGGCGCGCGGTGATCGCGCGCTTCCTCGAAGCCGTTTGCGCCGGCGAGATGCGTGGCCCCGCCCGCCTGCTCAGCGCGGTGAACGGATTTCGCTTTACCGATTCTCGTTCAGGCTTCGTGTCGCTAATCAATCTGGCGAGCGTTCGCGCGATAGCGCACAGCGTCGGGCGGAGCCTCGATCCGCTGCGTTTCCGCGCCAATCTCTATGTGAGCGGCCTGCAGCCATGGGAGGAGTTCTCGTTTGTCGGCAAAAAGCTGCGCGCCGGCTCGATCGTGCTCGAGGCGGTCAAGGCGATCGATCGCTGCTTTGCGATCGACGTCGCGCCGGGAGCCGGCACGCGCGACATGAACCTTCTGCCGGCGATGGAGCGGGCTTTCGGCCACCACGATTGTGGCGTCTACGCTCGCGTCATCGCGGGCGGCGACATCGGCCTCGGAGACGAATTGCGGATCGAAGCCTGAGGCTCACTCGCCGGCCGGAACCTCGTCGGCATCGGGCACGTCGTTCGGCGAGCGCCCTTCGCCTTCCGGACGACCGCCCCGACGCCGGCGCCGGGAGCGCAGGTGGAAGTTGCCGCCTTCGCCCGTAAAGTCGCGCGCTGTTTCACCTTGAGGATTGGCCTCGGCTTCGGACAAGCCGGGGCGCGGGCCAGGCGCGGTGATGAAGGCCGGCAATTCGGCCGGTTCGCGCTCGCCTGCGCCACGGCTCTCGCTGTGCGGCTCGCCGCGCTCGGGGCGGTCGCCACGAAAGCGGCGCTGATCATGACGATCATTACGATCATTGCGGTGGCCGCGATCCTGGTAGGGCTGGCCCTGATAATTCGGCCGCTCCCCACCGCCACTATTGCGGTCCTGGTAGGGGCGCTCCTGATAGGGCCGATCCTGCTGCGGGCGGTCGTTGCGCCAGCGCTCGTTGCGCTCGCCGCCATTGTAGTTCGGCCGCTCGTTATTGAAGCGCGGTCGCTCGCCATAGGGCTGCGGTTGGCCGGCGAAATTGCCCTGCGGCGGGAAGTTCTGCGCCTGGTAGACCGGCTGCGGCGGCAGCCGCTCAGCGACGGAAGCGAAGCGGTCCGAGAGTCCGAAATCGACGTCGTCGTCGTTGTCCTCGTCGGTCTCGCCCGGCGGCCGCGGGGCGCCGCCCATCTGTGCCTGCTGCTGCGCCTGATGGGCCGCCGCGATGATGCGGAAATAGTGCTCGGCGTGCTGCAGATAGCTCTCCGCCATGACCGGATCGCCGGAGGACTGCGCATCGCGCGCGAGCTGCAGGTATTTTTCAGCGACGTGCTGGGCGGTGCCGCGGATTTTCACGTCGGGCCCGTTCGATTCGTAGCTCCGCGTCAGCGGATTGGGCCCTTTGCGGCCGGGATTGCGGCCGCGCATGCGCTTATTCTGACCAGGTCTCATCGATGATCCTTAAACTGACATCATCTCTCGCGTGTGCGCCGTCCGCGTTTCCGCGGATCGGCTCCCGGCCGATCTTGCTGAGCATGTCTGGCTCAAACGGACAATAGTCTCCGGCCGGATCTTTGCGGCCGCGCGAAATGCGACGGCCACCCACGTGCACCCCGAGACTTTTCCGTGCAGTCCCGGGACCTCTAAGCCTCACCAATGCGCAAGCGCTGATCGACGAGGCAGGAGCTCAAGCGCCCTGATCTTCTGAAGCAACGATCGAGATCGGGAGCATCCAACCGCCCGCGCTGCCTATCCGAGTGCGCTTAAGGCGAGTGGTATTCGCCCTAAGACATAGCGGATCGTAGGGCTGCCGCCAAGACGCGCGCCGGGAATATTTTCGCCTGCTTGATTTGCCACAGGAAGTTCCGGGGCTCACCGGCGTAAAACCAGCGCTCGGGGCTGATTTTCGAGGTCGTGCCTGACGGCAACGCTCCAGCCTGCCTCCTGGAAGCAGTGCGCCGCCGATTCGGCCTGGTCGTGGCCGATTTCCAGGATGGCGACCCCACCGGGCCGGCAGAGGCGGGCGAGGTCCGCAGCGATCGCGCGATAGGCGGCGAGCCCGTCGCGACCGCCGTCAAGCGCGGCGCGCGGATCGTAGTCGCGGACCTCAGGGCCGAGGGCTGCGATATGGGCGGAGGCGATGTAAGGCGGGTTTGCGACGATCAGGTCGAACCCGCCTTGGAGCGCCTCGCCCCAGTCGCTGCGAACGATGGCGCCGCGCCCGGCGAGGCCGCTTGCGGCGAGATTTTTCCGCGCGATGCGGCAGGCGGCTTCGCTGCGATCGGTGCCGATGCCGAAGCCGCGGGGAAATTCGCTCAGAAGCGCGCAGAGGAGCGCGCCCGAGCCGGTGCCGAGATCGAGGAGGCGCAGCGCCTCGTCGCGGCGGTCGCGCAGTTCCTCGACCGCCGCCGCGACGAGCGTCTCGGTGTCGGCGCGCGGGTCGAGCACGTCTGATGTGACGCGAAGCGTCAGACCCCAGAATTCGCGCCGCCCGAGGATGCGCGACACCGGCTCGCGCCTGAGCCGCCGCGCGACAAAGGCTGCGAGCCGCGCCGCCGCCTCGTCGCCGAGCCGGGCATCGGGATCGCGGAGGAGGGCGGTGTGATCGATTCCCGCCGCCTCCAAGAGCAGCACGCGCGCATCCCGTTTTGGGGTCTCGATGCCAGCGTCCGCCAGGAGGGCGGCGGCGCGTTGGTGGGCGCGGGCAACGGTGAGGGCAGGAGAAAACACGGACCTATGTTTTGGTCCCACTTAGCAGCTCATCCTTCCGGTGCCTTGGCTCCCCGCGTCTGCCCCGTCCTCACGCTGGTGGACGAGTAGATGTCTCAAGTAACGGCTTGCATCCCGGCCGGCCTCCGCAGCGGCCAAGTCCTACACCAACGACACAATCGCGCTTTCGTACTCGCCGGCACCCATTTTGCCGGCCTCGAAGATTCCGTGCGAGCCGATCCACTCGAACGCCTCGTCGAAGGCCTGCTTCGTATATTTTTCAAAGACGATGCGCTCGCCGGGGCCCCAGCGCCGCGTATCCATCCTTTCGTGGAACCGCTCGGGAAACTCGCGTGTGTAGTAGTGCATGTAGAGCTCCGGGCGAAGATCGATATCGCTTTGCGCCTGCTTTAGCCCGCGAAAATACTTGCGTATGTCCTCCGGCTCCGGATTGCCGTTCAGCATCGCGGCGATCATGAACGTGTTGTCGATGATCTTGCGAAACCCGAGCTGCTCGGCGAAATAATAAGGGCCGCTGAACAGCGTCGCCGCCGGGACCCTCCGCTCTAGCAGAAGTTCCATGCGCGCAAACAGCATTCCTTCCTTGAAGGATAAATTTGTGCGATCCAGCGGCATATACTGTTCGAGCGCCTGAATCGTCGAATAATGGCTGCCCGATTGATAGCCGACGGAGATCGGAACGCCGGTGAGATCGGCAGGCGACTGGACCGGCGAGTCCGCCGGCACGAAGATGCCGGACGGCGCTACGGAATAAACGTCGGCGTACAGTTTTGCGTGACCGCGGGACGCTGCGATGTTGACCGTCCAATGGCAGGCGCAACTCACATCCGCCTCGCGGCCTTTCTCGATGCTCTGAAAGGCGCCGGAATTCGCCTTGGCGTGATGCTGGCCGTCGGTCGACTTGATGAGCTCGCGGAATTCGTAGTCGAGGCCCTCAGCGGCGAAGTAGCCCTTGTCGTGCGCGACCCATTCCTGCAGCCGGAAGTGAGGTTCAATGACGAATTTAGCCACGGTCTCCCCCGGAGTCTGCTCTCAAACAGCGCGAACGCGCCAGCTTAGGTTAGTTCAACATTCGCAACCGCGTAAGTAAAGGGCGTGGAAATCCGCCGCGCTCCGCATAAATGAGGCACAGCGCTCGCCGCCTCACGCACCTCGCTAGCCACCGCGCGCCGCCTCGATCGTCGCGATGTCGATCTTGCGCATCTTCATCATCGCGTCCATCGCGCGTTTCGCGGCGGCGCGATCGGGATCGCTCATCGCGGCCATCAAGGCGCGCGGCACGATCTGCCAGGAAAAGCCCCAGCGGTCCTTGCACCAGCCGCACTGGCTCTCCTTGCCGCCATTGCCGACGATCGCATTCCAGTAGCGGTCGGTCTCCGCCTGATCCTCGGTCGTGACCTGGAAGCTGACGGCTTCGTTCGGCGTGAAGGTCGGACCCCCGTTGAGGCCGACAAAGGGTTGTCCCAGCACCGTGAACGCGACGACGAGCTCGTTCCCCGGTGCGCCGCCGGGATAATCGGACGCCGCTTCATGCGCCGAGTTCAGGTGGCTGTCCGGAAATGTCGCCGCGTAGAACTCGGCCGCCTTGCGGGCCTCGCCATGGTCGAACCACAGGCACGTCGCGAGCTTACCCATCAAACCGTCCTTCCACCCGAACACCTCGTTAAAACTTCCTGAACCAAGTTCGGCGATTTTGTGTCCGGCGGGGTGAGTCGCGTGACCGCTCCCCCGTGTGCCGGCGAGGACGCGTCCGCAATGGGCAAGAAAGAGCTGCAAGCGGCAAGGCTGCGATTCAGCGATGCGAGCCTTGACCGTGCGCTGCGACAAGCCTGGAATGCACTTGTCGCCGCAGGTCATCCGGCAGCGGCTCCCCAGCGTGCCTTGCACACGCGA
>JAFASC010000292.1 GCA_019244955.1 Methylobacteriaceae bacterium | reverse complement strand
GTTTATTACGGCGGCGTGCATACGGAGGCCGGCCTGCTTGTGCGGCAGATGCGCGACCAGGGCGTCCAGGCGCCGCTGATGGGCGGCGACGGTATCGCCTCGGAGGAATTTGCCTCGATCGCCGGTCCCGGTGCGGACGGCACGTTGATGACATTCCCGCCCGACCCGCGGCTGCGGCCCGAGGCTGCCGAGGTCGTGAAGAAATTCGAGGCGAAGAAATTCAATCCGGAGACGTACACGCTCTACAGCTACGCGGCCGTGCAGGTTCTAAAGCAGGCGGCGGAGCAGGCGAAGTCGCTCGACAATCAGGCGATCATCGACGTCATGCATTCGGGCAAGCCCTTCAAGACGGTGATCGGCGATATCTCCTACGACAAGAAGGGCGATGTCACGCGCGCCGATTACGTCGTCTATCGTTGGCAGAAAGGCCCCGACGGCAAGATCACCTACAAGCAGCTGTGATCATCTCGGATTGAAGCCGACACCGGCTTCCAATCCGGCGCAGCGAATGAGGCGGCTGTCGGCGACGGCCGCCGTGCGGTGGCGCGTCGCGCGCTGATAATCGGGATTGCGCAGCATATCGACGAAGGCTTGCGCGCTCGGATAATAGCGACGAAAGCGAGATCCCAGCGCTCGTCCTGCGGGCCGATCAGCATGAGCTCGGGCGCGCCGATCCAGAGCTGCTTGCCGCCGACTTTGCCGAAATGCGCCGCCGCCTCGGTGCCGTAACGCCGGTAGGCTTGCCGTCCGCTCACCTTCTCGCCCGCTTCGGGATCGCCGTCGCGATAGGCGGCGAATTCGCGGAAGCGCAAGAGATTGATCATGTGCACGGGGCGATCGAGCGGCAGGCCGAAAATCGCCTTGAATTGCTCGCGCGTCGGATCGATATGGCCTGTCGCCTGGCTCATTTCGGTGTGCCCGCCGATGCGCCCATCAGCGTCAGCACGTGCGCGGCCACGGAATGGGCGAGACCTTCGAGGTCGTAGCCGCCTTCGAGCACCGAGACGAGCCGTCCGTTCGCGTGTTTTTGCGCGACTTCCATGAGCTTGGCCGTTGCCCAGGCGAAGTCGTGTTCGACCAGCATGAGATTGGCGAGCGGATCGCGCCGGTGCGCATCGAAGCCCGCAGACACGATCACGAGGTCCGGCGCAAAGGAATCGACGCGCGGCAGGATCGTCGTCTCGAACGCCTCGCGGAAGCGCTCGCCGTCGTCGCCGGGTCTCAGCGGCGCATTAACGATCGTATCGTGCTCGCCGCGTTCGTTGCGTGCCCCGGTGCCGGGATAAAGCGGCATCTGGTGCGTCGAGGCGTACATTACGGTGGGATCGGCCCAGAAAATATCCTGTGAGCCGTTGCCGTGATGCACGTCGAAATCGATGATGGCGACGCGCTCGGCACCATGGACGGCCTGCGCGTGCCGTGCCGCGATTGCGGCCTGATTGAAGAAGCAGAAGCCCATCGGCGTCGCGCGCTCGGCGTGATGGCCGGGCGGGCGCATCGCGACGAACGCATTGTCGACCTTGCCGGCCATCACTTCGTCAACGGCATGCGTGGCGCCACCGATGGCGTGCATCACCGCCGCCCAGGTCCCCGGGCTCATCGCGGTATCGCCATCGAGCTGCACGATGCCTTCCTTCGGCGCGGCGCCCTCGATCGCGTCGAAATAGGCTTCGGGATGGACGCGAATCACCGCGGCGCGTTCGCCAAACGGCGCCTGCTCGCGGATCAGCGGCTGAAAGCGCTCGTTCTCGAGCACGCGCTCCACCGCGCGCAGCCGGTCCGGCCGTTCGGGATGGCCGCGGCCCATGTCGTGGCCCAATCCGGCGGAATGACTGAGAAGCAGCGTTTTCGACAATGGATCCTCCGGACTGCGCGCAGTGTCGCGATGTCGCGGCGCGAAGTCCATCGGCTGTGCGGGCCTGTATGCGGGCTGGTCAACCTGTGGCGTGCGTGCAACAGGCGCAGAGCTTTGCCCGCCCCGCCGCCCAGCGGGCTAAGAGTATGGTAATCAAACCCCTAATAAGCTGAGCCGTCCGCACGAGGGGTTGTGCCATGAAATTCTCTTCGATCGCCCTGCTTGCCGGTGCCGGCGCACTCCTCGGCGGGTGCAATTACCAGGGCGTCCCAGATCCCTCGGTTTCCCAGAAAGACGCGCAATATCTGGCGCTTGTCCCGAAGGTCGACACCAACGTGCAGTTCGAGCGCTACCGCATCGACGACCCGACTGGCGAGGCTCCCGGTACCATCGTCGTCGATACGAAGGACAAGTTCCTCTATTTCGTGGAGCCTGGCCGCAAGGCGATTCGCTACGGCGTCGCCACCGGGCAGGAGGCGTACGGCTGGACCGGCGTCGCCCGCGTCGCGAAGAAGGCCGAATGGCCCCATTGGATGCCGCCCGCCGACATGCTGAAGCGCTGGCCGCACCTTGCGCCGACGGCTCGCGCCGGCGGCCTGCCTGGCGGCCCCGACAATCCGCTCGGCTCGCGGGCGCTTTACCTGTTCCAGGGTAACAAAGACACGATGTACCGCATCCACGGCACCAACGAACCGGAGAGCATCGGCCAGGGCGTCTCGTCCGGCTGCATCCGCATGCGCGACATCGACGCGATCGATCTCTACAATCGCGTCAAGGTCGGAACCAAGGTGGTCGTTAGATAAGAACGACGCTGGCGCTCACGCTTCGAGCGCGATACTGACCCAGCGCGCGCGCTTGCTCGCATAGAGCTCCCGCTTCGGCTGCACGAGGCTCGGATCATCCAGAGTGCCGACTCGGATGACGACGTGATCGGGCCAGATCGCCGGCTCGTTGATTACACCCGAGCCGCAGGTCGAACAGAAGCGCCGCTTGACGGCCGGCCGGAATCCGATGCCGACTCGTATGTCTGCAACTCACCCTCGCTCACGCGAAATCCGTCGCGCGGGACGGCAAGCCCGATGTGAAAGGCGCTGCCGCCCGAGCGCTGGCAATCGCGGCAATGGCAGACGAATTGCCGGAATGGTTCCCCGATAAACTCGTAACGCACCGCGCCACAAAGGCAGCCTCCTCTAAGATTCATGCGAGTTCCTCACCAAGGTGGATGCCAATTAACAACATATCTGCGGAAATCCCGGGCCGGCTCCACAAAGCTCTTGTACCGCGAGATTTTTTCCCTATGTTCATGCTTGCCCAAATCGCACGTGCCTGTGGTCGTGTGTCGGTCGGCGGCAATCCCGGACAAGAGGCCGGAGAACCGTCGTAAAGAAAACCGGCAGCCGGAGGCGAACCGGCGAACCCCGTCTCTGCGGGGGATCGCGACTTAAAGCAACGACGGACCGGGCTTTTTTGGTCTCTGTCGGCCCTCCAAAGGCTGGCTTACCGAAGAGGCTTGTCTTTCTTGCCGGGCGTGCGGACGGGATTTTCCCTTCCAAACGATGGCCACCTGAACTCTCGGATGCGCTCGCGCCTCCGGGATGATCGTGTCCAACGGCGCAGCACCCGACCGAAACCGCGGCGACGCGGAAGCGGTCATGGTTGGCGGGTCAACTCGCTCGGGTTCGCGTCTCCATCGCGCGGCCCGCGCCGAGCATCGCCATCCGACGAAGTCTGATCGCAAAGGCGCGGCAAAGCCCGCGCCCTTCGAAGGGATGCCGCGATGACCGACCGTATCCACCAGTTCCTGCGCGAGCGCCGCGAGGCGGGCCGCGACACTGGCCCTTGCCTCGTCGTCGATCTCGACGTCGTTCGCGAGAACTATCACGCCTTTGCCAAGGCGCTCCCCGACACGCGCGTCTTCTACGCGGTCAAAGCCAATCCTGCACCGGAAGTGCTGGACCTCTTGGCGCGGCTCGGCTCGTGCTTCGACGCGGCCTCGCTCACGGAGATCGAGCAGGTACTCGCGACCGGCGCTGCGCCCGACCGCATCAGCTTCGGCAACACGATCAAAAAGGAGCGCGACATCGCGCGCGCCTATGCGCTCGGCGTGCGTCTCTTCGCCGTCGATTGCGAGGCTGAGGTCGAGAAGATCGCCCGCGTAGCGCCCGGATCGAAAGTGTTCTGCCGCATGCTGTGCGATGGCGCCGGCGCGGAATGGCCGCTGTCGCGCAAGTTCGGCTGCGTGCCGGATATGGCGCCGCGCGTGCTCGAACACGCGCACCGGCTCGGCCTCGTCGCGCACGGCCTCTCGTTCCATGTCGGCTCGCAGCAACCGAACCCGCGCATGTGGGATGGCGCGCTGAAGGCGGCGTCCGCCATCTTCCGCGACCTTTCCGAGCGCGGCATCAATCTGCAGATGGTCAATCTCGGCGGCGGCTTTCCGACGAAGTATACGAAGGACGTGCCGGCGGTGCGCACCTACGGCCAGACGATCTTCCGCTCGTTGCGCAAGCATTTCGGCAACCGCATCCCGGAGACGATCATCGAGCCCGGCCGCGGCATGGTCGGCAATGCCGGTCTCATCGAGGC
>JAFASC010000283.1 GCA_019244955.1 Methylobacteriaceae bacterium | reverse complement strand
CGATCGAAACGTACCAGCGTCGGATCGAAGGTTGCCTCCTTACCGGTGCCGCGAAAGGCACCTTCCGTGACGAGCCGGCGCACAGCAGGCTCATCGCGCAGCATGAAATCGTGGATTTCGATATTGCCGTCGACGTGGCTCTCACCGACGAGCATCTGCGCGCTGAGCGAGCCGCCTTCCATCCGCTTGTAGAAATCCAGAAAGCCGATCAGGGATCCGGCATCGCTCGTCGAGAGCTTTATCTGCGGCACGCCGGCCTCGGTCCGGCTGATCGACCCTACCAGGTTTTCGCGGCCGAACTTCCCGGACAGCGCGAACTGACGGATCAGCCCTCCATGCCGCGCAAGCCGGAAGTCGACGTTCGAGATCGCCTGCTTGTTGTTGCCAGTAAGCAAAGCGGTTTTCAGATCGACATCGAAATCGGTCGCACTTCCCGTGCCGCGAGCATTAGCATCGTCTCCCGCTCGCGTCACATATTTGATGAAGGGACGAGCATCGATTGAAGTGCCGCGTATCGTCAGCTTCAGGCCGTCATCGCCTTTTTGGGCTTCGACATGCATGTCGTCGCCGGGCGAGAGCTTCAGCTGTGCGAACTTCGCCGACAGGAGATTGTTGTCGGGCCCAAGTTCCGCCGAGCCGCGTGCCTGCATCGAGCCCGCATCGACAACGATCTGATCGAGAAGGGTCGATTGCTCTCCGGCGGTGACGGACATGGCAATTTTCGCCGGGCGTCCTGTCGGCTTGACCACGCCGGCCAGAACGCCGTCGAGCGAGGCTTTCGTCAGGTCGAATTCGACTTGCGCCTTGCCGGTTTCGGCCGGCAACGGCGAGGTGATGCGCGCGCTCACGAGCCCCGTCAGGCCGGATATCGACCAGCCTTGTTTGGCGCGCGCCTGATCATCGAGGCTGATGTTGATGGCCGCCTCGCCCGCTCCGTTCGCGGGTTTGCGGAAATCCAGCGATGCCGCGCCACCGAAGAGACGACCCTGCCCGGTCGCCCGCAAGCCGGATTTGTCGAGGGCGATCGTCATATTGGCGTTGTCGAGCTTTTCGTGCCCGACCAGTTTTTCCGCCGACAAATTCGTGACATTGGCATTGAGGCGCACCACCGTATCGGCGCGCGAGGCACCTGCGCCGAGCGGAAAATCGACGCCGAGCTTGCCTTCGATCTGGCCTTTCAGACTCGCCGGATCGAGTGGCAAATTGGCGTAGGACTTCATCGCCTGCGTGTTCAACAGCTCGCTCACCGCCTCGACGCTACCGTTGGCGCGCAGATTGATCGTCGCCGGTGTCGGCTTCACACTTGAATCCGACACCTGAAAAGTGCCTTCGGAGATTGTCAGGCGGCGGCCTGCGCCCGATTCCACCCATCCGCTCGTTGCAACGAAATTCGACGTTCGACCGGTAAAATGACCTTTGCCCGAGACGCCGCTTAGCGGCGCCACGCCGTCCATGAAAGTCACGCTGCCGTCGCTGATCGTGAAATCGATCAGCGTGGATGCGTCGCGCGGCACGCCATCCATGCGCATCGCGAGCAGGTCGGCTTCGTTGTAATCGACTTGGATCGTAGCGTTCTGAACCGTGCCGGATTGGATGTTGGCGAGCGCCCAACTGCGCACATTCGCCGCCATGAAGGTCGGCCATATGCGCAAGACGTTCCTGATCGGCATCGGGCTTGCCGACGCACCAAGCTTCAGATGCGCCCCCTTCGCCCAGTCGAATTCGCCGGTGGCGGCGAAGCCGAGATTCGGCCCGCTTGCTTCGAGTTTATCGATGAATAACGTTTTGTCCGCGAGGGCGAGGCGACCGTCAAAGACGGATTTCTCGATGACGAGTTGCCTCTCGCCCGGTCTCTCGGCCGCGAAGCCACCGGGTTCGGTGAGGCCGAGCGCGATGCGCCACGGCTCGTCGGGCGTGAGGCCCGGGGCCACCTCGCCGGAGACGGTGAAATGCGTGTCCCCGGCGAAGAATTGCACGGGCTCGATGAGAAAGCGGTGCTCCGCGGGCGTCCACAGGAACCCGCCAGTGATCTCGTCGACGAAGATCGGCTCGTGGTCAGGATCATCGAGCCGCAAGAAGCCGGAGCTGAAGACGAAACGGCCATGCGCGGCGCCGACCGCCCCGTCCGGCGTCAGCCCGAGATGCAGCTTCAGCGACATCGGCATATCGGTATCGAAGCCGATCTTGCGCCAGCCGCCGGCAAGCGCGATCTCGTCGAGCGTCACATCATGGATGTCGAGATCGAGCGTGCGTTCCGTCGCCGCGGTGCCGTTTGCCTGCACGGTTGCCGCCCAGCGACCGTTCGGACCGTCTGCGGAGACGTTGAGCGTCGTTGTTCCCTCCGATTTGTCGAAGGCAAGTTCGAGCCCGCCGAAAACGGTTTTGCGCTTCTCCTTCTGGTCGTCGATGACAAGCCGGCCACGGGCCACCGCGATGCGATCTATCGCGCCGACCGGGCTGTCTGGGCCGGCGATCGAATCGAAGAGCGTTGCGAGGGCGGCCGCCGCCTGCTTGAGCAGGGCCTGCTTCGGCAATGGCGATGCGCCCGCGGGAGTACCGGGTGCGCTCGGAACAGGTTCAAGCGGCGGCGCAATCGCAACCGCCTGGCTCGCATCTTGGCCGGCCGAAATAGCCACAGATCCGTCCGGGCGCACCGAGAGCTGCACTTGAAGGTCGAAGACGTCGAGCCGGCGCGGCCGGACCTGCAACATCAACAGGTCCAGCGGATCGAGCGAAACTTCCGCCCGCGGCGCCGCAACGACGGTGCGTCCGTTCGCCTGAATGTTCAAACCGCCAACGGCGAGCGTTGCGCCATGAGCGCCGCGTTCCAGCGAGGCCTCACCCAGATTGAAACGCCAGCCCTTGCCGAAGCGCTGTTCGAGCGCGGCAGCCAGGCGCGGCGTGAAGCTGTTGATGGCGATCGGCCCTTGCAATAGCCGGACGTAGACCACGGCGCTGATCAGCGCGAGGAAGCCGAGAAAGGCAGCTGAAACGAGAAGGAAGCGGCGCCCGCGACTCGTCCTGGAGCGACCCTTCCTCAGCACGAAGTCTCCCCGGCGGAACAGGCCCGGAACCGGCAGGAGAAACCTTTGCTGGACATTATCGGAATGATCGACCAATTCGCTGAGGCCTCGTTGCAGCGACCCTGCTCGGCTATTGTCCCGATTGAGGCGTGTAATCGGAGGACGCGTGTACTCGCCGACCTGCACTCGCGCGGCTTTAGCAGTGGCGGTTTAATGAGACGAAAGGAAGGCCATGGGCCAGGTTCTAGGTGACGGCGACACCGCGCCGGATTTCGTACTTCCCGGGGTCGAGGGCAAGCCTGTTCGGCTGAAGGATTTCGCCGGGCGCAAGCTAGTCCTCTACTTCTACCCCAAAGATGACACGTCCGGCTGTACCAAGCAGGCGGTCGATTTCAACGCCCTGCGCGCCGAATTCGCCAAGGTCGGCACCGACATTCTCGGCGTTTCCCCCGACGGCGAGGCGAGCCATGCCAAATTCCGCAAGAAATACGATCTCAGCCTGCCGCTCGCGTCTGACGAGGCCAAGAACACGCTCAACGCCTACGGCGTGTGGACGCAGAAGAGCATGTATGGGCGCAAGTATATGGGCGTCGAGCGCACCACCTTCCTGATCAAGGACGGCAAGATCGCCCGCACCTGGCGCAAGGTTTCGGTACCCGGTCACGCTGAAGAAGTACTCGCTGCAGCAAAAAGCATCTGACGAAGCCCGCGTGGTGGGCAATCCATTAACCTTAACGTGGTCTTGTGATCGGAGCGTGGCGTGTAGCGCGCCTGGAGTAATTCATGTCGCGTCGCGACAGCTTTCCGAAGCCGCGGGAGCATTCCTCGCACTACTCGGTGGTGCTTTCGCGCGGCCAGCGGGTGCGAAGCTTCAGGTTTCGTCCGAGCGTGCTTGTCGGCGTGCTTTCCATCGTTCCGATGCTTGCGCTCGGCTGCTTTGCCTTGGCGCTGCTGTTTGTTTTTCACGATGATCTTTTGTCGTCGCTCATATCCCGCCAAACCCAAATGCAATACGCTTACGAGGATCGACTCGCCTCGATGCGCACCCAGATCGAGCGGATGAAGAGCCGCGAGCTCCTGAATGAGCAGGCCTACGAGGGCCGGCTACACGACTTGTTTCAGCGGCAGGCACAACTCGAGATGCGCGCGAGCCTTGTTACCGCTCTGGCGCAGCGCGCCAGCATCGGCGCAGAGATAACTGGCCAGATTCCGCGTCCCGCCGATCGCAAGCCGCAGATTGCCGCCAAACCCGCTTCTCAGGAGACCGCTCCCAACCCGCTGCTTTCGCCGAAATTTTCCGGTTTGGACGCCGGTGTGCCGCAAGCGGCGACGAGCTTTGCGCCGGTCACCACAACCCGCCCCTTCGCGGAACCGAAGCCGCATCCCGACGGCATGGAACTGCGCCTCCTCCCGAGCAACGAGCCGGCCGAATTGCCGAGCGGACATAGCCAGAGTGCCGTCGAGCCCACTGCAGACCGCGACAGCGCGGATGTCTCCCTCGACACCACGTTGCCCGCGCGTCTCGCGATCGCGGCGAGTGCCCTCGACCGCGTCGAACGCAAGCAGGTGGACACACTCGCCGAACTGCGGGTGCCAATTCTAGCCGCTGCCGAAAAGCTGCGCGTTGCACTGGCCGAGACCGGCCTCTCGCCAGACCGGCTCATGCCGCCAAGCAATGCCGACAAAGCCAGGCCACAAGGGGGACCCCTCGTGCCCGTGCAAGTGGGCGCGCCCTCTTCCGCGTTTGCGCGAGAGTTTTCGCAGGTGCAGGAAGCCGTGCTCGCGACCGATCGGCTACGGCGCATCCTTCCCTATGTTCCGGTGCGCAAGCCATTGCCTGGCGATCCTGACGTCACCTCAGGATTCGGCGTGCGGATCGATCCATTCCTCGGCCGCCCGGCGATGCACACAGGTATAGATCTTCGCGAAGATTACGGCGCGCCCGTGCGCGCCACGGCGGCCGGTCGGGTGGTGAGCGCGGAATGGACCGGCGGCTACGGCAAAATGGTCGAGATCGACCACGGCAACGGAATTGCGACGCGCTATGGCCACCTCTCCGGCATCGATGTGAATGAAGGTCAGACGGTGGAGGTCGGCACCACTCTGGGGCGTATTGGCTCGACGGGTCGCGCCACCGGGCCGCACCTCCATTACGAGGTGAGAATCGACGATGAAGCCGTTGATCCCGCCCGCTTCTTGCGCGCGGCAGCAAAGCTCGCTAGCGGCGGCTAATCCACATCCTCGACGCTCGCGGGGCCGCCGCCTTGGACACGCTGGGCGAGCGAGGCCTCCATGAAACCGTCGAGATCGCCGTCGAGCACGTCACTCGGCGTGCCTGAGGTGACGCCGGTGCGCAGGTCCTTCACCATTTGATAGGGCTGCAGCACGTAGGAGCGGATCTGGTGCCCCCAGCCGATCTCGGTCTTGGAGGCGGCCGCGGCATCGGCTTCGGCCTCACGCCGCTCGAGCTCGCGTTCGTAAAGCCGCGCGCGCAGCATGTTCCAGGCGGTCGCGCGGTTTTTATGTTGCGAGCGCTCCGACTGGCAGGCCACGACGATCCCGGTCGGGATATGCGTGATGCGGATGGCTGAATCCGTCGTATTGACGTGCTGGCCGCCGGCGCCTGACGAGCGATAGGTGTCGATGCGGCAATCGGCTTCGTTGATCGCGATGTCGATGCGATCGTCGACGACGGGATAAACCCAAACCGACGCAAAACTTGTATGCCGCCGCGCATTGGAATCGAAGGGCGAGATGCGCACGAGGCGATGCACGCCTGATTCCGTCTTCAGCCAACCATGTGCGTTGTGGCCCTTGATGAGCAGCGTGCCGGACTTGATGCCGGCTTCTTCCCCCGGCGTTTCTTCGATCACCTCGACTTTGTACTTCCGCCGCTCGGCCCAGCGCGCATACATCCGCATCAGCATGCGGGCCCAGTCCTGGCTTTCCGTGCCGCCCGCGCCGGAATGGATTTCGACATAGGTGTCGTTCGCGTCCGCCTCGCCCGAGAGCAGCGCCTCGATCTGCCGGCGCTGTGCCTCGGTCTCCAGGCCCTTGAGAAACGCAAGCCCCTCTTTCTCGGTGGCCGCCGCACTCTCGGAATAACCGAGTTCAACGAGAGTCACGGCATCTTCGAGCTCGCGCTCGAAGCGTGCAAGCGAGCCGAGCCGCTCCTCGAGCTCG
>JAFASC010000311.1 GCA_019244955.1 Methylobacteriaceae bacterium | reverse complement strand
TGTGTCCGACAATGGCGAAATCTAGCCCCCACTTCCGGAAGATCGCTTCGGCGTCTCGTTCCCGCCCGGGGTCGAGCACCATGAGCATGCGCTCCTGGCTCTCCGACAGCATCATCTCGTAGGCGCTCATGCCCTCCTCCCGGCAAGGGATGGCATCGAGATCGAGCTCAATTCCGAGATTGCCCTTGGCGCCCATCTCGACGGCGGAGGAGGTCAGCCCCGCCGCGCCCATATCCTGGATGGCGATCACCGAGCCGGACTCCATCAGCTCGAGACAGGCCTCGAGCAAGAGCTTTTCGGCGAAGGGGTCGCCGACCTGCACGGTGGGGCGCTTTTCCTCGGCTTCCTCTTCGAATGAGGCCGAGGCCATGGTCGCGCCGTGGATGCCGTCGCGACCCGTTTTCGAGCCGAGATAGACGATCGGATTCCCAACGCCTGTCGCCTTGGCATAGAAGATCTTGTCCTTGTCGGCGATGCCGACCGCCATCGCATTGACCAGGATATTGCCGTCATAGCACTGGTGGAAACCGGTCGACCCGCCGACCGTGGGCACGCCGAACGAATTGCCGTAACCGCCAATGCCGGCGACGACCCCGCCGACGAGATGGCGCGTCCTTGGGTGATCGGGCGAGCCGAAGCGCAGCAGATTTAAGCAGGCGATCGGCCGCGCGCCCATCGTGAAGACGTCGCGTAGAATGCCGCCGACCCCTGTCGCCGCGCCCTGATACGGCTCGATGAACGAGGGGTGGTTGTGGCTCTCCATCTTGAAGACGCAAGCCTGCCCATCGCCGATATCGATGACGCCGGCATTCTCACCCGGCCCTTGGATGACCCACGAGGCCTTTGTCGGCAGATTGCGCAGGTGGACGCGGGACGATTTGTAGGAGCAGTGCTCGTTCCACATCGCTGAAAAAATGCCGAGCTCAGTAAAGGTCGGCGTGCGGCCGATGAGCGCCAGGATGCGCTCGTATTCGTCCGGCTTCAGCCCGTGCGAAGCGACGAGTTCGGGCGTGATTTCGGGTTCAGGTCGCGTCACGGTTAAATCCCTGTCGGCTTCTAAAACCGCGCAGAATCCATCGCCAGGCCAAGGACCAGGGCCAAGGCGACATCGATCCTGCTCATATCGGCAGTGCTTAAGTGCCCGATGACCCGCCCCACTCGTTCCCGCAAGATTGTAACGGGCTTATCCGCCATAACTTGCGACAGGACCCGCAGACCATTTTCAGCGGAAGGTTGGATGCCGACGCGAAAGGTTGAAACACGCTCAAGTTCGGAGGTCATCTGGCAAACTACGACTGAGGCGTGATTGCTTGGAAGGACGTCGGATTGGATTATCACGGCCGGGCGAGGTTTTCCGTAATCGCCTGACAAGGCGACTGTAACCACGTCACCGCGTTTCATCGAAGATCGAGACGGCCTCGATCCACCTCATAGCTTCGGCTTCGTGCTCGGGATTCAAACTCCGAACCTCCTCGGCTACCCGCGCCCGCACCGCTGGATCGCGCGCATCGGGCACAACCAGCCGGACCTCGCGCAAGCCTTTGGCGCGGCGGCGATCTCGCATCGACTTCATTCTTTCAGCGGGTTCGGCCAATTCCGGAGCTCCGATGCCGTGTACGGCAATGTAACGCGTTACGGCGTGAAGTCCAATGCTTACTACGCCGCGAGCGGTGCCAGCTCCTTCACTAGGCTCTGGAACATACCACGCCCGTCTGTGCCGCCGACCAGCGAATCGATCAGGTTCTCCGGATGGGGCATGAGACCGAGCACGTTGAGCTTTTCCGAATAAATGCCGGCGATGTCGCTGGCGGAACCGTTCGGGTTTGCCTCGCCGACATGGCCTTGCGCATCGCAATAGCGAAACGCGACGCGGTCCTCGGCTTCGAGCCGGGCATAGGTCTCGTCATCGGCTGTGTAGTTGCCCTCGCCATGCGCGATCGCAACCTTGATCACCTGGTGGCGTGCGTAGACGCTCGTATATGCCGTGTCGTTGCGCTCGACGCGCAGATACTGCATGCGGCAGACGAAATGCATTTTCGAATTCCGCATGAGCACGCCGGGCAGCAGCCCCGCCTCGCAGGCGATTTGAAATCCGTTGCAAATGCCGAGCACAAACCCGCCGCGCCCCGCATGCGTGCACACCGCATCCATCACGGGCGAGCGCGCGGCGATGGCGCCGCAGCGCAGATAGTCGCCATAGGCAAAACCGCCGGGGAGCACGACGAGATCTGTGCCGGCGGGAAGCGCGTGCTCGCCATGCCAGACGATCGCGGGCGCATGGCCCGAGACCTGCCGAATGGCACGCGCGACATCGCCCTCGCGATTCGAGCCGGGGAAGAGGATGACGGCAGCTTTCATCGACGCGCTCAGATCAGTTCGACGCGATAGTTTTCCACGACCGTGTTGGCAAGGAGCTTGTCGCAGGCTTGTTCGAGAAGCGACTGAGCGCGCGTGCGGTCCGTCGTTTCCACCTCCACGTCGAAAACTTTGCCCTGGCGGACGCTGGCGACGCCTTCGATTCCAAGCGAGCGCAGCGCGCCTTCGATCGCCTTGCCCTGCGGGTCGAGAATACCGGTTTTGAGGGTGACGGTGACGCGCGCTTTCATGGACCTTCCGAGGCTGCTCGTCAGAGCTAATAAGGCATCGTGCCCAAACAAAAAACCCGCCTCTCCGGGCGGGTTTTTCGAAACACACGAAAATCGTGGTTGTGCCTACTGCACGAGCCTCGGCCCGCCGGTTCGCGGCGGCTCGTTTTCCTGCATGATGCCGAGCCGGCGCGCGACCTCGGTGTACGCTTCCACCAGCCCGCCCATGTCGCGGCGGAAGCGATCCTTATCGAGCTTGTCTTTCGACTTGATGTCCCAGAGCCGGCAGGAATCTGGAGAAATCTCGTCGGCGACGACAATTCGCATCATCTCGCCTTCCCAGAGCCGCCCACATTCCATCTTGAAGTCGACCAAGCGGATGCCGACGCCGAGAAATAGCCCGGAGAGGAAATCGTTGACGCGGATGGCGAGCGCCATGATGTCATCGATCTCCTGCGGGCTGGCCCAGCCGAAGGCGGTGATGTGCTCTTCAGAGACCATCGGGTCGTTCAGCGCATCGTTCTTGTAGTAGAATTCGATGATCGAGCGCGGCAGCTGTGTGCCTTCCTCGATCCCGAGCCGCGTCGCCAGCGAGCCGGCGGCGACGTTGCGCACCACCACTTCGAGCGGCACGATCTCGACTTCGCGGATCAGCTGCTCGCGCATGTTGAGGCGCCGGATGAAATGGGTCGGCACGCCTATGTCATTCAGGTTCTGGAAGACGAACTCGGAAATTCGGTTGTTCAGGACCCCCTTGCCGTCAATCACCTCGTGCTTTTTGGCATTGAAGGCCGTCGCGTCGTCCTTGAAGTGCTGGATCAAGGTGCCCGGCTCTGGGCCCTCATACAGGACCTTGGCCTTGCCTTCGTATATGCGACGGCGGCGATTCATCGGGATCAACCGGGGCTTGAGGAAATCCATGAGAGGCCGTGGCTCCTATTGTGCCCCCGCGAGCGGCGAATCCGTCCGACGAGGCGTGGCGTCTGCGACCTCGGCCCTGACCTGGGAAGTAACCCCTTCACTTCCGGGTTACAACCCGCCGTCCGAACCCCGGTCGGGAGCCGTCCACGGCGAGGTGAACGGCCGGCTAGGCCGCCGCCGGAGCGGAAGATCGCAGTCTCTCGCTTGAGCGCGGCGGGCTAGGTTTTCGCCACTCAATTCGTATATGCGGTTTGTGGCTGCTTTCGGGAGCCGCTGCCATTCGGAGGAAGGAATGACCACGTTCGACAAGCGCGAGGACAGTTTTGAGAGGCAATTCGCGCATGACGAAGAGCTCCGCTTCCGGGCCGAGGCGCGCCGCAACAAGCTGCTCGGCCTTTGGGCGGCCGAGAAACTCGGCAAGACCGGCGCCGAGGCGGAGGCCTATTCCAGGGAAGTGATCGCGGCGGACGTGGAGGAACAGGGCGAGGAAGACGTCTATCGCAAGCTGCGCCGCGATTTTGATGCTGCGCAAGTCGATGTGTCTGAGCACCGAATCCGCCGGGCAATGAGCGAGTTCATGGCCCAGGCGATCGCACAGGTGAAAGCGGCGACCTGAGTCGGCAAGGCTTCGTTCACCGGGTTTGGGCAAGCTCGCCGGATGGTCCGAGCGCCCCGCGACACCCATCCTAATCCTCGGCCGCTGGCCTTTCCGGCCGCGCCAGACCTGACGACGGAGGCCGCAGCTTGGTTGGCTCATCTCGCCGGCGAACGGCGGGCTTCGCCCCACACCTATGAAGCCTACGCCCGCGATCTCCGGCAATTCCTACACTTCCTGACGGAGCATCTCGGCGAGGCGCCTTCGCTGGCTTCATTGCGGCAGCTGACTGGGGCAGACCTTCGCGCTTTCCTGGCTAGTCGGCGGCGCGGGGAGATCGGCAGCCGCTCGCTCTTGCGGTCGCTCGCCGGGATACGCTCCTTCGCCCGCTTTTTGGAGCGGCAGGGCAAGGGCAAGCTCGACATGTTTGTCGCCGTGCGAACGCCCAAGCTCGCGCGGGCGCTGCCGAAGCCGCTGTCCGTCACAGGCGCCCGCGGTCTGTCGGAGGTGGAAAGCCGGGCAGGGGAGGCGCGTCCGCCGTGGATCCTCGCCCGTGATGCGGCTGTGCTGGCGCTCCTCTACGGTTCCGGCTTGCGCATCTCCGAGGCGCTGGGATTGCGGCGGGGAGGAGCACCAGTTGGCGCGCGCGACTACGTCATCGTGCTCGGCAAGGGGCGCAAGACCCGCATGGTGCCCGTGATCCGAAAAGTGCAAGAGGCCATTGAGAACTATATCGAGCTTTGCCCGTTCAC
>JAFASC010000187.1 GCA_019244955.1 Methylobacteriaceae bacterium | reverse complement strand
GGCTCGTCGAGGATAAGCAGATGCGGCGCGTCGAAGGCCGAAAGACCGAGAAGCAAGCGCGCTTTCTCGCCGCCTGAGAGTAGTGCGACGGGCGTCTCAGCCTTCGTCGCGGGGAAGCCCAGCCGCGCTGCATGGCCGCGCGCGATCGTCTCGGACGCGTTCGGCGCGAGACGGCGCACCGCGCTGAGCGGTGTGTCGCTGGGATCGAGATCGTCGATTTGATGCTGGGTGAAGAAGCCGGCACGAAGCTTCGGCGCCACGATCAGTTTCCCGCCGAGTGCATGGAGCCGGCCGCCGATCAGCCTTGCGAACGTCGATTTCCCGTTGCCGTTCGCGCCCAGCAAACCGATGCGATCGTCGTTGGAGATTGAGAGGTTGAGCCGCGAGAGAACCGGCTTCGCATGGTAACCTGCGCTCACATTTTCCAATGCGACAATCGGCGGCGACAGCGGCTTTTTCGGCGACGGCAGATGGAAAGGCTGCACGCTGTCGTCGACGATCAGTTCCACCTCCTCCATCTTTGCAAGAATCTTCAGCCTTGCCTGTGCCTGGCGCGCCTTTGTCGCTTTGGCACGAAAGCGGTCCACAAAAGCCTGGAGGTGCTTGCGTTTATGTTCCTGCTTCTTCGCCGCCTTGCCGAGGAGCATCTGTTGCTCGCGCCGCTGACGTTCGAAACTTGAGTAATTGCCGCGGTAGAGGGTGAGCTTGCCGCGATCCAGATGCAGAATGTGATCGCAGGAATGGTCGAGCAGGTCGCGATCGTGGCTGATGATCAGCAGGCTCGCCGGATAGTTCGCGAGATGATCCATGAGCCAAAGCGTGCCCTCGATATCGAGATAGTTTGTGGGCTCGTCGAGAAGCAGCATATCGGGCGTGGTGAACAAAGCCGCCGCCAGTGCGACACGCATGCGCCAACCGCCGGAGAAAGCGGAAAGCGGCCGCGCCTGCGCCGCCGCATCGAAGCCCAAGCCGGCGAGAATGGCTGCGGCGCGCGCGGGCGCGGAATGCGCCTCGATGTCGACGAGCCTCGTCTGAATCTCTGCGATGCGGGCGGGATCGGCCGCGCTATCTGCTTCCGCCAACAATGCGCTGCGTTCAATGTCGGCCGCGAGTACGAAATCAGTGAGCGAGGTCTCGCCGCCAGGCGCCTCCTGCTCGACTTGGCCCAGCCGGGCGCGACGGGGCAGGGCGATCGTGCCGCCTTCCGGCGCGACCTCCCCGGCGATCAGCCGAAACAGCGTCGTTTTGCCGACGCCGTTACGGCCGACAAAGCCGACCCGCGCGCCCGCCGGCAACATCGCGCTCGTGCCGTCGAACAGCAGGCGAGGGCCGAGCCGGTAGGTGAGATCGCTGATCTGCAGCATTGCCGGGTCATGCCGCCCCCGGCGGTGCATGTCCAGCCTGCTTGCCGCCTAGCAGGGCCGCAGCTATAAGCGCGCCGCTTCTCAACAGCGACAGCAGGGGACCGGCCGCGCCATGGCGACTGAACGCACTTTCTCGATCCTGAAGCCCGACGCGACCCGTCGCAATCTGACCGGCAAGATAAATGCCAAGATCGAAGAAGCCGGCCTACGCATCGTGGCGCAGAAGCGCGTGCGCATGACGCGCGATCAGGCCGAGACGTTTTATGCCGTGCACAAGGATCGGCCGTTCTTCGGCGAACTTGTCGAGCAGATGACGGGCGGTCCCGTCGTGGTGCAGGTGCTGGAGGGCGAGAACGCCATTGCCAGATATCGCCAAGTCATGGGCGCCACAAACCCGGAGAAGGCCGATCCAGGCACGATCCGCAAAGAATACGCGCTTAACATGGGCGAGAATTCCGTTCACGGCTCCGACGCGCAAGAGACGTCGCAGATGGAGATCGCGCAATGGTTTTCGGGCAACGAGATAGTCGGCTAAAACGCCGCGGTTTCGCTGCTCTCAGGGGTGCTAAGGACCGCGTTTTGGCATAACCTCGGGTGGACTCATGAACGCCCCCGTCCAGATCACTCGGCTTCGATCGACCTGCCCGCACGATTGCCCCTCGTGCTGCGCATTAGACGTCGAGGTGCTTGGGCCCGATCGCATCGGCCGCGTGCATGGCGCGAAGGAGCAGACCTACACGGCGGGAATCGTTTGCGCCAAAGTCGCGCGCTACGCCGAACGCGCGCATCATCCGGAACGGCTGCTTCATCCGTTAAAGCGCGTCGGACCCAAAGGATCGGGTACGTTCGAGCGCATCACCTGGGCCGAAGCGCTAGACACGATTGCGCGCGAATTCATGCGCGCGGAAGAAGAGTTCGGGGCGGAAAGCGTCTGGCCCTACCACTATGCCGGCACGATGGGTCACGTGATGCGGGCGGGCATCGTGCGCCTGACGAACGCCAAGAAGTACTCGCGTTTCTTCTCCACGATCTGCGTCAATCTTGCCTGGCCCGGCTTCATCGCCGGCACCGGCCGGATGGCCGGCCCCGACCCGCGCGAGATGGCGAAATCGGACTGCGTGGTCATCTGGGGCACCAACGCGGCGGCGACGCAGGTCAACGTGATGACCCACGCCATGCGGGCGCGGAAGGAGAGCGGCGCCAAGATCGTCGTCGTCGACGTTTATCGCAACGCCACGATGGAGCAGGCCGACCTGGCGCTCTGCCTCAAGCCCGGTACCGACGGCGCGCTCGCCTGCGCCGTCATGCATGTCCTCTTCCGTGACGGGCTCGCCGACCGCGCCTACCTCGAGCGCTACACCGACGCTCCGGCCGAGCTCGAGGCGCATCTTGCGACCCGAACCCCGGAATGGGCGGCGGCGATCACCGGCCTACCCGTCGCTGAGATCGAGGAATTCGCGCACATCGTCGGTGAGCGGAAGCGCACGTATTTCCGGCTCGGCTATGGCTTTTCGCGCAGCCGCAACGGCGCGGCGAACATGCATGCGGTGAGCTGCATCGCGGCGGTCACCGGCGCCTGGCAATATATGGGCGGGGGCGCCTTCCACAACAACAATGCCATCTTCCACCTCGACATGCGACTGCTCGAAGGGGCCGACGTCCTCGACCGGAACACCCGCGCCCTCGACCAGTCGCGCATCGGCGCGATCCTCTGCGGCGAACGGGACGCGCTCGAAGGCGGCCCGCCGGTCAAGGCGCTGCTCGTGCAGAGCACTAACCCGGCCTCGGTCGCGCCAAATCAGAACAAGGTGCGGCGGGGCTTCGCCCGCGAGGACCTGTTCGTTGCCGTCCACGAGCAGTTCATGACCGAGACGGCGCGCATGGCCGACATTGTGCTGCCGGCGACGATGTTCCTGGAGCACGACGATTTCTACAGCGGCGGTGGTCATCAATATATCGGGCTCGGCCTGAAGGTGATCGACCCGCCCGGCGAATGCCGCTCCAACCATGACATGATCAATGGATTGGCGCAGCGCCTCGGCGTCACCCATCGCGGCTTCGACATGAGCCCGCGCGAGCTCATTGACGCGACGCTGCAATCCTCGGGCTGGGGCACGCTCGCCGACGCGGAGGAGAAGAACTGGCTCGACGTGCAGCCGGATTTCGCGACGTCACATTACCTCGACGGGTTTGCCTGGCCGGACAAGAAATTCCGCTTCAAAGCGGATTGGCCGCGCGTGCCGTTCAAGGGTTTTTCGCCGCGCGGCAACTATGAGGCTATGCCGGCGCTGCCCGATCATTGGCGCGTGATCGAGGAGGCCGACGCCGACCATCCTTTCCGTCTTGCGACGAGCCCGGCGCGCAATTTTCTGAATTCGAGCTTTAACGAGGGACCGACCTCGCGCCGGCGGGAAGGGCGGCCCGAGGTGATGATTCATCCGGACGATGCGGCGGAGCAGGGGATCGCTGCCGGCGACATCGTGACGCTCGGCAACGCTAGGGGCCGCGTGCGCTTGCATGCGCGATTGTTCGACGGCGTACAGCGCGGCGTGCTGGTTTCCGAAGGCATCTGGCCGAACGCCGCCTTCCTCGACGGCGAAGGGATCAACGTGCTGACTGGCGACGATTCGCCGGCGCCCTTCGGCGGCGATCCCGTGCACGACAACAAGGTGTGGGTGAGGCGGGGTGATGGTTGCAAGATTACGCCACCCCGGCAAACAGGCTCTTCTTGATGATCGCGTGAACGCCCCAATTGCCGTCGACCACCTGCGTGATGCCGAAATCGACGGCAATCGACATCAAGGAAATCGCTTCGTCCTCGGTGAGCCCCTGCGTCGCCATCAGGAAAGAGCGGGTCTTGCGGAAGGCGTCGCGCATGGCAAGATCGATCGAGGATTTCTGATAGATCTCGGATTGCGCGTTTGTGCCGAGCTCGGCGAGATAGTTGGCGAAACTGAACCCGTGCAGGACCCAATCGTCCTGCGTCTCCAGCATTGGGAAATTCAGGCCGGCGAGCGCGGTGTGCTCCAGCGCCGCCTTCTTGTGCACGATGAGCTGAAACGTGCCGGTGAGCGAGCATTCGATCGCCGTGCCGCAGAGCTCGGAATCGCCCTGCGAGGCATGTGAATCGCCGACCGACATCAGCGCGCCGGGAACCGCGACGGGATAATACATCGTCGCTCCCTTGCCGATGCGCCAATTGTCCATGTTGCCGCCGACATAGCTCGGCGGAATCGAGTCCACATAGTCGGCTTCCTTCGGCGCGAGGCCGATCACGCCGAAATGCGGGCGGATCGGCACGCGCACGTTTTTCAGTATGTCGAAATTCTTCGTCACCTTGGAATGGTCGACGGGAACGCCGGGATAGTCGATCGTCGCGTGCACGATGCCGAACGGGTCGGTCTGCGGCGTCCAGCGGTAATTGTAGACGGCTTTCGCCCAGTTCTTCTCGCCCGTTGCGTCGATCTCGTAGATCGTCACGACCTCGCGCGGCTTCGGCTCGGTGATGTAATCCTTGTACTGAAACCCCCAATTCGCGGCGGCGTTGCTGCCGAACGCCTTGCCCGCATATTTCGGATTACCCGAGCCGCGCGGCTTCACGTCCACGATCCGAACCTCAAGGATGTCGCCGGGCTCGGCCTCGCGCACGAAGACCGGTCCGGTGCAGATGTGCACGCCTTGGCCTTCGCCGGCGCCTTTTTTCAAGGGGCCATCGACGGGACCGGCGCCGCGGCGGTTCACGCCCTTCTTGTCCTTCGTCCACAGGAACACGCTCTCGGCGCCGGGATCGCCTTCAACCATGCGCTCGGCATCGTCGTTCGAATGATGTGTCAGCGCCTCGATGGTGATGAAGTCGCCGGAATTGATCTCGACCTGCGGCTTCAGAAGCTTGCTGAAATAGCCCCAATGCACGGTGTCGGCCGTGGCGGGGAGATAATGATACGCGGGCTGCGCGCTGGCCGGGCGGGCCGCCGTCGTCTGCGCTGCGGCCGATGAGATCAGTCCGCCGCCGGCACCGAGAGTCGCGGCGCCGCCGGTCGCGACGAACGCGCTTTTCAGGAAGGCGCGGCGCTCGTGGCTCAAATCGTCCATAAGTTTCTGCCGGTGCAGCGTGAAATGCGGACAGGTCGGATCGTTGCCTTGGCACATGGGCGGCTCCCTCCAGCTCGAGTGTGCGGACGCAGGAGCAAGAAAGGTGCCGAGCGCACCGCGCCTGCCTACATCGGAAGGGAGTTTACGAGACCGCGTCGAGCCCGCAAGCAAGCGGGACGTGTAAACGCGGAGCCAAGCTTCGTCTGACAGAAGCGTTGCGATAGAAGGTCATCAGCGCGGAACGGTTGTCGAAGTAAGGCCGCTCATGGCAGAATTCCGGATCGATGAAGAAGACGCCATCTTGCCGGTGCGCATCACGCACAAGTGCGAGCAAATATGGAGCGGCAAGGCCCTTGAGCAGGAGTACAATTACCTCGTCTATGATTTCGAAACCGAGCAGCACCTCTATCACGCGCGAGCGTATCTGAAGGACATTCGTACCGTCTCGGTGTACGGACCCTTCGCAAAGAACTCCGATAGGCTTGTACAGTTGGAAGGCATTGCAATAGATCAGCGCGTGCTGGCGTATCTTCGCCGCCGTTACTGCACATGCAAACGCTCGGTCCAGGTAGATATGTGCCTGTCGAGTGACGCCGCTTCGGGCTGGGTTTTGCTTATGGCGGGCAGACGCTGAGCCAATCGATGCAGACGAGATAGCGCGGGCAGTAGGACATGCCGAACGGACAATCGGGCGAGGGAAGCTGGCAGCGCGAGCCGACGGGGCATGTCGGGCTCGTGCCGTACTTATAGACGCCGCGATAAAAGCGATAACGTTCGCGGCCGGCCGCCGGGGACGCAATGACTGAGCCTACCAACAACAGCGCGCTGCCAACGGAAATCAGACGCTTCATAAGACGGCTTGGCTCCTGATCAGCTCGGTGTGACCGCCGGCATTTTGGCGCAACTAGTCGCGGGCGCCGATCCGGCAAGATGGTGCGAGCATGCCCGGCAGCTTCGAACGCACCCTGTTGCCGTCGACCGTATAATCGCCCGACGCGAGGATGCACAGCGCTTGCGGATAGAGACGATGCTCCTCTTCGAGCACGCGGGCGGCGAGCGTCTCGGCATTATCATCGTCATGCACGGGCACCGCCGCTTGCGCGATGATTGGTCCCTCGTCCATGCCCGCGACGACGAAATGCACGGTGCAGCCGTGGATTTTCACGCCGTCGGCGAGCGCGCGCTCATGCGTGTTGAGGCCGCGATAGGCCGGCAAGAGGGCAGGGTGGATGTTGATCATCCGTCCGCCCCAGCGCTCGACGAAACCGGCAGTGAGCATGCGCATGAAACCGGCGAGGCAAATCAAGTCGATGCGGTGGATGTCGAGGAGTTTTTGCAGCGAGGCCTCGAACTCCTCACGTCCGGCGTAAATCTTGTGATCGACGGCTGCCGTGGCGATGCCGGCCTGCTTGGCGATCGTCAGCCCCGGCGCGTCCGGCCGGTTCGAGGCAACGAGCGCGACCTCGGCGGGAAAGTCCGGCGCGCGCGCGGCCTCGACCAGCGAGCGCATGTTCGAGCCGCGACCGGAAATCAGGATCGCGGTGCGGCGGCGTGCGGTCACAGCGCGAGATGTCCTGATGTGGTGACGCGCGGGCCAGCACCCGCATCACGGACCTCGCCGATCTGCAGCGGCGCTTCGCCGGCGTGCGATAAAGCGGATGCGACCTCGTCCGCCGCCGCGCGCGCTGCGACAACGATCATGCCGATGCCGCAGTTAAAGGTGCGCAGCATCTCGGCCTCGGCGATGCCGCCGCTTCTTGCCAGCCAGCGGAACACCGGCAGGACGGGAATTTTCGTGAGATCGAGGGCGATGCCGACATGTTTCGGCAACACGCGCGGGAGATTTTCGGGAAAGCCGCCGCCGGTAATATGGGCAAGCGCCTTGATGTGCGCGGTTGCCTTCAATGCGGCGATGAGAGGCTTCACATAAATACGCGTCGGCGTGAGCAAAGCCTCGGCGAGCGAGCGAGTGTCGTTGAATGGCGCCGGCGCATCCCACGCCAGACGCTCGCGCGCAACGATACGTCGCACCAGCGAGAAGCCATTGGAATGCACGCCGGAGGACGGCAATCCAAACACCACGTCGCCTACCGCGATATCGTCGCGCGGCAGCAAATGCCCGCGTTCCGCGGCGCCGACGGCAAACCCCGCGAGATCGTAATCGCCCTCGGCATAAAGGCCGGGCATTTCGGCAGTCTCGCCGCCGATCAGCGCGCAACCGGCCTCACAGCACCCCGCGGCAATGCCTTCGACAATCGCCGCCCCGGCCAGCGGATCGAGTTTTCCCGTGGCGTAATAATCGAGAAAGAACAGCGGCTCGGCGCCTTGGACGATAAGATCGTTGACGCACATCGCGACGAGATCGATGCCGACGGTTTTGTGAATGCCGCTCTCGATCGCGATTTTCACCTTGGTGCCGACGCCGTCATTGGCGGCAACCAGGATCGGGTCCACAAAACCCGCGGCCTTGAGATCGAACAAGGCTCCAAACCCGCCGATCTCCGCGTCGGCGCCGCGCCGGCGCGTCGAGCGCACATGCGGCTTGATGAGCTCGACCATGCGATTGCCAGCGTCGATGTCGACGCCAGCATCGGCATAGGTGAGCGTCTCGTTGAATCCCCGTGTCATGCGGCTCCTGGGAAGAGCCGGCCTTAGCCGCTCGCCCGGCGCGGCGCAACAGCATGAACCCCGGGCGGATTGCAATTGTCCGCGAGAGGCTTCAGGGAAGCGCCGGGCCCGAGGCACGCCGCAAGAGGAGAGCATGTCGGAACAGAGACTTGCGGAGCGGCCAAGAAGGGAGCGCGTGCGCGACTGGTTCACCGGCAATGCGCCTGGCGTGCTCCTCAGCATCACCGTCGGCATGGCCGCAACTTTCGTCTCCAACGTCTATGGCGGTCCGACGGTGCTGTTCGCACTGCTGCTCGGCATGGCCTTCAACTTCATCTCGGCCGAGTCGCGCTTCGCCCCCGGCGTGGCGTTGTCCTCGCGCTCGATCTTGCGGATCGGGGTCGCGCTGCTCGGCGGACGCATCACGCTCGAGCAAATCGTCGGGCTCGGCTGGCAGACGATGGTGGGGGTCGCCTGCGCCGTGACGCTGACAATCCTGTTCGGGCTCGTCTGCGCGCCGCTCGCTGGGATGCAGCGGCGTTTCGGCGTACTGACCGCCGGGGCGGTGGCGATCTGCGGCGCCTCGGCCGCAGCAGCCATCGCGGCGGTCCTGCCGCGCAGCCTGAGGCACGACCGCGATACAGCCTTCGCCATCATCGGGGTCACCGCGTTGAGCACGCTCGCGATGGTGCTCTATCCGCTGATCGCGGCGCTCTTCCACTTCACCCATGCGCAGACCGGCGTGTTTTTGGGCGGCACCATCCATGACGTCGCGCAGGTCGTCGGTGCCGGCTATTCCGTTTCGCAGGAGAGCGGCGACGTCGCTACCATCATCAAGCTCCTGCGAGTCGCACTGCTAGTGCCGGCAGTGCTGGTGATCGCGCTTTTGTCCCGCCGTACCGACATTCCCGAAGGCGGCAGGCCACCGGCCCTGATCCCGCTCTTCCTCGTCGCCTTCATCGCTATCGTGGTTCTGAACAGCGTCCACCTGATCCCGCCGTCAGTGCAGGGCGCCCTCGGCGACGCGTCGCGCTGGTGTATCGTCGTGGCGATCGCGGCGCTCGGAATCAAGACCTCGCTCGTCGCGCTCGGCCATGTCGGGCCGCGTGCGATCGCGCTCATGGTCGCGGAGACCATTTTCATCGGGCTCTTCGTGCTGGTCCTCGTTCATGTCGGCTGAAGCGTTCAGGCCGAAGCCGGGCCTTGACCGCGGCCGACCTGCATGTGTTTTGAGCAGCTAACTAGTACGGATCATGAGCATTTCCTCCTTCGGCAGCTTGCCGAACCTCATTTCGCTTTTGCGGCTCGTCCTCGTGCCGGTCATCATTTCGATGATCGTGGGCAATCGCTGGGTCGCCGCCTTCCTCGTCTTCGTCGCCGCCGGAATCTCCGACGCGGTCGATGGCTGGCTCGCCAACCGCTTCAACTTGCGTACGGAGCTCGGCGCCTATCTCGATCCGCTCGCCGACAAGATGCTGCTCATCTCGATTTACGTGGCGCTGGCGCTGTCGGACACGGTCCCGGCAACGATCGCGATCCTGATCGTTTTCCGCGATCTCATGATCATCGCGGCCTTTCTCGTGTCGTGGATTCTGGGGAAGCCGATCAAGGTGCACCCGCTTTTCGTCTCGAAGGCCAACACGATGGCGCAGATTGCTTTTGCCGCTTTAGTGTTGGGGGCCAAGGCTTTCGGGCTGCAACTTGGGCTCTGGTTTGACGCATCTTTGTGGATTGTGGCCGCATTGACCTTGGCGTCCGCGGGCGCCTATCTGTGGCAATGGATCAGGCACATGGGTCTGTAGAAGTGCGGCCCGCGGCAACGGATCCCGGGCTCGTCGAGACGATCCTCGTCGCATCTGTATCCGCTTCGCGCGCCGACGAATTCCGGTTTGCCTGGCATCTCGGTTTCTGGGCGCTGATCCTTGCCGTCGTCATCCTTTGCATATGGCTGTTGAGCGGCATCCTTTTGCCTTTTGCCGCGGGAATTGCGCTGGGCTACCTGCTCGATCCGGTGGCCGATCGCCTGGAGCGCGTCGGCCTGTCACGGCTCGGGGCGGCGCTGCTGATGCTGGTCGTCTTCGCCGTACTATTCGCGCTGGTGCTTTTCCTGCTGGTTCCGGTTTTGACCCATCAGCTGACCGCGTTGATCGGTGCTTTGCCCGGATACATTGCAAAGCTCCCGGAACTGGCCACCGAGGTGAGCAGCCGGGCAACCGAGGGGTATGGAGCGCAGGTCCTCGATTGGCTCGGCCTCAGTGGCGGCTTTTCACCAGCTGACGTGCAGAAGACCGTTGGCGATCTGGTCGGCCAAGGGTTGCAATGGATCGGCGCCTTTGCCCGGTCGTTGCTTTCCGGGGGCACCGCCCTTCTTGGTATCCTCTCGCTGCTCGTCGTGATGCCGGTCGTGGCCTTCTACATGCTTCTCGACTGGGACAAGATGGTTGCGACCCTCGATACACTGATCCCGCCGCGTAACCGCGCCGACGTCCATGCAATCGCCCACGATATCGACCGGGCACTTGCCGGCTTCGTGCGCGGGCAATCGCTGGTCTGTCTCTTTCTCGGCCTTTGGTACGGGATCGGCCTTTCCCTCATCCATCTCAACTTCGGTCTCTTGATCGGCCTTTCGGCCGGGCTTTTGAGCTTCATCCCCTATGTCGGTTCGCTGACAGCGCTGATCCTCTCCGCGATCGTTGCCATCGTGCAGGGGTGGCCGCAATGGAAGCTCCTGCTCCTGACGCTCGCGATTGTCCTCACGGGTCAATTCCTCGAAGGCAACATCCTCTCTCCGAAACTGGTCGGCTCCTCCGTTGGGCTACATCCCGTCTGGGTGATTTTCGCGCTGCTCGCCTTTGGCGCTCTATTCGGGTTCACCGGGCTCATTATGGCGGTTCCGGTTGCGGCCGCCGCTGGCGTGATCCTGCGCCATCTGGTCCGGCGCTACCGCGCGAGTGAGCTCTATCTCGGACCGGCGGAAACCGCCGGGCCGCTTCCTCCCGCGATAGAGGTGTAGGAGGTGAGCGCGCGCGAGCCGGCCCGCCAGCTCGTCCTCGATATCGCGCCCGAGCCGCGCTACGAGGAGGAGGATTTCCTCGTCTCTGCCTCGAACGAGGCCGCTCACGCGGCCATTGGTCTTTGGCCAAATTGGCCGGGCGGCACCCTCGTCCTCGTTGGCCCTCCGGGCGCCGGCAAGAGCCATCTCGGCGCGATCTGGGCCCGGCGCGCAGGCGCAGTGGTGCTCCGGGCAGCAGCCTTCCCCGGCACGGACCTGCACGCGGTGCCAGGCGGCAGCCGTGTTCTACTCGAAGATGCTCCTCTGCTCGGCGGAGAAGAGAAGCGGCTCTTCCACCTGATGAACCTCCTGACTGAGACGCAGGGCTCGCTGCTCCTGACGGCCGGCGCTTTCCCGGACCTCTGGGGGTTTCAGCTGCCGGATCTTGTGTCACGGCTGAGGCGAGCCATGGTCGCGGAGATATTCTCCCCCGACGACGATCTCCTCCGCGCCGTTTTGGTTAAGCTTCTCATCGATCGTCAGCTGACGATCGAGATGAATGTCATAGATTACGTGCTAACCCGGCTCGAGCCGACGCTCGATGCGGTGCGCCGCCTTGTAGACAGGCTCGACCGAGAGGCGCTTTCCCGCGGACGGCGGATTACGAGGCCGGTCGCAGCCGATGTTCTTGGCGAGTTGCAGGTCAGTGAAGGACTGGATTCATAGCCGTGGACGAGCCTGACGTGGGTCTGAAGCAGAAGAGGGTCGACATGACGCGACATGTGCAAGACGACCTCGCCGCCACGCGCATCGGCGCCGACATCGCGGTCATGGATGTCCTTCCCGAGCTGACGGAGCGCCCGGAAGAACTCGCGTCCTCTCCGCATCGCTTCATCAACCGCGAGCTCTCCTGGCTGGAATTCAACCGGCGCGTCTTGGAAGAGGCATCTAACCGCAATCATCCCCTGCTCGAGCAGGTGCGGTTCGTCTCGATTTCCGCGAACAATCTCGACGAGTTCTTCATGGTGCGCGTGGCGGGGCTACGCGGGCAGATTCGCACCGGACTGCTGGCGCCCTCGCAAGAGGGCATGACCCCGGCCGAGCAGCTCGAGAAAATCCGCGAACGTGTGGTCCTCCTGGTCGCAGAACAGCTCAAGCGCTGGCGCGATCTGCGTGTCGATCTTGCCGCGGCCGGAATCGCAATCGTCGAAGGCAATGAGGTTAGCAAGGCCGAGCGGGAATGGCTGGAAGACCACTTCCTCCTGCATATCTTCCCGGTGCTGACGCCGCTGGCTGTCGATCCGGCGCATCCCTTCCCGTTCATCCCCAATCTCGGCTTCACCCTCGCATTCGAGCTGGTGCGCCCCGGCGACCGCAAGACATTGCGCGCGCTCGTGCGCGTGCCGAGCAAGATCGCCCGGTTCATCCGGCTCCCGGATACAACGGGGCAGGGCCGCGCCCGCTTTATCGCGGTCGAGGCGGTGATCGTCATGTTCACGCCACGGCTATTCCCGGGCTATCTCGTGCGCGGCCAAGGCGTCTTCCGGGTGGTCCGCGACAGCGACCTCGAAGTCGAAGAAGAGGCCGAAGACCTGGTGCGCCTGTTCGAGACGGCCCTGAAGCGCCGGCGTCGGGGGTCGGTCATCCGCCTCGAAGTCGACTCGCACATGCCGGAGGACTTGCGCGCCTTCGTGGCCGAGGAATCCGATGTCGAGGCCGAGGACATATTCCTCATCGACGGCATGCTGGCGCTGAAAGACCTCTCCGAACTCGTGGCGCTCGAACGGCCCGACCTCAAATTCAAGACTTTCAATCCACGTTTTCCCGAGCGCGTGCGTGACAATGGCGGCGATTGCTTCGTCGCGATCAAGCAGAAGGACCTTGTCGTCCATCACCCCTACGAATCCTTCGACGTCGTCGTGCAGTTTCTAGCGCAGGCGGCGCGCGATCCGAACGTGCTGGCGATCAAGCAGACGCTTTACCGCACCTCGTCCGATAGCCCGATCGTGCGAGCGCTTGTCGAGGCTGCGGAAGCCGGCAAGTCGGTCACCGCGCTCGTCGAGCTAAAGGCGCGCTTCGACGAAGAGGCGAATATTCGCTGGGCGCGCGATCTGGAGCGCGCCGGCGCGCAGGTTGTCTTCGGCTTCATCGAGCTGAAGACCCACGGCAAGCTGTCGCTGGTCGTGCGGCGCGAAGGCTCGTCGCTCGTCACCTACTGCCACCTTGGCACCGGCAATTATCATCCGGTGACGGCGCGCATCTACACCGACATTTCCTTCTTCACCGCCGATCCCGTGATCGGGCGCGACGTATCGCGCGTCTTCAACTACATCACGGGTTACGCCGAGCCGGGCGGCCTCGAGCGCATGGCGGTGTCCCCGATATCGCTGAAGAAGAAGCTCCTCGACCACATCGCGCAGGAGATCGAATTCGCCAAAGCCGGAAAACCGGCGGCGATCTGGCTCAAGTGCAATGCGCTGGTCCACCCCGAGATCATCGATGCGCTTTATGCCGCCAGCAGCGCCGGCGTGAATATCGAGATCATCGTGCGCGGCATCTGCTGCCTGCGGCCCGGGGTCCCGGGACTTTCGCAAAACATCCGGGTCAAATCGATCATCGGCCGATTTCTGGAGCACGCGCGCGTCTACGCTTTTGGCGGCGGCCACGGTCTGCCGCATGCAAAGGCGCATGTGTACATTTCCTCGGCCGATCTTATGCCGCGCAATCTCGATCGCCGAGTCGAGACGCTGGTGCCCATCCTTAATCCTACATGCCACCAGCAGGTGCTTGAACAGATCATGGTCGCCAACCTTATCGACAACGAGCAGAGCTATCGCCTCCTTGCGGACGGTTCGAGCTTGCGCATCGAGCCGCCGAAGGGAACGGAGCCCTTCAATGCGCACAAATATTTCATGACCA
>JAFASC010000124.1 GCA_019244955.1 Methylobacteriaceae bacterium | reverse complement strand
GATTGCGAGGATCGCGGCGGGACGCGGAAACGGCATGGGTCAGATCTCCCTAATCTGCGGAGCTTAGACCACGTCTGCCGCGTCGGGAAAAGGAGCGGGCTGAACGCGAGCGTTCAACCCCGGCACGCAGATTGAACTGTGTGAAATCACACCAACGCCGCGCCGCCTTTGCGCTCCTATCACCTTGTTTACATCACCCAGCCCTTTCCGGCCCTCATCTACCGCCAAGAGATGGGGGCCAAAACTTTTCTGCGGGCCACGCGGAGTAGCGCCGGGCTCAAACGGACAGGCGCTTTCGCACCTCGGCTTCGACCATCGAGCCCTTGTCGCCGGCAAGCACGACGGCGCCACGGTCCATCACAAGGAAGTCGTCGGCGAGGTCGCGGGCAAAGTCGAAATATTGTTCGACCAGCACGATCGCCATGTCGCCCTTCAAGCGCAGATACGAGATCGCCCGGGCGATATCCTTGATGATCGACGGTTGGATGCCTTCGGTCGGCTCATCGAGGACGAGCAGCTTTGGCCGGGTGACGAGCGCGCGCCCGATCGCCAGCTGCTGCTGCTGTCCGCCGGAGAGGTCGCCGCCGCGCCGCCCCAACATGGATTTCAGCACGGGGAAGAGCTCGAAGACCTCTTCCGGGACGAAGCGCTCCTTGCGCTTCACCGGCGCGTAGCCGGTCTCGAGGTTCTCCCTCACGCTGAGCAGGGGAAAGATTTCCCGTCCCTGCGGCACGTAGCCGATGCCGCGGCGGGCGCGCTGATGCGGCGCGAGGCCGGCAATGTTCTGGCCGTTCCACATGATCTTGCCCTTGCGGATCGGCTGATGGCCGACGATCGCACGAAGGAGCGAGGTCTTGCCGACGCCATTGCGGCCGAGAACGCAGGTAACGCGGCCGGCTCGGGCGGTGAGCGAGACGGAGCGCAGAGCCTGCGCCGCCCCATAGAAGAGATCGACGGATTCGACGCTCAGCATGGTTCACCGCCCAAGATACACCTCCACCACGCGCGGATCGGCGCTGACCGCCTCAAGCGGACCTTCGGCGAGCACCGAGCCCTCGTGCAGGACGGTGACCTTGACCCCAAGCTCGCGCACGAAATCCATGTCGTGCTCGACGACGATGACTGAATGATCCTCTGCGATGGCTTTGAGGAGGAGCGCCGTCTGCGCCGTCTCCGAGTCGGTCATTCCCGCAACGGGTTCGTCGACAAGCAACAGTTTGGGGTCCTGCGCGAGCAGCATGCCGATTTCCAGCCACTGCTTTTGTCCGTGCGAGAGGTCAGCGGCAAAGCGGTCGCGATGATCGCTCAGCCGCACCGTTTCCAAAATGCGATCGATGCGCGATTGCTGATCTGCTGCGGCGCGGCCGAAGAGTGTTGCGATCGCCTTGCGCGGGGCTTTCAGGGCCAAGAGGATGTTGTCCTCGACCGTGTGGCTCTCGAATACAGTCGGCTTCTGGAATTTGCGCCCGATCCCGAGCTCCGCGATGGTGGCTTCATCAAGCTGCGTCAGATCCTGCGAGCCGCCGAAATAGACGTCGCCCTCGTCGGGGCGCGTCTTGCCGGTGATCACGTCCATCATCGTCGTCTTGCCGGCGCCGTTCGGGCCGATAATGGCGCGCATCTCGCCGGGCTCGAGTGTCAGCGAGAGGCCGCGCAGCGCCTTGTAGCCGTCGAAGGTGACGTTGATCCCGTCGAGATAAAGCAGCGAGCGGGTGAGGGTGGCCTGATCCATCGCTTACCTCGCCGCCGCCGGCACGTCGGCCGAATCGACCTTACCTTCCTCGACATCGCCGCCCCTCGGCGCCTCGGGGATCGTACGGCGGCGCGACACGAGGCCGACAATGCCCTGCGGCAGGAACAGGGTGACGAGGATGAACAGGAGCCCGAGCGCGAAGAGCCAATATTCGGGCAGCGCTCCGGTGAAATAGGTCTTGCCCCAGTTGACCAGCACGGCGCCCAACGCGCCGCCGACCAGCGTGCCGCGGCCGCCAATCGCCACCCAGATCACCGCTTCGATAGAATTCGTCGGCGCGAATTCCGAGGGGTTGATGATACCCACCTGCGGCACGTAGAGCGCCCCGGCAATGCCGGCGAGCACGGCGGACAGCGTAAACACCGCGAGCTTATAGTTTTCGACGCGGTAGCCGATGAAGCGCGTCCGCGATTCCGCATCCCGGATGGCGATCAGCACCTTGCCGAATTTAGACGTGACGATGAGCTGCGCGATGAGGAGCGTCGCCGCGAGAACGATGGCGGTGATCGCAAACAAAGCCGCGCGCGTCGCGTCCGACTGCACGTTGAAGCCCAAAATGTCCTTGAAGTCGGTGAGACCGTTATTGCCGCCGAAGCCCATGTCATTGCGGAAGAAGGCAAGCAGCAGCGCGTAGGTCATCGCCTGTGTGATGATCGAGAGATAGACGCCGGTGACGCGGGAGCGGAAAGCGAACCAGCCGAAGGCGAAGGCGAGCACGCCCGGCACGAGCACGATCATCAACAGCGCGTAGGGGAAATGATTGAAGCCCCACCATGTCACCGGCAGTGCCTTCATGTTCAGAAAGACCATGAAGTCCGGCAGGATCGGATCGGCGTAGACGCCGCGCGTGCCGATCTGGCGCATGAGATACATGCCCATGCAATAGCCGCCGAGCGCGAAGAACGCGCCGTGGCCGAGCGAGAGAATGCCGCAATAGCCCCAGACGAGATCGAGCGCGACGGCGAGCAGCGCAAAGCAAAGATATTTGCCGAACAGCGCGACGAGATACGGCGGTAAGTGAAACAGCGAGCGGGGAGGAGTGGCGAGCGCGAGGACGGGGACCAAGACTGCAATCGCGATCAGCAGCAGGATCGCGATGTGGGCGCGACGGTCGACGCGGGTGAGGAGCTGGGACATCAGGCTTCCACCGCCCGGCCCTTGAGGGCGAAAAGGCCGCGCGGCCGCTTCTGGATGAAAAGAATGATGAAGATGAGGAGCACGATTTTGCCGAGCACCGCACCGGCGAAGGGTTCGAGGAATTTGTTGGCGACGCCGAGCGTCATCGCAGCGACCAAGGTGCCCCAGAGATTACCGACCCCTCCGAACACGACCACCATGAAACTGTCGATGATGTAGCTCTGCCCGAGATTGGGCGAGACGTTATCGATTTGCGACAGCGCGACGCCCGCCATCCCGGCGATCCCCGAGCCGAGGCCGAAGGCGAGCGCATCGATGCGGTTGGTGTCGATGCCCATGGCTGACGCCATTCGGCGGTTCTGCGTCACCGCCCGCATCCGCAGCCCGAACGGCGTCAGCCGCAAGACGAGCTGCAGCGCAATGAAGACGATGATCGCGAAGGCAATGATCCACATCCGCCCATAGGTGATGGCGAGGCCGCCGAAATCGAAGGTGCCGGACATGAAGGCCGGCGCGCCGACCTCGCGGTTGTTGGCGCCAAAGATCGTGCGCACCGCCTGCTGCAGGATCAGCGACAGGCCGAACGTGGCAAGCAAAGTCTCGAGCGGCCGGCCATAGAGGAAGCGGATGATCGAGCGCTCGATCGCGATCCCAATGATGCCGGTCACGACAAAGGCTAGCGGGATGGCGATGAACAGCGACATGCCAAACAAAGCCGGATTGTGCGAACGGATATATTCCTGCACGACAAAGGTCGTGTAGGCTCCGATCATCACCATCTCGCCGTGGGCCATGTTGATGATGCCCATGACGCCAAAGGTGATGGCAAGCCCGATCGCCGCGAGCAGCAGCACCGAGCCGAGCGAAAGGCCGTACCAGACGTTCTGCAGATTGTTCCACAAAGCGAGCTTCGCCTGGATGGCGCCTATGCCGGCCTGTGCGGCATTGCGCAGCGGACCTTCGCTCGCTGCGGCAATGCCGGACAGAAGCCCGAGCGCATCCTGATCGCCGCGCGCGCGGATCGTTTCGATCGCGCCGAGGCGGACGTTCTCTGCGGCATCGGTCTTGCTCGCCAGAATCGCGGCACGCGCTTCCATGAGCGCGCGTTTGATGCGCGGATCGGTCTCCTTGCCGATCGCGGTATCGAGCGCCGACAACGCGCTTTCCTCGCGCGACTTGAACACGGATTGCGCCGCATCGAAACGCCGGCCCGGATCGTTCGATAGAAGGGTCAGACCGCCGAGCGCCGCGTCGACCGTGCGGCGCAGGCGATTGTTGAGCCGCACGGGTGAGAGGTCGTCCGCGGACACGCCGCTCGCCGGGGTGCCGGTTGCGGCGTCCTGCGGCACATCGGACTTGTCCTTGATGTAGACCTTCTTCGCATCGGTGTTGAAGTAAAGCCGGCCGTCCTGTAGCGCGCCGATAATGTCGGCGGCGCGCGGATTGCCGCTCGCGGCAAGCTCGGTGATCGCCTTGTCGGTGTCGGAGTATTCGTCCGTTGTGAATCCAGCGAGCGCTTCTTCAAAAGACTGGGCGTGGGCGTTCGCGATAAGCCCGGTGCATAAGCAGAACGTCAGAAACAGGAGGGCGGCGATATTGCGGACGCGCATCTGAGGAGCCGGACTGTGAAAAAGAAGCGGGCGGCGCTTGGCCGCCCCGCGGTTTGTCAGCGCGAGCGGAGGGCGCTCAGGAGGAAGTGCCGCCGCACTTGTTGGTCTTAACGTTGTAATTGCCGCATTTCTTGTCTTTCCAGTCGCCGATCAGGTCCTTCGACCCTTCGAGGTACTTGGACCAGGCGTCGCCCGGCACCATGCCCGTCTTCGACACGACGTCGAACTGGCCGTCGCCCTTGATCTCACCGATCAGGACAGGTTTGGTGATATGGTGGTTCGGCAGCATTTCCGACGTGCCGCCAGTGAGATTCGGCGCCTTGGTTCCGGGCAGCGTGTCGATCACCTTGTCGGCGTCGGTCGTGCCGGCCTTCTCGACCGCTTTCACCCACATGTTGAAGCCTATGAAATGCGCTTCCATCGGATCGTTGGTGACCCGCTTCGGATTTTTGGTGAAGTCATGCCATTCCTTGATGAACTTGGTGTTTTCCGGTGACTTCACCGACTCGAAATAGTTCCAAGCAGCCAAGTGACCGACTAGCGGCTTCGTGTCGATGCCGGCGAGCTCTTCTTCGCCGACTGAAAAGGCGACGACGGGAATGTCGGTTGCCTTGATGCCTTGATTTCCGAGTTCTTTGTAGAACGGCACGTTGGCATCGCCATTGATGGTCGATACGACGGCGGTCTTTTTGCCGGCCGAACCGAACTTCTTGATGTCGGATACGATCGTCTGCCAGTCGGAATGGCCGAACGGCGTATAGTTGATCATGATGTCGTCGGGCGCGACGCCCTTCGCCTTGAGGTAGGCTTCGAGGATCTTATTGGTGGTGCGCGGATAGACGTAGTCGGTGCCCGCAAGCACCCAGCGTTTCACCTTTTCTTCCTTCATCAGGTAGTCGACGGCGGGGATTGCCTGCTGGTTCGGCGCCGCACCGGTATAGAAGACGTTGCGCTCGCTTTCCTCGCCTTCGTACTGCACCGGGTAGAAAAGGATCGAGTTGAGTTCCTTGAAGACCGGCAGCACCGATTTCCGCGACACTGATGTCCAGCAGCCGAAGACGACCGCGACTTTCTGATTGGAGATGAGGTCGCGGGCTTTTTCGGCAAAGAGCGGCCAGTTGGAGGCGGGGTCGACGACCACCGGCTCGAGCTTCTTGCCGAGCACACCGCCCTTCTTGTTCTGCTCGTCGATGAGCATCAGCATGACGTCCTTCAGCGTGGTCTCGCTGATCGCCATCGTGCCGGAAAGCGAATGCAGAATACCGACCTTAATCGTGTCGGCGGCTTGTGCACCGCCGCTTAACAGCGTACCGGCCAGCGCAAGCGCCCCAAAACCAGGAATCCTTTTTCTCAACCATGTAAGCATGAACCTCTCCCTTCAGCCGCCGTGCGGAACGAAGGGTCGACGCAAGCCGGATGCCAACTCGAATTTGTCAGAGGGTCCCGGCCGGGCACTTCGAATTAGGCAGCGTTTGCCCAATTTATGAGCACAGGCCAGCCGCCGCCGCCCAGCAAAGTGGCAGGCTAGACGCTAGCGCACGTCTGCTGCGCGATTTATTCCTCGTAAGTGTACCGCAGTTTCCCAACGCATAATCCCGCGTGCCGGCGGGCGAGGGCTCTTCACGCCGATGCTGATTATTTCACCCGCGCTAAGCATCGACGAAGCCGAACTCGACGAGCGTTTCGTGCGCGCTTCCGGTCCGGGCGGGCAGAACGTCAATAAACTGTCGAGTGCGGTGCAACTCCGTTTCGATCTCGCGGGCTCCCGCTCGCTGCCGTCCGCTGTGAAACAGCGGGCCGCCCGCCTGGCCGGCCGGCGGCTAACGCGCGAGGGCGTGGTCGTCATCATTGCCCAACGGTTTCGCACGCAGGAGCGCAACCGGGTCGATGCGCGCGAGCGCCTCGCGGCTATCCTGCGGCAAGCTGCCGATCCGCAGCCGATCCGGCGTCCGACCAGGGTGCCCGCTGCGGCGAAGCGCCAGCGACTCGACGAGAAGAAGAGGCGCGCCGAGCGGAAGGCGCAAAGAGGCGCGCCGCCTCCGGACGCGGAATAAACCCTACGCAGATCCTTGTTAATTGCCGGCGCTCGTCTCCACCCCTAACTGACGTAAGACGCTAATATCTCGTCGGAAGACCGCCCCGCAGGACATGCAGCTGACAGCTCCATCGCGCTTCAACGATCCCGCCGCCGATGCGGCGCGCCTGCTGTTTGGTGTAGCATTTGCGATTCTGTTTGTGGCGACGCCGCTTGCGGCAGCGGTGTCGCGGCAGGCAATCTACTCGCTCCTGCCGATCGGCGCGATCCTAACGCTCGTTGCGGCAAGTCTGTCGACCGAGACGAGCGGGATCGAGGTCGCCAGCACGCCTCTTCGCAGCCTCACGGCCTTCATCGGCGCGTCTCTGGTGCTCTGGGCGGCGCTCTCGATCATCTGGACGCCGTTTCCCGCCGAGGCGGGCCTGCGCGTGCTCAAAGGCGTGTTCACTGCCGCTCTGGTGATCTCCGCCGCGGCGATTATTGCCTCGAGGAGCGTCGGCGCGGACTCGCTCATATTGCCGGGAGGGTTGGCCGCGACCGTGTTTGCTGTCGTCCTCGTGAGCCTGGTTGGTGCGCCCGGCGCCGCACAGGTCGAGCCTGACGGGACCACCACGCTCGATCGTGCGGCGACTGCACTTGTCCTCTTGGTCTGGCCGGCCCTGGCGGTCTTGGGGTTGCGCGGTTTACCGGCCGCCGCAGGCGCCCTTGCCGCCGCGGTTGCCCTTGCGGTCTTTGCCGCCGGCTTGCCGGTCGGAATTCTAGCCCTGGGGGCCGGCGCTCTGGTGTATGGCGCAGCGCGGTTCCGGCGCGGGCGCACCCGGTTAGTGTTGGGCGTGTTCTTTGCCGCGTTGATTTGCTTGTGCCCGCTCATTCCACTCCTGGCGAGACTGGCGGACGGCAACCTGCCGGACGCCCTCGCTCCGATCAGAATCTGGGGCGGCATTCTCGCCGCCGATGGCGCGCGCATTCTGACCGGCCATGGGCTCGACACCGCGACGCGCGGCGTTGCCTACGGCTATCTCCCGCCGCGCACCCCGCGCAGTCTCTTGTTCGAACTTTGGTATGAGCTTGGGATTGTCGGCGCGGCGCTCGCCGCTTTGTTCACATACCGCATTTTCATGGCGCTCGGCCGCGCCCCGCGCCTCGTTGCGCCTTATCTGCTCGCCGGTTTCACCACCGGATTGACGGTCACCATCCTTGGACTTGGCACCGCGCAGGTTTGGTGGCTGACGCTTGTCGGGCTGGACGTGCTGGCTTTCGCGGTGA
>JAFASC010000090.1 GCA_019244955.1 Methylobacteriaceae bacterium | reverse complement strand
GTATCGCCCAGACCGGCACCGGCAAGACCTGCGCGTTCGCGACCCCGATCCTTGATCGGCTGACCCAGCACGCCCGCCGCGCCAATCCGCGCACCTGCCGTGCCCTTGTGCTTTCGCCGACGCGCGAGCTCGCGAGCCAGATCGAAGAGAGCTTCCGCACCTATGGCCGCTTCCTGCGACTCACGACGACCGTGGTATTCGGCGGCGTGCCGATCAACCGCCAGATTCGCACGCTGCAGAACGGCGTCGATGTCGTGATCGCGACCCCGGGCCGCTTGCTCGATCTCATCAATCAGCGGGCGCTATCGCTCGCCGAGCTCGAAATCTTCGTGCTCGACGAAGCCGACCAGATGCTGGACATGGGCTTCATTCACGACATCCGAAAGATCGTCGCGATGCTGCCGAAGGCGCGCCAGAGCCTTTTCTTCTCGGCGACGATGCCGCGCGAGATGGCTGAGATCGCGGCAAAAATCCTGCGCGATCCGGTGCACGTGACGGTGACGCCCGCCGCAACGACGGTCGACAAAGTCGAGCAGAAGGTGATCTTCTGCGAGACGCGCTCGAAGCAAGCGCTTTTGCACAAGCTCCTCGAAGACAAAAGCATCTCGCGTGCGCTCGTCTTCTCGCGCACCAAGCATGGCGCCAACCGCATCGTGCAGCATCTCGATGCCGCCGGCATTCGGGCGGACGCGATTCACGGCAACAAATCGCAGCCGCAGCGCGAGCGTGCGCTCGCGGCGTTTCGCGATGGGCAATCGCGGTTGCTCGTCGCTACCGACATTGCGGCGCGTGGCATCGACGTCGACGGCGTGACGCATGTCATCAATTTCGATCTGCCGAACGTGCCGGAAAGCTATGTGCATCGCATCGGCCGCACGGCGCGCGCCGGCGCCGACGGTATCGCGATCTCGTTCTGCGACCGCGAGGAGCGCGCTTATTTGCGCGACATCGAGCGGCTGACGCGCCAGCGCGTGCCGGTGCTCGACATGGGCCTTGCCGGCGATCTGCCGCCGCTGCCGAAGCCCGCGCCGGCGCGGCCCGATGCGCGGCCGAACCACCACGGCAAGCCGCGCAACGGCCATGGCCGCAACGGCCAGCCGCAGAATGGCAAAGCCCGCGATTTCCGCGATGGCGGCCGGAACGGCAATCCGCCGCGCGAGGCAAATGGGGCTGCAAACGGCAAGCGTCCGTTCCAGCAGAAGCGGCGCAGGTTCGAGGGACCCGTCACGTATGGCGCGCCGGCTCACCGCGGCGGCCAGCGCGCGCCGCATTAAGGTTAGGTTTGACGCTTGCGAGCGGCGGGTCTACAAGCCGGCCATCTCGTCAAGAGACCATTGTTAGAGCAACCGACTTGACCTTGCGCTCAAGCGGTCAACGTCCGGCAGCGCGATGCGCCCCCGGGCGCGTTCTGTTTTGGGCTCGCGCGTGATTGAAAGGACGCCATCATGTTCGAAAGCCTGAGCGACAAGCTCTCCGGCATTTTCGATCAGCTGACGCGCCGCGGCGCGTTGAGCGAGGCCGATGTCGCGACCGCCTTGCGCGAGGTGCGCCGGGCGCTGCTCGAGGCCGACGTCGCGCTCGATGTCGTGCGCTCGTTCACCGACAAAGTGCGCGAGCGCGCCGTCGGCGCCAATGTCGTGAAGTCGGTGACGCCCGGCCAGATGGTCGTCAAGATCGTCAACGACGTGCTGGTCGAGACACTCGGCGCCGACGCGCAGCCGATCGATCTCGATGCCGCGCCGCCCGTCGCGATCATGATGGTCGGCCTGCAGGGCGCCGGCAAAACCACGACGACTGCAAAAATCGCCAAGCGCCTCACCGAGCGCATGCGCCGCAAGGTGCTGATGGCCTCGCTCGACGTGAAGCGTCCGGCCGCGCAGGAGCAGCTCGCCGTGCTCGGCCGGCAGGTCGGCGTCGACACGCTGCCGATCGTCGCGGGCCAGACGCCGGTGCAGATCGCGCGCCGCGCCGAGGAGGCGGCCCGCCTGCAGGGCTACGACGTCGTCATGCTCGACACCGCCGGCCGCACGCATATCGACGAGCCGTTGATGGCCGAGATGGCGGAGATCAAGACCGCCTCGCGCCCGCACGAGATCCTGCTTGTCGCCGATGCCCTGACCGGCCAGGACGCCGTCAATCTTGCGAAAAGCTTTGACGAGCGCGTCGGCATTACCGGCCTCGTTCTGACGCGCGTCGATGGCGACGGCCGCGGCGGTGCGGCTTTGTCGATGCGCGCGGTCACCGGCAAACCGATAAAACTCATCGGCACCGGCGAAAAAATTGACGCGCTGGACGATTTCGATCCGCAGCGCATCGCCAATCGCATTTTCGGCATGGGCGACATCGTCGCGCTCGTCGAGAAAGCCGCGCAGACGATCGATGCGGAAAAAGCGCAGAAGATCGCCGATCGCATGCGCAAGGGGCGCTTCGATCTCGAAGATCTCGCCGAGCAATTGGCCCAGGTGGAAAAGATCGGCGGCCTCGGCGGCATCATGGGCATGCTGCCCGGCATCGCCAAGATGAAGGACCAGATAAACTCCGCCAATCTCGACGACCGCATGATCAAGCGCCAGCGCGCCATCATCTTGTCGATGACGCGCGAGGAGCGGCGCAATCCCGATGTGCTGAAGGCGTCCCGCAAGAAGCGCATCGCGGCCGGGTCAGGCACACGCGTCGAGGATGTGAACCGGCTTCTGAAGCAGCACCGCCAGATGGCCGATATGATGAAGGCGATTGGCGGCGCCGGTAAGCGCGGCGCCATGGGCAAGATGGCGCAGATGTTCGGCTTGGGTGGCGGGATGCCGCAGCCGACGCCGGAACAGATCGAGGCGCTGCAGAAGCAAATGGGGAAGATGCCCGGCGGAATGCCGCAGATGCCGGGCGGATTGCCGCAGATGCCGAAGGAATTCGCCCCACCGCCCGGCGCGTTCAATCTGCCAAAAATGCCGGCGGGAATGCCCGGCCTTCCAGGTCTTGGTAGCGGCAAGCTGCCGGGCCTCGGCGGCTTCAATCCGTTCGGGAAAAAGAAATAGCCGAAACCGATCAACTGAAAGGAAAAACCCGATGTCCCTTAAAATCCGATTATCGCGCGGTGGCGCGAAGAAGCGTCCGTTCTATCGCGTCGTTGTCGCCGACTCGCGCATGCCGCGCGATGGCCGCTTCATCGAGCGTCTCGGCACCTTCGATCCGTTGAAGGCGAAGGACGCGACCGACCGTCTCGTGCTCGATGCCGAGAAGGCGAAGGCCTGGATAGCGAAGGGCGCGCAGCCGACCGACCGCGTCGCGCGCCTGCTCGACGGGCTCGGCGTGATGAAGCGCGAGGCGCGCAACAATCCGCAGAAGGCGCAGCCGAAGAAGAAGGCGCAGGAGCGCGCGGCGGCGGCAGCAGCGGCAAGCGAGACAGCGGCAGCCGCGGCCAGCGAGCCCGGCGCAGACGCGAGCGCCTGAGCTCGCGCGCGACCGGCCGTGCGTTGCACGCTAGTCTCGGTTTGCCCGGTAGGGTGACCGATGACTGACGCAAACGAACCTCTCGCGCTGGCAGCGCATCCGCTGCGGGCACAGGTGCTCGCCGAATTGCATGCGCGTCCGTTCACGCCAATCGCGACGCCGTCGCGCGTTCTGCGCTTCGGCTTCACCGCCGATGCGAGCACTGCGAAAGAAGCGACGCAAGCGCTCATCGCGTTGTGTCAGGCGCGCGGCCTTCAGCCGCCGGCGCCCGACGCGCGTCATTTCACTGGCGATCTCGGGGAAGGGCGCTTGCGCTTCGAGCGCCACAACGAATTCGTGACATATACCTGGGAATTCCCCACCGGGAGCGAAGCGTTCCAGCCGCCGGCGGATGTGCTCGGCCGCGCCATGGCGCTCGTGCCGCAGCCCGGACCGCTGATCGTCGCCATCGACATGCACATCGTGCGGGCCGATAGCGTGCCCGATTTCAACAGCGCGTTCGCAGGCGCCAACGTCGTCGCCTCGGATGTCGAGGATGATCGCGCGCTGATCGCCACCGACTTTCTGCCCGACGCGGACGGCTTCGTCCGCATTCTCATTCTTGACAAACAGCTGACCCCGATCAGCGCCGGCGCGCTGGCGCAGCGTCTGCTCGAAATCGAGACATATCGCACGCTGGCTTTGCTCGGCCTGCCGGAAGCCCAGCGCTGTCTGCCGATCATCGAGCGCATCGATGGCCAATTGCCCGCACTTATGCGCGACGTGCAGGACGGGCGCGGCTTCGAAACAAATCGCGCGCTGCTCGATCGCCTGACCGCACTCGCAGCGGAGGTCGAGGCGCAGGCTGCGGAAACATCATTCCGCTTCGGCGCGACGCGCGCCTACGACGAACTCGTCACGTTGCGCATCGAGGCGATCAAGGAAAATCACCTGCCGCATCATTCGACTCTGGCTTCGTTCCTGTCGCGCCGCATGGCACCGGCGGTGCGCACCTGCGCGACCGTCGAGAAGCGCCTTGGCGATCTCTCGGCGAAGATCGCGCGGCTCGCCGAACTTTTGCGCACACGCGTCGATATCGAGCTCGAAAGCCAGAACGCGCTGCAATTGCGCCAGATGGGCGAACGCGTGCGGCTGCAGCTTCGATTGCAGCAAACGGTCGAAGGGCTATCGATCGCGGCGATAACGTATTATGTCGCGAGCCTGTTCCACCTCATCTTCGACGGGCTGCACGCGCGCGGCTGGCCGGTCGAGCCCGTAATTGCGACGGCGTTGATGCTGCCCTTCATCATCGCGGCGGTCGGCTTCACCGTCTGGCGCATCCGCCACCGTCACCGCGCGGACTGAGAATCAGCGGTGGGTGATCTGCGGCGCGTGGGTGGACCCCGCGAGCGTCGCCTTGACCGGGCAATGCCCGGTCGCGCCGCGAATGGCGAGACCCGCCCCGCCAAGTAATGCCAGCAGACTCAAAACTTTGTTCGGGCGCGGCTGCACCGCCGCGCCCATCAGGCCGAAGCCGATGAGCGTCGAGATCGCGCGCTCGGTGAAGGACATATTCTTCTCGCCGGCAAAACCGGGGAGATTTTCGACGGTAAGGTTCGACACGTAAGACTCCGTTAGCTCCGTGCCGAACGCGGGAGGTGCGTAGGATGTTCCCCGCGCCTAGGGCTTCTCCGCCGTCATAAAATAATTCACGTCCGCGTCGCTCGAGAGCCGCCACTTGCCGGCGAGCGGATTGTACACGATTCCGCTGCGATCGATCACCCGCAACCCGCTCGCGCGCATCATGCGCGAAAGTTCCTGCGGCGTGACAAAACGCTCCCATTTATGCGTGCCTTTCGGCAGCCAGCGCAGCACGTATTCGGCCCCGATGATCGCCAGCGCGAAGCTCTTCAGCGTGCGGTTCAGGGTGGACATGATCAGGACTCCGCCGGGGCGCACCAGCGCCGCGGCGGTCGCGACAAACGCCGCCTGATCCGGCACGTGCTCGATCACTTCCATGGCCAGCACGGCATCGAAGCTCGCCCGTTCCGCCGCGAGCGTCTCGGCCGTGTCCGCGCGATACTCGATCGCAAGCCCCTGCGGCGCGGCGTGCGCGCGTGCGACCTCTATATTGCCTGCGGCGGGATCGATGCCCGTCAGTCGGGCGCCCATGCGCGCCAGCGGCTCGCACAAAATCCCGCCGCCGCAGCCAATATCGAGAATGCGGGCGCCCTCGAATGCCCCGCGCTTGGCGATCGTCTCGCGGATGTAGGAGACGCGCAACGGATTGATCGCATGCAGCGGACGCATCGGACCGGAAAAATCCCACCAATCGTCGCCGAGCTCTTCGAAATGCGCGACCTCTTCCGGGTCGATGCCGTGAGCGCGCCCTCCTCTCGCAGGCGTTTTATCCACGAGGTGGCATCGCTTTCTTGAATGCCGGGCGCGCCACGATCGCGGCGACAAATTTTCCGACATTCGGATATTGCGCCAGAAAGTCCCGCGCCGAGGCGAGATAAGCGACGAAGCAACCGACGTTCAAGTCGGCGACGGTGAAGCGGTCGCCGACGAGATTGCCGGTTGATGCAAGCGCCTTGTCCAGAACCGCAATCGGCCGCTTCAGGGTCTCCAGCGCTTTCCCCGGAACGGTGGCGTCGCGCTGCTCCGCCGGCAGAAACATCGTGTGCATGAGATAATCGAGCCCGGGCTTTTCCAACTCGGTGACGGCCCAGAACGACCATTGCGTCATCTTGGCATCCTCGCTCAAATCGCGCGGCGCCAGCGGGCCGCCGTGTTTCTTGGCGAGGTAAAGGTTGATCGCCATGGACTCGAAGAGATAAAAGCCGTCGTCATCGATGGCCGGAAGCCGGCCGTTGGGATTGACGGCAAGGAACGCCGCATCCCGCGGCGCGGCGAGATCGACCGAGATGCTTTCGTAAGGAAGTCCCAATTCCTTGGCCATCCAGATGACGCGATTGGCGCGCGAGCGGATAGTCCCGTAAACTTTCAGATTGGCCATGGGTCGTCCTGAGGAATGAGGGCCCTTTCCTAGCATCCGCGTTGCACGCCGGTCCATTGATGAAAAAGGTCGCGGTCTTCGGAAATACCGGCGGCGGCAAATCGACGCTCGCCAGGCGTTTGGCGGACCTGACACGGCTGCCGTTGTATCCCCTCGACCTCATTCAATACAGGCCGGGCGGCGGCGAAGTTCCGCACGAGGAATACTCGAGGGGGCATGCCGATTTGCTGAGCAAGGACGCGTGGATCATCGATGGCTTTGGCGACGTTGCCTCTGCTTGGGAGCGGTTCGCCGCGGCCGACACGCTTGTTTATATCGATTGCCTCTCCTCATACATTATTGGTGGGTGACAAAGCGCCTGATCAAGGCTCCATTCGCACGCGCCGAGGGCTGGCCGGAAGACAGTCCGATGTGGGAGAGCAATCAACAGCTACAAGGTGCTTTGGCGTTGTCATCGCCGGTTGACGCCACGGTATAGGCAGCTCGTCGCCGATGTGGCGAACGCGAAGCGCGTTCATCACATCAAATCATCTGCGGAGATCGCCGCCTTTCTCGACGCGGTCGAGCGGGAGTGTGAGGGTGCTTGATTTGATGCGGGGAGCATGTGTTGATTGACCATCTGGCGAGGTGAGCCCGACCGAAAATGCTGCCTGACATCCGCAATTACGATCGCCTGATGCGGGAATTCCGCTGGAATATTCCGGCGCGCTACAATATTGGCGTCGACGTCTGCGACCGCTGGGCGGCGCGTGCTCCCGACCAGGCCGCCATTCTCGAAGTGAATACGCGCGGCGATGTGACCCCGATCATATACCGTGAATTGCGGAAGCGCTCCAACCGGCTTGCAAATGCGCTGGCAAGTCGCGGCGTGAAGCGCGGCGACCGCGTCGCCGTGCTTCTGCCACAGACGCACCAAACCGCAATCGCACACATCGCCATCTACAAAATGGGTGCGATCGCGGTGCCGCTCGCAGCTGTGTTCGGCGTCGACGCGTTGGAATATCGCTTGCGCGATGCCGGCGTAAAAGCGGTTGTGACGAGCGGCGCCGGGGCAACAAAACTCGCCGGGATTGGCGATGCGCTCTCCGGGTTGCAATGCGTGCTCTGCACCGACGGAGCATCGGCCGGCGCCGAGGATTACAATGCCGCGCTCGCTGCTGCATCGACGGATTTCACGCCGGCTGACACAAGTGCTGACGATCCTGCCCTGATGATCTATACGTCAGGCACGACCGGTCCGGCGAAAGGCGCGCTGCACGGCCATCGCGTCGTGCTCGGTCATATGCCGGGCGTCGAATTTCCGCACGAATTCTTCCCGCAGCCCGGCGACCGTTTCTGGACGCCGGCGGATTGGGCTTGGGCCGGCGGTTTGCTCAACAGCCTGCTGCCGTCACTGCATTTCGGCATTCCCATCATCGCGCGCAGTTTCGAGAAATTCGAGCCCGAAGCCGCCTTCGCGTTGATGGCGAATATGAAAGTGCGCAACACGTTCATCCCGCCGACGGCGTTGCGGATGTTGCGCGCGGTCGATAATCCGCTTGGGCGCTTCGATCTCGATCTGCGCACCCTCGCCTCGGGTGGCGAATCGCTCGGGGCCGAGACTTACGCCTGGGGGCGTGAGCAGCTCGGACTGACGATCAACGAATTTTACGGCCAAACCGAGTGCAATCTGGTGCTCGGCTCCTGCGCGGCGATCGGCATCGGCAAGCCCGGCGCGATCGGCCGCGCGATTCCCGGCCACGAGGTCGCGATTATCCGCGCCGACGGCTCGCTTTGCGCACCTGACGAGCTCGGGCAGATCGCGGTGAAGCGGCCCGACCCGGTGATGTTCCTGCAATATTGGGGGAAGCCCGAGGCGACGCGCGACAAATTCGTCGGCGATTGGATGACAACCGGCGACGAGGGCATGCTGGACGAGGAAGGCTATGTCCGTTTTGTCGGGCGCGACGACGACGTCATCACCTCGGCCGGCTACCGCATCGGCCCGGGCGAGATCGAGGATTGCCTCATTCGCCACCCGGCGGTCGCGATCGCCGCCGCAATCGGCAAGCCCGACCCGGTGCGCACCGAAATCGTCAAGGCCTTCATCGTGCTGCGGCCGGGACACGCGCCATCGGAGGCGCTCGCTGCCGATATCCAGCATTTCGTGCGCACGCGGCTCGCGGCGCACGAATATCCGCGCGAGGTCGCCTTCGTTGACAGCCTGCCGCTGACTACGACCGGGAAGGTCATCCGCCGCGAATTGCGCGAGCGGGCGTGAACGCGCGTGCACGTGGTTAAGAAGTCATTGACGCGGCGCGTATAGATTCGGGGAGGGTTGATCCGGTCGGGACGCTTCCAATGAACGCCTATCTCCATTGCATGCGCCACTACGCGGATTTTTCCGGGCGCGCCAACCGTTCCGAATATTGGCTGTTCGTGCTCGTCTTCCTAATTCTCTACGTCGTCTGCCTCTTCATCGATTACGCAATCATCGGCACCGCGCCATCCGCCCTGCCCGTCCTCGGCACGATCGCCTACCTCGTGCACTTCATTCCCGGCCTTGCCGTGCTCGTGCGCAGGCTGCACGACACCGATCGCAGCGGCTGGTGGCTCCTGATTAGCCTCGTTCCAGTGCTCGGCAGCATCTGGCTGTTGGTGCTCTTGTGCACTGAGGGCACATACGGGCCAAACGAGTATGGGGCGGACCCCAACGCGTTTTACGCGACGCAGCCCCCGCCGCTGCGCTACTAGGCGTCGGCCTGCTGGAGCGCATGCGGCTTTGCCGCTGAGACTGCGGGCACTTCGAGCCGCTTCTGCCGATTGCCTGAAATCTCGCAATGAAGGTTCGCACCGCTGACCGCCTTGCCGGCGATCCAATCAGTGAGAAAGCAATCGAGCCAGCGCGCGACGGCGGGATCGTAGCTGAACCAGTCCCGCAAATGCTGATGGCGCGGAAAGGCGCCGGGCAGTGTCATTCGGTCGTGGCCGCGCACTGTCCAGCGGCACATCATCGCGTAGGTCACCTCGGGGTGAAACTGGAAACCGAAGGCCTGCTCCCCGACGCAGATCGCCTGGACTTCGAAGACGTCGCCCTTGGCCAGCAGCGTCGCGCCGCGTGGTAGGCCGAAGCCTTCCTTGTGCCACTGATAGACGCGCTCGGGAAAGGAACAGCCGCAGAGGCGATGGCCATCGGCAGTCGGCATGATCGGGTGATAGCCGATCTCGACCTTGCCGTCAGGATGCATGTAGACGCGCTCGCCCATATGGCGGGCGAGCATCTGCGCGCCGAGGCAAAGGCCCAAGAAAGGCTTCTTCTCTTTCAGCGGTACGCCGATCCAGTCGATCTCGGCTTTCAGCCAGTCGTGCTCATCGTTGGCGCTCATAGGGCCGCCGAAGATGATCGCGCCGGCATGGTCTTTGAGGCTCTTCGGCAGGGCATCGCCGAGGCTCGGGCGCCGGATGTCGAGCTCGGCGCCGTGATTCCTGAGAAATCGGCCGACCCGGCCCGGATTGGAATGCTCCTGATGCAGGATGATGAGGACGCGTGGGGCGCGACCGTTCAACTTATGTGCGGAGGGGTCGGCCAAGGGATCTCGAGTGGACCTTCGGGAAAGCGCGACAAGCTTAGCAAGCCAAGCGCCAACGCAATATGAACGAGCGCGATTCTCGCGACAAGCGCGGCAAACGCGTGGCGGAACAGAGTCTAGCGCGCGCCTTGCACGCGGCCGATCATCGGCAGGAGGAGGCTTCGCGGCGTCAGCGCGGCCGCGCTGGCGCTCATCCAATCGGCAAAGCTCGGCATGACGACGCGCCGCCCCGACATCATGCCGCGATAGGCGGCCTCGGCGACGGCTTGCGGGCTCGTCTGCACAAAGCTCATGGCTTTGGTGAGATCGCTGGACATTCCGGCCGCTGCTTGGAAGCCGGTCGGCACCGGGCCGGGGCAGAGCGCCGTCACCGAAACGCCCTTTGCCGCAAGCTCCTGCGACAGCGCCTCGCTGAAGGAGAGAACATACGCTTTGCTAGCGTAGTAGATCGCCATGCCCGGGCCAGGCAGGAAGGCGGCCACCGAGGCGACATTGAGGATGCGGCCGCGAACCGCGATCAGATCGGGCAGAAATTTCAACGTCAGCGCCGTTAGGGCGCGAACATTGAGGTCGATCATCTTGAGCTGTTCGCCGGGGTCGAGCTCGGCGACCTGGCCCTGCAGGCCGAAACCGGCATTGTTGATCAGTGTGGCCAGCTGCCCGCCCGCGGCGCGAAGGGTCTCCGCCAGCGCCTCCGGCGCACTCGCTTCGGCAAGATCGAGCGGGATGACCAGCGGCGACGGCCGCCCTGCCCCCGCGATCTCGGCAGCCAAGGCCTCCAGCCGATCGCGGCGGCGCGCGACGAGCGCCAGGTCATGGCCTTTCTTGGCCATGAGCCGCGCCAATTCGGCGCCGATTCCATCCGAGGCACCGGTGATGATGGCGACGCGGCGCGCCCCTGCTTGCGTATAGCTCATGCCTTGCTCCTCATCCCCGACCACGGCCCCTGCTCGACGCCCTCCACCTCGCCGCCGGTCGCTTCCGCCCGGTGCTTCAGCTGCATGCGGTCACGCGCGGGCACGCCCAAAAGCTCGGCCACGCGCCAGACGATGTTCTCTTCGAGCTCGTGCGCCTGGCCATCGGCGTAAGCCATGTCCCACATGAGCTCGATCACCTGACGGCGCCCGCTCTCGTCAAGCGCGCGCTTCAGGGTCGCAGTGAAATGGAAGAGATCGACCGCCTCGCGTTCGCTCTCTTCTGCCGCGGCGATCAACCTGCGTGCGGTCGCCGGATCGAGCGCAAACCGCTCCTCGACGATGGCCTGCAGGCGCCCGCGCTCGGAATCGTCGACATGCCCATCGGCATTGGCGACGTGGATGAGCAGCGCCGCCGCGGCGAGCCGGTAATCGGCCTCGTCAAAGCTGCGCTCGGGCGCCGGACCGGTGCTGCCGATTTCGGTGAGAAAATTCTTCAAAGCATCGAACATGAGCTTTCCCGGCCCGCCGGTTAGCGGCGACAGTGCACGCGGACACATGGGGCGGCCCTTGCGGTGAAGCAATGCTCGTTCCGCAGCGATGTAAGGAACGAGGCGCCTGATTCGCGGATTCTGCTTCAATCGAGTTCAGGAGGAGGAGATGCCGCTCGGTCATACCGCAAAAGTGCGATCCGGCGAGATCACGGATTTGCGCGATTATGCGCTTCTGTCGCTGCGCGTCTGGCGGTCGGCCGAACCTGACGTCGAGATCGATTACGAGGTCGTCGCGGCGGAACAGCAGCCGAACCCGTATTACAGCCGCAAGCTCGAGGAGGCGCGGAGCCGGGTCGCTTCGCTGAAGGCGATGAAAGCCGAGGAGGCGCCGCTGCACGCGCGCGAGGCGCACGCGAAAGGGCATAGCGCCTGGTCGGAATGGACGCGCGAGAAGAAGGCGCGGCGGGCGCGCACGCAAGGCATGCTGAAGAAGCTCAAATCGTGGAACCCGCCGAGTCCGGACCTCGCGGAGCTGAAACATTTCATGCGCGAAGAGCTCGAGACGGCGCTGGCGCATGAGGCACTGGAAGCCGATCCGCCAAAACCGTCACGCGCCGCCGCCCGCAAGCATTTGGCCGAGGCGCTGGAGCAGGCCGAGCGCGACGTCGCTTATTACGCGCACAAGGTGGAAGAAGAGGAGAGCCGCGTCGCCCGCGACAACGAGCATCTGCGTGCGCTCATCGCGTCGTTCGGAAAGTAGGCTTCCCCCTCCTGAGGAGACACAATCCGCTTCTCGTTGCCACGCATCAGAGGGGCTGCGATCTAGCGCTTCTCAGGGCGCGGCTGTTAGGGCTGAATCAAGAGCGCGTGTTGCCGACCCACGCCATAGCCGTTAGTGACCACGCACCGTCAGACGTGTGCTGCAACAAATTGTCTCCCCACATTTCGATCTTCACCCTCGGCTCGCGCGGCGACACGCAGCCCTTTTGCGTGCTCGGCGGGGCGCTGCAGAATGCCGGCTACGATGTCACGCTCTGCGCGCCGGAACCGTACCGGCCGTTCGTGGAATCGTTCGGACTGAAGCTCAGGCCGGTCGGCACCCACCTCGCCGGACTGAAGGACAGTGAGGCCATGAATGCGCTGGTGCGCGGCGGCATCAATCGCTTTCTCGGCCTGCCCGCCTTTTTCCGGGAAGCGCAAGCCGGGCTCGTCGACTTTTTGACGGAGTGTTGGGATGCGGTTGAGGAAAGCGACCTCGCCGTTTTCATTCCGACCACGTTCTTCGTCGCCGACCTTGCGCGCATGCGCGGCATTCCCTCGGTGAGGGTCGCGCTGCAACCGGTGTTTCCGACCGCAAAACAGGCGACGGCGCTTTTCGGCAGCACCGACCGTGGCGCGCTCGCCAACAAGCTTTCGTACGAAATCCCCCGCATCGCTGCGCCCATCCTGTGGACCGGATCGCATGGTTTCAAAGCCGCAACGGGGCGCAAGCTGCATCTCGGCGCATTGCCAAATCCGATGACGTTTCGCGCGTCAGATTCATTGAACCTGATGGCCTACAGTTCCGCGCTCAGTCCGGACCCGGGCGACTGGCCGTTCGAAGCGAAAATCACCGGCGCATGGTTCTACGATGCCGAGCCGCATCTTGCGCTTGCAGCGGATATCGAGGACTTCCTCGCCAAAGGTCCGGCGATCTACATCGGCTTCGGCTCGATGAAATGGCACAGCGAGCAATCCGCGAACGCGGTGTTCGATGCGATCGCAGAATGGGGCGGACGCGCGCTGATCACCAGCGGCTGGGGCGGCTTGATGCCACCGCAAAACGTTCCGGCAAACATCATGTTCACCGGGCCCGTGCACCACTCGCTATTATTTCCGCGGGTCAGCGCGGTCGTTCATCACGGCGGCGCGGGCACTACGGCAGAGGGACTTCGTCATGGCCGCCCGACGCTCATCCTGCCGCAATTCATGGACCAATACGATTGGGCGCGCCGCATCGAAGAGCTCGGCGCCGGGCCACCATTTCTGCCGATGAAGAAAGTAACGGCCGTCGAACTCGCGGAGCGTCTGAACGCTCTGGTCGAGACGGAGCGGTACCGGGTGGGCGCGGCTGCGATTGCTGGCAAGATAGCGCACGAGCCCGGCGTCGCTGGCGCCGTCGCAGAAATCGAAAAGGTTTTACCGCCGCAGCGATAAAGGGCCGAAGGCGCGGAACTCACGCCCTCGGCGAGCGAGCCGCTCTCACATGGTTTTCTTGTGAGCGCGCTTCTTGTGGCGCTTCATCATCTTCATGCCACCGCCCTTCTTGCCCATTGCGGCGGCGGTCGGCGCGTTCTTCATCCCTGCATCGGCGCCGGTTCCCGAGCCCGCCTTCGTGTCCTGCGCCTGCGCACCGCCGATCGCGAGAAGCGCGCCGAAACCGGCAGCAGCCAGGCCAATGATCAGTTTATGCATTCGTGTGTCTCCCGGTAGAGCTGAACCTTCAGCGTGGCAAAAACGCCCGTCAAAGCAGAACGTTGCATCACGAACACCGGAGCTGAGCCATGTGAGCGCCGATGGGACGATCACGCAGCGCGCAGGATGCGCGCCAATGTGAACAGACCCAAGGGCGCGATAGTGCGGCGCTCGAGCAGACGGGCATTGCCTTGCGCGGCGATCCAATCGGCGATGATGCCCCATGGAAATTGCGGCCGCCATCCGAGCGAGGCGGAGCGGCGGCCGAGCCAGGCTTCGACTGCCGCGACGGGCCCGCCTTCCGCGCCGACATGATTGACTAGAACGATCTCGCCGCCGGGTTTGACGACCCGCATCAGCTCATCGAGCGTGGCGGCGGGATCGGGCACGACGGTCAGCACATAGGGCGCGACCGCGGCGTCGAAGTAGGCATCCGGAAAAGCGAGGCGCATCGCGTCCATAACGGCCAGGCCGTGCACATTGCCTAGTTTGTCGCGACGAATCCGGGTTGCGGCGCGCCGCAGCATCGGCTCGGAAAGATCGACGCCGACGAGCCGTGTGGCTTTGTCAAACATCGGCAATTCGAGGCCGGTGCCGACGCCTACGTCGAGCACCGTGCCGCCTGGCCGGGAGGCGGCAGCGGCCGCGGCGCGACGGCCCTGCCGCATCACGAGCTCGAAGGTGAAATCGTAAACGGGCGCCCAGCGGGCGTAGGCCGCCTCGACATGGGCGTTCTCGATCGGCGCGAGAGCTTCGGGTCGCGATCCCATTCGCTCAAAGCGCCCCGGCAGCTTCGGGCAGAAGTGGCCGCGCGACCCGCGCCGGTTCAGAGTTCACGATGAAGCCGCCGCCGAGGACGCGCGCCTCCACGTCGGAGGACTCATAGAAGACGCAGGCCTGCCCCGGCGCGACGCCGCTCTCTTCACCGAGAAGGCTGACGCGCGCGCAGCCTGCCGCATATTCGAGCAGCGCCGGCGCCGGCGGGCGGGTCGAGCGCACCCGGACGGCGATTTCGAGGCCGCTTTCGGCGAGATCCTCGACCCGTCCCGGCCCGATCCAGTTCACGTCGCGAAGCGCGATGGTCTTGCTGGCGAGCGCTCCGCGCGGGCCGACGACGATCTTCGCCCGGGCAGCGTCGATTCGCACCACATAGTGCGGCTCGCCCCTCAGCCCTTTGTCATCGACGCGAAGTCCGCGGCGCTGACCGATCGTGTAGTGGATCACACCGGAATGGCGGCCGATGACCCGGCCATCGAGGTCAACGATATCGCCGGGAACGGCGGCTTCCGGCCGCAGCCGGGCGACGAGATCGCTGTATCGGCCCTCGGGCACGAAGCAGATGTCCTGGCTGTCCTGCTTCTCCGCGACGGGAAGGCAGAACCGGCGGGCAAGCTCGCGGACTTCCTGCTTCGCGTAGTCGCCGAGCGGGAAGCGCACGAAATCGAGCTGCTCGGCTGTTGTTGCGAAGAGGAAGTAGCTCTGGTCGCGCTCCGCATCGCGCGCCCGGTAGAGGCCGCGCGATCCGTCCGCCTCGCGGCGAGACTGCACGTAGTGTCCGGTCGCCAGCGCGTCGGCACCTAGATTCCAAGCAACATCAAAGAGATCGGCGAACTTGACCTGCTGGTTACAGGCGATGCAGGGGACCGGAGTGGTGCCCTGAGCGTAGGCCTCGGCGAACGGAAGAATCACTCGCTCACGAAAACGGCTTTCGAAATCGAGCACGTAATGCGGGATGGCGAGCCGCGCCGCCACATCGCGGGCGTCGTGGACGTCACGGCCGGCGCAGCAGGTCTTACCCTGCGCGAGGGCCGCGCCGTGGTCGTAGAGTTGCATCGTGACACCGACCACATCGTAGCCCTGCTGCCGCAGCAGCGCGGCAACAACTGAGGAATCCACTCCGCCGGACATGGCTACAACCACGCGCGTGTCGGCGGGCGCCTTCGGCAGGTCGAGGTCGATCATGGATAGGAGCGGGTCATGGCGCGGAATAGGGTCAGGCTTTTAGGTAGTCTTCGCGCCAGGATCAAACCACAGAGTTGGCGGATCGGTGCTCGCCGCCCGCTTGTGGGGCGTGTCAGGATTTCAGATCAACAAAATTTGCAGCTTGAGCGGTACTCGCCGATCAAATGCCATGATCGACATCTTAAAGGTCATGGCTGGAATGAGCTCGGGGCGGGCTTTGCGTCCAAATCCCCCGCTGCGCCACATCGAAGATTGGAACGGGGCTGCTGATGCTCGCAATGTTGACGTTTTCGCGAGACTGTGACGCGCGCACAACAAAATATGAAATCCCCCACAAAGTGAACGGTTTAGCTTGCCTTGAGGGGAGTACGTCCCGCGGCTAGTATGCGCCGCAATCTGCTTCGGGTCGCCTGCGTCGCCCCCGCCGAAAGGGAGTGCACGCGTATTGCTTCCCTCCGTTTAGCCCGTGAATTCTGACGAGAGTGACATTTGTCAAAGCGTGAGCAGACCCAGATTGCCGTCATCGGCCGTGCATGTCGGCTGCCGGGAGCAAGATCAGTCAATGAATTATGGTCCTTGCTCGCGCAGGGTCGCTGCGCCGTAACCGAAATCCCCGCCGACCGTTGGTCGCGCGAACGTTTCTATCATCCGCGCGGAAATGAGAGGGGCCGCAGTTACACCTGGGCGGCCGGCGTCCTCGATGACATTCTTGGCTTCGACCCGGCGGTGTTCGGCATTTCGCCGCGTGAAGCGGAGGCGATGGACCCGCAGCAGCGGCTATTGCTCGAACTCACCTGGGAAGCTTTGGAAGACGCGGGGATACGGCCCTCGCAAATCGCCGCAACGGAAACCGGCGTCTATGTCGGCGCCGGCAGTCTCGATTACGGCAATCTGCGCATCGGCGACTTCGGCGCGGGCGACGCCTATTTCGCCACCGGCAACACTCTGTCGATCATTTCGAATCGGATCTCTTATATTTTCGATCTGCGGGGACCGAGCTTCACGGTCGATACCGCATGCTCGTCGTCATTGGTGGCTCTGAACGAGGCAGTCTTGGCGATCGAGAGCGGGCGCGTCGACACCGCCATCGTCGGCGGGGTGAACGTTCTTGCCAGTCCCTACGGCTTCATCAGCTTCTCGCAAGCCTCGATGCTGTCGCGCGCCGGGCGTTGCCAGGCCTTCTCCGCAAGGGCCGACGGCTATGTGCGCGCCGAAGGCGGCGGCGTTCTCGTCCTGCGCAAACTCGATGCTGCGCGCGCTGCAGACAATCGCATTCATGCTCTGATCGCCGGTAGCGATGTCAATTCGGATGGCCGAACGACGGGCATATCGCTTCCGTCCAGAGCCAATCAGGCGGCGCTGCTCGATCGCATATATGCCCGCACCGATATTCGACCCGACGACCTCGCCTTCGTCGAAGCGCATGGCACCGGAACGCGCGTCGGCGACCCCGCCGAGGCAGGCGCAATCGGCGACGTGCTTGGAACGAAACGATCGCAAGCTCTGCCGATCGGCTCGATCAAAACGAACATCGGTCATACCGAAACCGCCGCCGGGATCGCCGGCGTGCTCAAAGCCATGCTGGCACTCGAGCACGATCTCCTGCCCGCATCGCTGCATTTCGACGAGCCCAATCCCGACATCGCCTTTGCCGATTTAAACCTAAGGGTAGCAGGCGACGCGATCCCACTCGAGCGGCGCAACGGAACGCGCTTTGCCGGCGTAAGCTCGTTCGGCTTTGGCGGGACGAATGCGCATGTCATCCTTGCCGACGCTCCGCAAGCCGCTCCCCCTCATCTGGCCGAGAAGCCTGCCTACCTCGCGATCTCGGCTCACACGAAGGCCGCGCTCGCAGCGCTTTCGGCGGAATATTCGACGCTGATTGCAGACGCAGAGACCGCCGAGATCGAGCGGATCGCCGCAGCCGCCGGTCACCGCCGCGAACGGCTTGCGGAACGTCTGGTCGTTCCGCTCGCCGATCCAGAGGCGTTGCGCAATTCTCTCCGCGCCGCGGCGGAACAGGCCGACGAGATCAGTGCCGGAATGCGTGGAACCAGCGTCGGCAAAAACGCCTCCGTTGCTTTCGTCTTTTCCGGAAACGGCAGTCAGTGGCCGGGCATGGGGCGCACGGCGTATAACGCGAATGCCGCATTCCGTCGCCGCTTCGATGAAATCGATGCACATTTCCAAGACCTCTCGGGATGGTCGCTCAGGACGGAGATGTTCGCCGAGGACCTGGCAGACCGGCTCGCAAAAACCAGCATTGCGCAACCGTTGATTTTCGCCATCCAGAGCGCGACGAATTTCGCGCTGAAGCAGCAGGGGCTTGTCGCCGATCTCACGCTCGGCCACAGCGTCGGAGAGGTGGCCGCAGCGGAGGCCGCCGGCATTCTCGATCTCCAAACCGCCGTTCGCGTCATTTACTTCCGCAGCTTGCATCAGGAGATCGCAAACGGCGCCGGCAGTATGGCTGTCGTTTTCGGTTCCCGCGAAGCAGCCGAAGCACTCGCGTCCGAGATTCCCGGCCTTGCGCTCGCCGCGCATAACAGTCCGCGCGGGTTTACCGTTTCCGGCGCGGCGTCTGCCCTGAAAGTCTTGCCGGGTATTGCGCGCTCGCACAATGCACGTACGCGCAAGCTCGACTTGGCCTATCCATTCCATAGCGAATTGATGGATCCGGTCGAGGCGCCGCTTCTCGCCGACCTCGGTGGCATAGTCGCCAACCCGGGCGAAAAGACTTTCATCTCCACCGTTACGGGCGAGGCGGCGGCTGGCGACCTCCTCGATGCGCGTTACTGGTGGCGCAATGTGCGCGAGCCCGTGCTGTTCATGGAGGGCCTGCAGCAGGCGCTTCAGCGCGGGGCGCGAATATTCGTCGAGATTGGACCGAGCGCAACCTTGCTCGCCCATGTCAGCGACGTCGCCGAAAGTGCCGACCTTGCGATCGCATCGTTCAGCGTGCTCGATCGCAAGGAAGCGGCGGGTGAACCGATTGCGCGAGCGATCGCGACGGCAATCGCCAGCGGCGCGCGAGTCGATGAGACGCTTGCATTCGGGCGCCTGTCCGGCCCGGTCGATCTTCCGGTTTATCCCTGGCAGCGTAAGCCCTACAATCTGGCAGAGACAATTGAATCAACCGGTCTGACTTCGCCACGTCCCTGGCATTCGCTGATCGGCGCACGATTAGCCCCAGACCGGCTGGAATGGAACGCGCAAGTCGATCCGCAGCTCGTACCCGAACTTGCCGATCACAAGATCGAGGGCACGGTACTCCTTCCCGGTTCCGCCTTTGTGGAAATGGCTCTCGCTGTCGCGCGCAGTTGGTCGGAGAAGGATGAGGCGGCGATCGCCGATCTCGATATCCAGCAGCCGATGCACTTCACCGGGGAAATGTCGCGCGAGGTCTTGTGCCGCGTCTCGCAGGAGACGCGCATCCTCGAAATTCTGAGCCGGCCACGTCTCGGGCACACGCCCTGGCAGACGCACGCAACCGCAAAAATCATCGTCGATGCGGGACATTCAGATCCGAACGTCACGCTGCCCCGCGATTTCATCCGCCAGATTTCCGGAAACGACCTTTATCTCGCGGCGAATGCTGCGGGTCTGCAGTTTGGACCATCCTTCCGAAACGTCGCGCGGGCCGGCATCTCGCGCGACAATAGGATTGTCGTCGATCTGCGCAATGGACGCCCGACTTCATACGGACTGGACCCGGCGCGTCTTGATTCTTGCTTCCATGGCCTCATTCTGCTCTTCGCCGAGTTGTCGCTGCAGGCACGTCCCGCGGCCTATCTTCCGGTCCGTTTCGGCGAGGTCCGGTTGCTGAAACCCGGCGCGGTGATCGCCCGGGCCGGTCTCGACGTGCTGCGTTGCAACGAACGCACGATCATCGCGAATATCTCCCTGTTCGACGAGGCGGGGGCGCTCATCGCGCATCTGCGGCAGGCGCGCTATCAAGCCGTGCGTGCACGAGCGGCAGCCCATGAAGACCAGGCGCCATTAATCCAGCGGCTCGCTTTGGCGACCGAACCGACGGCTTATGCGCAAGAGCCGCTACCAACTCCTGCTTCATTGCTGAAAGCGAGCGGTGCCCTGCAGAATTTCGCGAGAGGCCGGCAGGCGACCCCCGCCGATCTTCTGCTGCTGGAAGGCTGGGCGACCTCGGTTTCATTCGGGATGGCGCGCAAGTTCGCCGAAAACGGGCGCATCAACATTGGCCGGCTGGTTACGTCTGGGCGCCTGCCGGCAGTCGCCCAGCTCTGGTTCGCCGACATCCTGAGCGCGCTCGAAGACAGCGGCCTCGCCCGCCAAAGCGGCGACGACCGGATCGTCAAGTCCGATGCCAATCTGCCTGATCCGGAGATGATCCTCGCGACATATGCGCAAGATCACCCGGAACGCGCAGCCGAGCTCTTGCTGGCGGCCAGAACCGCCAAGCAGATCGCAAATTTCGCGGCTGGCGACCATGATGAAGTGACCGGCGTTTCCTCTGCCGCGCAAGAAGCTTACGAATTTGCCGGCGGCTCGCCTGTCGCTTCGGCCGAAGCAATCGGCGCATTCTTGCGGGAGTGGCAAAATGCGTGGCCGAGCGATCGCGCCCTGCGCATTCTGCAAGTCGGATACGGGCCGCTTTCCAAGATCGCTGCGTCGATTGCTGCGGGTTTCGGCGCGCCTCTGACGATATTCGAGCCCGATCGGCGCCGGCTCGAGCGAGCCCGGCTCGCACTCGAGGGGTCCTCCGGCGTCGAATTCGTCGATGCGCTGGCTCCCGTTCCAGCGCGCTCGTTCGACCTGGTGCTCGCCGCCGACAGCTTGGCGCGTGTCGGCGGAGATCGCAGCTTTTGGACGAGTCTCAACGAAAAGCTCGCATTCGATGCTCTGCTGCTAGCGGCAGAACCGTCCGTCTCTTTATTCCGTGACCTCGTTTTCGGTCTCAACCCGACGTGGTTCGATCCAGGCCTCACCTCAACCTCGTCATCCGCCGCGCAAACCCCGGAGAGTTGGCAACGCACGCTTGATGCCGCGGGCCTCGTCGACACCTCCGTGCATAAACTCGCTGCCGATCGCGGCGGCGGTCTCCTCCTCATCGGACGCGCGCCGCGCGAGGCGCTGCCCGCCACTGCTGACGGCGCTCACGTATTGATCGTGACAGATGCAGGAAACGAAGCGAACGGATTCGTCCGCAAGCTTTCGGAGCGTCTGGCATTCGCCGGCACTGAAGTGTCCGTCGCCGCGTTCGACCAGATCCCAACGATCGAGGCTGCGAGCGCGCCCAAGCACATCATCCATCTGGCCGGGTCGTTGGCGAAATACGGGCCGCCGGTTGAAGACCTGGCGGCACGTTGCGCGATGATCGAGGCCTGCGTCCGCTCGGTTGGCCCGGTGAAAGCGAATCTCTGGGTCGTCAGTCCTGGCGCGCTGCATGGCCAAAGCAGCGCCCCCGCGGCGAACGGGCTTTGGGCGTTCTCGCGCACTCTCGCCAACGAGGTTCAAAACCTGAAAGTCCGTCGGGTGGATATCGATCCCACCCTGGCGGTCGACATGATGGCCGATCGGTTGAGCGCACTTGTGCTCTCGGGGACCGACGAGACCGAAATCGCTATCCAGCCGCATTGCACCCGCGTCCTGCGCGCCGACCGATTTGAAGCACAAGCGCACGGAATCGCTGCCCCGGCGGCGCGCCTGGAGCGAGGCGAAGGCTCCGGTTTCGATCGACTCTCCTGGGTTCCGGCGCGTCGTCCGGCTCCTGCCGCCGGCGAGATCGAGATCGAAGTCGAGGCTACCGGCCTCAATTTCCGCGACGTGATGTGGGGCCTCGGTCTTCTCCCCGAGGAAATCCTCGAAGAGGGATTTGCCGGCGCGACGCTCGGTCTCGAATGCGCCGGACGCGTGCTTCGCGTCGGGGCCGGCGTCAACGAATTCCAAGCCGGCGACCGCGTCCTGGCTTTCGCCAGGGCGGCCTTCGCGACGCATGTTTGCGTGCCCGCCGCCGTGGTCGCGCGCATCCCCGAAGGTGTGACGACGGAAACGGCGGCGACGATTCCCGTGGCTTTCCTTACGGCCTATTACGGTCTGATCAGCCTCGCTCGCCTGCGACGCGGCGAATGGGTGCTCATCCACGGCGGCGCCGGCGGCGTCGGGCTCGCCGCGCTCGATATCGCACGCTGGCGCGGCGCGCGCGTCATCGCGACCGCCGGCTCAGCGGAAAAACGTGATCTCGTGCGCGCCCTCGGGGCCGAGCATGTGCTCGACTCGCGCTCCGGCGCGTTTGTCGACGACGTGCTGCGGATCACCAAAGACCAGGGCGTCGCGGTCGTATTGAACAGCCTGTCCGGCGAGGCCATGGAGCGAAGCATCGGCGTGCTGAAGCCGTTCGGCCGTTTTGTCGAACTCGGCAAGCGCGATTACGTCGCAAACTCGCATATCGGGCTGCGCCCGTTCCGGCGAAATCTCTCGTATTTCGGCGTCGACCTCGATCAACTCATTCTACACGACAGCGCCCAGGGGCGGCGGCTTTTCCGCTCGGTGATGCGTTTGTTCGAAGATCGATCGCTATCGCCGCTGCCTTACCGTAAGTTCAAGGCGAACGAGATCGCCGACGCGTTCCGGCTGATGCAACAGGCTGGTCACATCGGCAAGATCATCATCGCGCCGCCCGGCCGCGGCGAGATCAAGCAACTTCCGGAGCGCAGTTTTGCCGCGCCGAGCGACAAGACCATCCTGATTACCGGCGGCCTTGGGGGCTTCGGGCTTGAGACGGCGCGTTGGCTTGTCGATCGCGGAGCGCGTCACCTTGTGCTCGTCGGGCGCAGCGGGGCGACGAGCGAAGCGGCGCAACATGCGCTCGCCGGCTTCCGCGCGCGCGGCGTGAATGTCCGTGCCGCTTCTTGCGACGTTTCCGATGAAAAGGCGCTTCGCGCATTGATGGGCAATATCGCCGACATGCCCCGGCTTGGCGGCGTCATCCACGCCGCCATGGTGCTCGACGACTTCGTGCTGGCGAATTTTAGCCGCGAGCGCCTGGAGCGCGTGCTTCAGCCGAAAGTGCGTGGCGCGGCCAATCTCGATCGGCTGACCCGCGATCACCCGCTCGATTTCTTCCTGCTCTACTCCTCCGCGACGACCCTTGTCGGCAATCCTGGCCAGTCGGCCTACGTAGCCGCCAACGGCTATATGGAGGGTCTTGCCCGGCGCCGCCGCAAGGAAGGCTTGCCCGCGCTCGCGATCGGATGGGGCGCGATCGAAGACGTCGGCATTCTGACGCGCATGGACAATGTCAAGGATTCGCTATCGAATCGCGTCGGCGTAACGCCGATCAAGGCTCGCGCCGCACTCGACACATTGGGCGAGATTCTCGCCGGACCGTCTGCGGCCCTGGATGACGGCGTCGTGTTCATCGCGCCGATGAACTGGGGCAAGGCGCGCGATTTCTTGCCGAGCCTGCGCTCCCCCACATTCGCCGAACTCGCGCGCGGTCAGGTTGCTGCGGAAGCAGGCGAGCGCGGCTCGATCGATGTT
>JAFASC010000075.1 GCA_019244955.1 Methylobacteriaceae bacterium | reverse complement strand
TGCGTCGGCCGGACACTGCCGGCGGCGGCGTCTCCGCCAGTGTCGCCGCGAGCCAGCGATTGAGTTTTCCGGTGGCGATGCGTTTGTTCCAGATTTCGTGCACGCGCGTGATCGCGGCCATAAGCCGGTCAACGCCTTCGCCTGTCGCGCCGGAGACGGCAATTACCGGGGCACCGCGCACCTGCGGCAGCAGCCGTTGCGCCTCATCGCGCAAGCGCGACAGGCGCGCGCCGCGATCCTCGATGACGTCCCATTTCGATAGCGCGATGACTAGCGCGCGGCCTTCTTTCGCCGCGAGATCGGCGATCGATAGATCCTGTTTCTCGAACGGGATGGTCGCGTCGACGAGCAGAACCACGACTTCGGCAAAACGCACCGAGCGCAGCGCGTCGGCAGCGGCAAGCTTTTCGAGCTTGTCTTCGACGCGAGCGCGTTTGCGAAGACCCGCCGTATCGAACAATTTGAATGCGCGTCCGCGCCATTCGAATTCCAGCCCGATGGAATCGCGCGTGATGCCTGCCTCGGGTCCGACGAGCAGCCGTTCTTCACCGAGAATGCGGTTGATCAGCGTCGACTTGCCGGCATTCGGGCGCCCGACAATTGCGACGCGCAGGGGCTTTGTCGGATCGAGCTCGGAGCCGTCTTCTTCCTCGCCGAATTGCAGCGGCGCGGCTTTTTCCTCAATCTGCGTCGCCGGCTCGGTTTTGTCCGGCAGCGCCGCGCGGATAGCGTCATAAAGGTCGGCGAGACCCTCGCCATGCTCGGCCGAGAGCGGAACGGGCTGACCGAGACCGAGATCGTAAGCCTCGAGCGCACCGGATTCTCCGGCCCGGCCCTCGGCCTTGTTCGCAATCAGAATCAGCGGCTTGTCGGCGCGCCGCAGCAGCGCGGCGAAATGCCGGTCATCGGGCATGAGACCGGTTCGCGCGTCGACAAGGAAGAGCACGGCGTCGGCCTCGGCAATCGCCGCTTCGGTCTGCGCCCGCATACGACCGATGAGCGTTTCCGCCGCTCCACCCTCAAGGCCGGCCGTATCGATAATAGTGAAAGAGAGATCGCCGAGCTGCGCTTCGCCCTCGCGGCGGTCGCGCGTCACGCCGGGTTGATCGTCGACGAGCGCCAGCTTCTTGCCGACGAGGCGGTTGAACAGCGTCGACTTGCCGACATTCGGCCGACCGACAATGGCGAGCTTGAACGACATGGACGCTCACCAAAAGAGGCGTGCCTACTTCGCCCGCTTGCTGGAACGCACGACGGCGAGCAGCGCCTCAGCGCGTTGACGCATCGGGGCGGGCGCTTGCGGATCGACGACGATCGCATCGAGCTGCCGCCCGGCCGCGTCGAAATCGTCGTGCTTCAGCGCGGCGAGCGCGAGCGCCTCGCGGGCGGAGAAGCGGAACGGGTTGTCGCTGGCCGTCATCGGCGCAAGCCGCGTTTCGATTTCCTTCTCGTCGGCCTCATCGAGCCGCAGCAAAGCGGCGCGCAAGCGGGCGAGGTTTTGGAAGAGCGGATCGATCGTGCCGTCGGCGGCGATTGCATCATATGCTTTCACCGCGGCAGCGGGATCGCTGCCGCTATACTCGGCGGCTTCACGCAGCCGTGCCAGCGTCGCGTAGCCCTTCGGACCGGTCTTCGCGATCTGCTCGAAGGCGCCTTCCGCCTCCGCGGCCTTGCCGTCGCGGGCGAGCGCGAGCGCCGCCTCATATTTCGCGCCGGCCTCTTCCGCCTGCTTCGTGCGATAATGATCATAGAACCGCCAGCCTGCGGTTGCGGCGACGACGAGCACGGCAAGGCCGATGAACAAGTTCTGATAGCGCGCCCAAATCTGCGCGGCCTGATCGCGACGAACGTCTTCGTCGACTTCGCGGAAAATATCGGACATGAGCTTCTCGGGACGACCGGCCTTGTCGATGCGCCGGTTAGCACGCACAGCCGCGAATGGCGAGGTGCGGGCGGTTACGGCGCCAGCACCAGCGCGCGCGAGGCCGATAAGCGTCGGTTCCTCATTCGGTCCTCCCCATTTTGGCTTTGATTGTCGTCGGGCGACCTCGGCAATATCGGAGCCCGGCCACACCCGGAAATTCCCGGCATTTAAGCGGAAATCACCGGCAAAACGCGCGCTGTCTTACACGCTATTTCCACGTCACGGTCATGAAGCCGTCCCATTTCGACGCTTGTTCCTTTGTTCACGATGCGCGTGGCGTCGAGCCAAAATGCAATCGCGCGCTTGGGAAGGATTTCATGACCTTCGCCGCCTTGCGACGGGGAATTTTCGGGAGCCTTGTCGCTCTCTCTCTCGCCGTCGCGCCGTTCTGCGCCATGAGCGTGACCGAAACCGCGATCGCCGCGCCGGCAAAAGGCAAGACGGTGAAGGGTAAGGCCGCGAAGGCCTCCCGGGCGGGCGCCGGGCAGGCGAAATCCGGATCGCGAGGCGGCCATCGTCACGCCTGGCACAGGCACTCGGGCGGAAAGCACGGCAAGAGTTCGCGCTGGTCGCGCCGGCACGCGCCCCAGCCTGAGGCTGACGAGCCGGACGATACTGTCGCGCAGGCGACGGCGCAGCCGGCGGCGAGCCCGGCAGCAAAGCTTGCACCGATCGACAATGGCCGCGCCGTGGTGTCGCTCGTCACGAGCGGCGTCGGCTCGACCTCGGCCCGCATTGCCTCCGACCTCGCCTCCGTACTCGACTCGGATGGCCTGCGGGTCGTGCCGATCCTCGGCAAGGGCACGCTCGCCGACCTGCGCGATCTCGGCAATGCCGGGCTCGGCGATCTCGCGCTCCTGCAATCGGATGCGCTCGCCAATCTGCCGCGCGGCGAGCGCGAGGCGGTCTCCGCCCGGCTCAGCTATGTCGCGCGCCTCTACAATGAGGAGGTGCACGTCGTCGCCGCCCGCGATATCTCCGATTTGCGCCAGCTCGCCGGCCGCAGCGTCAATATCGGTCGGGAGGGATCGTCGAGCGCGCTCACAGCGCGGCTGATCTTCGATCGGCTCGGCATCGCGCCGAAATACGTCCAGCTCGATCAGCCGACCGCGCTGTCGCAGCTCAAATCCGGCGATATCGACGCCACGGTGATGGTTGGCGGGCGCCCGATCAAGGCGCTGAGCGATTTCGCCGGCGATGACCGGTTCCGGCTCGTTCCGATTCCATACGAGGCCGCGCTGCAGGACAGCTACCTGCCGACGAAGCTCGCCAGCACCGACTATGGCAACCTGATCGCCCCGGGCGAAAGCGTTGCGACAGTCGCCGTCGGGATCCTGCTCGCCACGGTCGATGCACCGGAGGGCTCGCCCCGCTACAGGCGCGTGCAGCGCTTCTCGGAGGCGCTGTTCAGCAATTTCGAGGCGCTGCGCGATCCGGCGCGGCATCCGAAATGGCGCGAAGTGAACATGGCCGCGAAAGTCTCGGGCTGGACGCGCTTCAAGCCGGCGCAGGATTGGCTCGAGGGCCGCAGGGGCATCGCCGAGGCGCGTAGCGCCGGCGCCGCGCCGGCGCCCGCGTCAGCCGACGAGGTGGCGCCGAGCGGCGTAGAAAGCGATGACGTGCAGCAGAAGCTCTACCAGGAATATCGCGAGTGGAAACGCCAGCGAGAAAAATGGAGAAAGCAATGAAGCTTGGGACCTATTCCAGAAGTGCTGAAATCGCCCGCGCCGGTGCGCTGGCTGCGGCCTTTGTCGGGGTGGGAACGCTGGCTTTCGCATTTGCGCCAGGAGCGCAGATGCCGGCCGCGCCGCGTCAGGCGCTGGTCGTCGCAAAGCCGACCGTCGTGGCAATGACCCCGCCGCTCGCACTGCGCAAGTCTGCCGAGGAGCAGCCGCGCGTCGAGCAGCCCTCGGTGCTCGCGCCCGAGCTTATCTCCAACACGAGCATCGGCCTGGCGACGTCGCTCCACTCCACGGGCGAGCTTCGGCCCGTTGCCATGACTTCGACCACGCCGATTCCGGTCAAAGCGGCGACGATCACGACCAGATCGACGCTTGCGATCGGAGCGGAGGAAGCCGAAAAGCTCTACCGCCGGGCCGAGGGCCTCGTTGCTGATGGGGACTTCGCCGGCGCGCGGCTGCTTTTGGAGCGGGCGGTCGAAGCCGGACACGCCGGCGCGATTTTCATGCTGGCCTCGACCTACGATCCGAACGTGCTCGGGAAGGTCAAGACGCTCGGCATTCAGGGCGAGCCGGAGAAGGCGAGGGTGCTGTATCAGCAGGCGCTCGCGGCCGGCATTGAGGATTCGAACGGCCGCCTCTCCGCGCTTTCGGCCACCAACTGATCAGGCCGAAGGCAGCGCCTCGACGCGCGGCTCGATGCGCGGGCCGTCCGGCGTCTGTCGCATCGAATAGATGATCTGCTGGCCGATATGGACGGGCCCGAGCGGCACGTCGCGATCGGGCAGGATCGCGGTCGCCGCGTCGCGCACGAAGACGACGACCTGCCGGCGGCTTTGTGCCGCCTGGACCGCTAGATTCTTCAAGACGGAATAGACCTCGCCCTGCCGCCAGACTGTTGGCACGCTCGGGTCGACATAAGCCGCGACCCTGCCGCCGCCGGCCTCCAGCACGAAGACTACTTTCGTGCGGTCGGGCCGGAGATGCTCGGGAAACTTGGGATCGCCGAGCCAGAGGCAATTGAAGTCGCGGCATTCCCCGGGGCGCGTCTCATGAATTTTGCAGCCGCGTCCCGGCGCGCAATGCTGGCACCACGCGCCGATCGCCTTATCCAAAGCCTGTACCGCCATCACCTTGCAGCAAAGCGTGCACGTGCCGCAGGCGCGCGCCGGCGCAAGGCCTGCATCGGCGGCCATGGAGTGGGGCGGGGTAGGGGATATCACGTTCCAGAACTCATCTTTTCGTTTCATCTATTCCTGACGCGACCACGTCAAATCTGATTGCGGGTGTCGAATCCCACTTTGTGATGCGGTCCACCCGATGCTACTTTAACGCGCTTTTTGAGGGCTGATCATGCGCGTCACGGCAAAATCGGCAAACGGGGATTTTCAGGCGAGGGCTATCGCTGGCACGCATGCCATCACGATGGCGCTTAATTGTCAGGAGGGTCGTTGCAAGGGCCTGATGGGTTTCGCCTTCCAACGCGAGACGGTCGGGAACGGCAAGGCCGGCCTTCAATGGTCGCGCTCACAGAAGGTCTTCAAGTCGCTGGTTCCCGATCCCAAGAGCGAGCACGACCCAAAAAATCCTTCGCAGCGGAAGCCGTTTTACACGAACGAGTTTCCGGTCCAGAGCTTTTTGTGGGGCGACTACGGTGCATCGCCCGGAACGACCTATCGCATGCGTATCCTGCCGATGTACGGCAAGCCCGGCGCGCTGAAGAGCGACCCGAAGGACGAAATCAAAATCGAGATCGAGACGGAAAAGGAATGGGAGCCGGGAGAAACGCACGGCGTCTGGTTCAACCGCGGCGCCATTGCCAGCCAAGCATTTGCGGAGCGGTTCGGGAACAAGGCTCCCGATAATATCAACGATGCCAAGGATCCGGAGGTAGCGTGGCTTTCGCGCGGATTGCTCGAGGCCTGTCTGGACTACATCAACGAGACATCGACAGACGATGCGCTGCGCGTCGCAGCTTATGAGTTCACTTATCCGCCGATTTTGAATGCTCTGAAAGCGAAGCTTGATGCCGGCGTCGACGTGCAGATCGTCTACCATGACACCAGCGACGCAGATCGGGCAAACGAGACGGCAATGCAGGCCGCAGGGCTGCCCATCAACGATCAAAGCACGACCTACCGCCGGTCCAAGACGAAAATTCCGCACAACAAGTTCATCGTCCGTCTGAAGGATGGCAAGGAACCGGCCGAGGTGTGGACCGGCTCGACGAACTTCACCTCGTCAGGCTTTCTCGGTCAGACCAATGTCGGGCATCGTGTGGCGGAACGCGCGACGGCCGAGCAATATCTGGAGTTCTGGGAAATTGTGAAAACTGACCCGGAACTCGCCGATGCCCGGGCGGCCGTTGCCGAACTCACACCCGATCCGGTCGAGGTCATTGCTGAGAAATCGATCGCGCGGCTGTTTTCGCCTCGCGCCGGAGCCAAGATGCTCGATTGGTACGGGCGGCGGATGCTGAACGCCGCAAATTCGGTCTGGTTTACCGCTGCGTTCGGTGTCACGGCGAAACTTGTGACGCCACTCGCGCAGGCACGTGACCAGATGCGCTTTGTGCTGATGGAAAAGCCGGCAACCGATGCGAATCGGACGGCGCTGACCAAAGATCGCAGTCACGTGATCCTCTCGTACGGCACGCCGCTCGGCGAGCTTTACGTGATGAAGAACGGCAAACCGACGGCACGACGTCCAATCGAGCAGTTCGAATTGGACAAATGGTATTTCAAGGAAGAGCTGTATCGTCCCAAGAACGACGGTTTCGTTTTCTTCGTGCACACCAAGTTCCTGTTGGTCGATCCGCTTTCGGACGATCCGCTCGTGTGCTCCGGTTCGGCGAATTTCTCCCCCGACTCGCTGACGGCGAACGACGAGAACATGTTGCTCATTCGCGGCGATACACGCGTTGCCGATATATACATGAGCGAATTCGATCGCGTGTTCCGGCATTTCTATTTCCGCGATATCGCCAACGAGCTCGCCGGCGCGAACAAGAGCGACGATGCCAAGGCCGCTTTCCTCGACGAGACGGATGCCTGGACGAGCGACTATTTCACGTCCGGCCACACAAAGAACAATCGGCGGCTGATGTTCTTCGATGTCCCGAAGACAACCTGGTTCGAAAACGCTGCCGCGAGCGGGCCGGGGAAACCGGGAAAGGCGAAAGTCACGCCCAAGAGCCGCAAGTCGCCCGCGAAGAAGGGCCGCCGACCGGCGAAGAAGGGACGGGCGGCGAGCAAAAAGACGAGGGCGCCGGCGAAGAAAAGGAAAGCGAGGAAGAGAGGAGCCGTGAAAAAGACCGCGCGCAGAACGGTGACGCGAAAAGCGACGAAGAAGGCGACGAGACGACCGGCACGCAAGGCGAGCCGGGTTCAGGCAACCAAGAAGTCGAGGAGATCGCGCCGCCGCTGATTTGGCGAGCGTGCAAGACAGACTCGGTGCGCGCGACGGCGCGGTACACGCTTATTCGAAAAGGCTATAGGCTGGGTGGCAGCGGAATCAATCCGAGGATCCCAGCATGTTCCCCACGACGATCGCCGGTAGTCTACCGAAGCCAGCCTGGCTCGCCGAGCCGAACAAGCTCTGGCCGCAATGGCGCAGCACCGGCGCCGAGCTCGCCGCGGCCAAAGCCGACGCGACGCTGCTGGCGCTGAAAGAGCAGGAGGATTCCGGTATCGACGTCGTCACCGACGGCGAGATGTCGCGGCAGCATTTTGTGCACGGGTTTTTGGAGCAGGTCGATGGCATCGACTTCGCGCACAAAGTCGAGATGGGCATTCGCGCCGATCGCTACAAGGCAATGGTGCCGCAGGTGACAGGCGAAGTGCGGTTGAAAGGCCGCGTGCATGCGAATGAGGCGAAGCTCGCGCGCGCACATACAAAGAGGAAG
>JAFASC010000066.1 GCA_019244955.1 Methylobacteriaceae bacterium | reverse complement strand
CTGGATGGGCCGTGACGGCAATTATTGGGGACACAACGCGATCATCCGCACCAAGGCATTCGCCGATTGTTGCGGACTGCCGACCTTGAGCGGCAAACCGCCGTTCGGCGGTCACATATTGAGCCACGATTTCGTCGAAGCGGCATTGATTCATCGCGCAGGATGGGCCGTCTACATGCTGCCGCTTCTCGGCGGCAGCTACGAGGAAAGCCCGCCCTCGCTCATCGACGTTTCGACACGCGACCGTCGCTGGGCGCAAGGCAATCTGCAGCACATCCGCGTCGTCCCGGCGAAGGGGCTGCATCTTGCCTCGCGTCAACATTTCATGACCGGCATTTTCGGCTATCTCGCCTCGCCGTTGTGGATGGCGCAGCTCATCGTAGGCATCGTGCTCGTATTCCAGGCGAGCTACATCAGGCCGGAATATTTTACCGCCGATTTCGCGCTGTTCCCGACATGGCCGCGCTTCGATGCCAAGCGCTCGTTGGACCTGTTCACACTGACCATGTCGATCCTGCTCGCGCCGAAACTATTCGGCTACCTGATTGCGCTGATCGATGGTGAGGTTCGGCGCGGCTGCGGCGGCGGGATTCGGCTCACCCTGTCCACTTTGCTGGAAGTCCTGTTGTCGGCGCTGCTCGCGCCGATCATGATGCTCATCCAAACGGGCCACGTTCTCAACATCCTCTTCGGGTTCGATACCGGTTGGGACCCGCAGCGCCGCGACGACGGCTCGATCCCCTTCAAAGCGATCGCGCGCCGACACCGCTCGCACGTGGCGCTTGGCGTCTTGAGCCTCATTGCCGGCCTTCTCATCTCGCCCTCGCTGGTTGCCTGGATGTCGCCAACGATCGCCGGTCTTGTGCTCGCGATCTTTTTGTCCTGGGCGAGCGGCCAGCGCTCGATCGGTTTGGCACTCCGCCGGGTTGGCCTGCTCGTCACGCCGGAAGAGACGGCGCCGCCGCCGATCGCCTCGCGCTCGAACGGCCTCGCTGAGGCGCTGGCAGCGGAGGGACGCGACGAAGGCGATGGGCTTAAAATCGTCCACGCCGATCCTGACTTCCGCGCGACGCACGAGGCGTTCCTGCCGGCCGCGCCGCGCCGCCGTAAGGGCGAGGTCACCCCGGAACGCGCACTCGCAGAAGCCAAGCTCAACGATGCCGAGACGATCGATGACGCCGCTGCATGGTTGAACGGTAAAGAACGTATGGTGCTCTTGCACGATCGGGCTTTGCTTGATCTGCTCGCCCGGTTGCCAGGTGCGCAGGAGCAACTGCCGCGCCAGGAGATCGCCGCGGCCGAGTAAAACAATCGCTAGGGAGGACGTCATGCTGTCCAGCGCTTCACACCTACGCCTGATGGAAGACATGACGGAAGCGGAGAAGGCGCTCCGCGTCGATCTCGCGGCCTGCTACCGTCTGGTTGCGCTCTATGGCTGGGACGATCTCATCTTTACGCATATTTCAGCCCGCATTCCCGGGCCTGAACATCACTTCCTCATTAATCCCTACGGCATGATGTTCGAGGAGATCACCGCCTCGAGCCTGGTGAAGATCGGGATGGATGGGCAGCCGATCGGCAACCCGCCCTACCCGGTTAATCCCGCCGGATTCACCATTCATTCGGCCGTGCACGAGGTTCGCGAGGATGCGGGATGCGTGATGCACCTGCACACGCCGGACGGAACGGCTGTTGCCACGTCGAGCGAAGGGTTGCTGCCGCTGAACCAGACGGCGCAGCTCATCGTCGCCGATCTCGCTTATCACGATTACGAGGGCGTCGCGCTGGACCACGACGAACGCCCGAGAATTCAGGAGGACCTCGGCAATAAGAACGTAATGCTGCTGCGCAATCACGGCACGCTCACCGTCGGCGAGACCTGCGCCGAAGCGTTCCTGCGCATGTATTTCCTCGAACGCGCCTGCACGATGCAGGTGCGCACGCGCGCACTCGGCACGAAGGAGTACCCAACCGAGATGTCGGTTATCGAGAAGAACATGGCGCTAAGCGAAGGCGAAAGCCTGCGCAATGCAGCCAAGAACCTTGTCTGGCCGGCGCTCCTGCGCAAGCTCGATCGCACCGATCCGAGCTTCAGGAACTAAGCAGCTTCCGCCTTGGTGGCGCGCGCGGCTTTCGCGCCGCGCTCCTGCGCATCGCCGATTGCTTTGGCGAGCGCGGGGTCGAAACTCATATCGGCGATCATGTCAGCGGCTTCGCGCATCTCGGCAGCGCGACGGAGCCCGTGATTGCTCACCCGCTCCAACGAGTTCTCGGCGAGCGCGGCCCAGCCCATGCCAGGATAGGTCGCCTCGAGGCTGCCGAACACTTCGTCCGCGACCTTCCAGAATCCGGCGGCCCGGCCGCATTCGACGCTTAGCACTTCGAGCCCCTTCATCACGATGCTGCGGCAGAGCTTCATCGCCGAGGCGCGCCCATATTCGGTTGCGACAGCGCGGATGTTCATGCCGATGGCATTCATGCGCGCGGCAAGATCGGCCGCCGCGGGCCCCCCGGCGAGAATAGGCACTGCGATTCCCGGCGCGAGCACCGCCGCCATCACAGCGCCCTCGATATAATGCGCGCCCGTCTCGTTGACGATCTCCGCAGCGCGGGACTTCGTGTTCGGCGAGGCGGAGTTGATGTCGAAGAAAAATTGCCCTGGCTTCAGATAAGTCTCCGCCTCGCGCGCGACGTCGAGGACAGCGTCGGCGGTGACGGCGGAGATGACGACGTCAGCATCGCGCGCCGCCTCTGCCGCGTTTCGCGCGGGTGAAACGCCCACCTCACGCGCGCGGTCGAGAAGCGCGCCTTTGTCAAACAGGATGTCGTAGGCGGCGATTTCGACGCCTCCGCGTGCCAGGAACTGGCGCGCGAATGTCTGGCCGACTTCTCCGTAGCCGATGAAGGCGAGACGCATCACGCCGAGCGATAAAGTTTGGTGATGACGAATTCGCGGTGGCCCAATGCTTCCGCCGCAGTCAGGCGCCCGTTCGCGGTGCGCTGGATCATTCCGATGAGCGCGTCGCCCGCAGTCTCCAGCGTCTGGTCGCGGCGCAGGATGCCGGTCACGTCGACATCGATATGCTCGGCCATCGTGCGCATCGTCTTGGGATTGCCCGTGATTTTTATGACCGGCACGATTGGATTGCCAATGACGTTGCCCTGCCCCGTCGGGAACGTGTGCACGACATAGCCGCCCGCCGCCATCAGGGTCACGCATTCCGCCGCGGCTGACGATGTATCCATGTAATACAGGCCAGGGCCCTTTGCCGGTGCTTCGGCCGGCTCGAGCGCGTCGATGAATTTCGACTTGCGGCCGATCTTTTCTAGATTGCCGAGTGCCTTCTCCTCGATCGTCGTCAAGCCGCCGGCGATGTTGCCCTTGGTCGGCTGGCTATCGGAGAGGTCGTCGGTCTTGTGCGCCTCGATGACATCGTCCTGATAGGCCCTCCACATCTTGTACCATTTTTCCGCCACCTCTGGCGTGGCGGCGCGCGCTTTCGCGAGATGCTCGGCGCCGGTGATCTCGGACGTCTCGCCGAACACGCCGTAGATGCCGAGCGGGATCAGCTTGTCGTACATGTTGCCGACCGTCGGGCAGGACGACAGGCCCGTCGTCGTGTCGGACTCGCCGCATTTGGTCGACACCCAGAGCTCGGACATCGCGCATTCCTCGCGCGGCAGCTCGGAGGCCCAATGCAGATATTCCTTGGCGACGTAGGAGGCCCGCGCGATCGTTGCGATATCGCCGTGGCCTTCGATGCCAAAGCCGGTCACCGGCTTGCCGGTCTTGGCGATGCCGTCGACGACGCGCTTCGTCCAGCCCTCTTCGATACCGATCACCACGACCGCCGCGACGTTCGGATTGGAGCCGATGCCGATCAGCGTGCGGAAGAAGAGATCGAGATCGGCGCCGAATTGCAGCCGCCCGTAAGCATGCGGCAATGCCAGCGCGCCCTTCACGTTGTTGGCGACCGCCTCGCTGGCGGAATTGGAGAGGTCATCGAGCGGCAGGATGACGACGTGATTGCGCACGCCGACGCGGCCGCTCTCGCGCCGCCAGCCCGTGACGGCAAGCTTGCCATAATCGCGGGAGGCGAGCGCCGCCTTGCTCTGCGCGCGTGCCGCGGTGATCGCTTTCTCCGAATTCATTTGCATGACGAAATCCTCACCAGCGCTTGGTTTTCATGTTGTGGACGTGGAGATGCTCGCCGGCCGCGACATCCGCCGTCGCTTTGCCGACATCCTCGCCGTATTTCCACACGGTGTCTCCGGCTTTGATATCCTTCAGCGCGACCTTATGGCCGATCGGAATGTCCATTCTGGCCTTGAGATGGAAGGTCGTGTCGTTTTCGGTGATCAGGCCGAGCATGTCGGTGCCGGCCTTGAGGTCCTCGACGACAACGACGCCGCACGTGTCCTTTGGACTATGCACCAATAGATGGGGAATGCTCACTGATTGCGGTCCTCTCTCATGTGTCCGTTCCAACCGGTCGGCGCTCAGCGCTTCGAGCCTTCGTAGCGCGCCTTGGTTTCCGCGTTCATCGGATAGAGGCCGGGCAGGCTCGCGCCTTTGTCCACCTCGCCCATGATCCACTCTTCCATGCGCTCCTGTTCGGGCGCGGTGGCGACGACTTCGTCGACAAGTTTCGCCGGGATCAGCACGGCTCCATCACCATCCACGACAACGATGTCGTCGGGAAACACGGCAACACCGCCGCAGCCGATCGGCTGCTGCCAGGCGACGAAGGTGAGCCCGGCGACGGACGGCGGCGCCGCAGCGCCCTGACACCAGACCGGCAGGCCTGTGCCGAGCACGCCGGCGACATCGCGCACGACACCATCCGTGATCAGCGCCGCGACGCCGCGCTTCTTCATGCGCGCGCAGAGGATGTCGCCGAAAATGCCGGCGTCGGTAATCCCCATTGCATCGACGACGGTGATGACGCCTTCGGGCATCGCCTCGATCGCCGCGCGTGTTGAGATCGGTGAGGCCCAGGATTCCGGTGTCGCGAGGTCCTCACGCGCCGGCACGAAGCGCAGCGTGAAGGCGGGCCCGACGAGCCGCGGCTGCCCCGGACGCAATGGGCGCGTGCCGCGCATCCAGACATTGCGCAGCCCCTTCTTCAGAAGAATGGTGGTGATCGTCGCGGTCGCGACCTTGGCAAGCGTGTCCCGGGCTTTCTGATCGAACGGCATCGCGGCTCCTGAATTCAGTGCCCTCATAGGACGAAGCGGATGGCGGGTCGAGCGCCGCTCAATGCGGCAAGCTTTGCGCGATCTGCGCCACGTGCTGCGCCAGCGCCAGCGCGGATGTCAGCCCCGGCGACTCGATGCCGAAAAGGTTGATGAGACCGGCGACGCCGTGCTCGCGCGGCGTTTGCACGACGAAATCCTGCGCGGCGATTTCGGGCGGCACGATTTTCGGCCGAATGCCGGCATAGCCCGGCTGCAGGCTGGCCTCCGGCAGTCCCGGCCAGTAGCGGCGGATCGCCCGATAGAAGCGCTCGTCGCGCGAGGGATCGACGTCATAGTCGATCGCCTCGACCCACTCGACGTCCGGGCCGAATTTCGCCTGCCCGCCGAGATCGAGCGTCAGATGAACGCCGAGCCCGCCGGGTTCTGGCACCGGATAGATCAGATGCGAGAAGGGCGAGCGGGTGGTCAGCGTGAAGTAATTTCCTTTGGCGAAATAACGTGTTGGCACAGCGGCTTGTGGCATGCCGCTGATGTTTCGCGCGATGAGCGGCGCCTCCAGCCCGGCGGCATTGACGACGAGCCGGGTCGACAGCGTCAGCGGGTCGGCACCGCCGACACTGATCTCCATCCCGTCCTCGCCAGCGCGGCCTTCGAGCAGCGGCGCGTTCAACGCGAGGCTCGCGCCTGCGGCCTCCGCATCGCCAAGCAGCGCCAGCATCAAGTGATGCGAATCAACTATGCCCGTCGACGGCGAAAGCAGCGCGCCGGTGCAAGCGAGCGCCGGCTCGAGCGCCTGCGCTTCAGTAGCGGAAAGAAAGCGCAGATCGTCGACGCCGTTCGCGCGCGCCCGCGCTTCGATCGAGGCAAGCTTGCCGGCCTCGAGCTCGTTGGTCGCGACGATCAGCTTTCCGCAGCGCTTATGCGGCACGCCGTGATCGGCGCAAAACGCATAGAGCGCATGCTTTCCGGCGACGCAGAAGCGCGCCATGAGGCTGTCCTTCGGATAGTAGATACCGGCGTGAATCACCTCGCTGTTGCGCGAGGAAATACCGGTGCCGATCGCCTCCGCCGCTTCGAGGATGATCACTTCGCGGGCCGCCTGCGCCAGCGCCCGTGCGATTGCAAGTCCCACCACGCCGGCGCCCACGACAACGCAATCAACTCTGTCCATTCGGCGCCCCGAACTGCCCCATGGAGCTCAGGATTAGAGCCTCGGCGGCTCGCTGGACAAGGCCGCGCCCTCTCCCCTATATGACGGCCGCTTGGGCTTAGCCCGGCGCGCCCAGGTAGCTCAGTTGGTAGAGCATGCGACTGAAAATCGCAGTGTCGGTGGTTCGATTCCGCCCCTGGGCACCAGCCCCCCGAACGCGTTTGTTCTTATGGGCTACTTTGACCCGGTAAAGCTGTTCAATGCTGACAAGGAG
>JAFASC010000062.1 GCA_019244955.1 Methylobacteriaceae bacterium | reverse complement strand
TGTTGTTGTCGCGACGGACGCCTTGTGCAGCTCCACCGACGAGACGCATGACGCGATGATGACGCTCTACCACAATCGCTACGGACAGCAGGTGGAGACGGTGACGACCGACACGATCCTCGATAGCTGGAGAACCTGAGCGCGATGGCTATGTGCCTGAACGTCGCATATCGTCCTCGAAGGTTGCGAGTTCGCTCGCCGGTATGTCGGAGACGGCGACGTAAGTAAGATCGCCCTGCGACCAGCTGCGTATATGGAATCCGGCAACCGTACTCTCGACTGGAAGCTTGATCGGCTTCGCGAACGTCATCAGGCTGACGAGATGCTTTGCACGGCCATAGACGATCGTGGCGATAGGATTGCCGTCGATCACGTCGACCCGGCCCCCGAGGAGCGGAAAGCCCTGCTGCGCGAGATCGACCACATCAGGCGATTGCGGCACCTTTCGCGCGAGCCACGGCTTGACGGTGTGCCGGTCGGACGAGGCCACATCGATCGGCTGCTCGGCAAGCAGACTGCGCATATGCGCGGAGACGATCGCCTCGGCAAGCGCCGGCTCTCTAGGAACCAACAGAGTCCAAGCGAGTCCTCCCGCAAGAACAAGACCCAAGACAAAAGAGGCCGCCAGCGCTGCCCAGCGCCTGACAGTCGGCGCGGTTCGCTGGACCGCGCGTTCGATCCGGGGCTGCAGAAGATCGGAAGCGCGATCCTGTGCCGCGGCGCCGCGCAGAGCCGCGCGCAGATTGAGAACAGACTCATAGCGCTGACGCAGTTCAGGCCTCTGCGTCATCAGCTTCTCGACCTCCATGGCCCGGATGGGATCGAGCTCGCCATCGGCGTAAGCGTCGATTGCGTAGATGTGCTCGGGGTTCGTCATGGTGTCTCTCCGAGCGACTTGAACAGCATCGAGCGCGCACGCGAGAGCCGCGACATGACCGTTCCGAGCGGAATGCCGGCCATCTCCGCAATCTGCCGGTAATCGAGCTCCTCGATTTCGCGCAGCACGATTACCTCACGAAATGGGAGAGGCAGAGCGTCGACCGCGCGCCGGACTTCTTCGACTGTCGCCTTGCGCAAGAGCACGATTTCCGGCGTCTCGTGATCGGCATCTTCGTCCAGGTGATTTGCTGAATCATCGGCATGGCTCCGCTCGCCGGGCGCTCGCTCGCGGCGATTGCGCGTCAGCCACGTGTTCGCAGTGTTGCGCACAATGGCCAGCGCCCAAGCACGTGGGTTGGTGCCGCTGCAATCTCGGATCGAGCGGAACGCTCGAAGAGAGGCTTCCTGCACCACGTCCTCCGCATCGACGGCGCTTCCGGTCATCCAGCGGGCAAGCCGATATGCCTGCTGCAGATGCGGCAGAAAGACCCTCGTAAACAGCGCCCGATCGGTCTCCAAGCGAACGCCTCGATCCGCTGTAACATCAATCTGCAACGATGACGGTTCCTACCATATGCGGATGCAGCGTGCAGAAATAGTCTGTCTTCCCGGCTTTGGCGAAGACATACGAGAACTCGTCGCCGGTATCGAGTGGCTTTGAGCGGAAGAGGCCGCCCTTCGCCATCACGGTGTGCGGGATGTCGTCGCCATTCTTCCACGTCACCTTCGTGCCCGTCTTCACCTTCAGTTCGGGCGGGCTGAAGACGAAATTGTCGATCATGATGTGCGCCGCTTCCTCCTCCGCCTGCGCCGGCCGCAGAAGCGGCAAGGCGAAGATGAGGGCGGAAAAGGACCGGCGCGAGAGGAGAGTGTTCATGGCGTTGGACCTCAAATCTTACGCAAGAGTCGAGTCGACGATCGCCAGCGGCCGCTGGCCGGAAGCAATCGTCACATTGCTGAGACCGAGCATTGTGCGCAGCTTGTCGGCGGGCACGAGCATCGGGCCGGGAGAGGGCGCGGTCCCAGGCTCGGGCTGCGGGAACGCGGTTGAGCGGGCGGTATGGAAGGTCATGTTGCCCTCGACCTTCTGCACGATCTGGTGGATGTGGCCGTTGAGCACGGTCACCGAGCCGAACCGCTTCAGAAGACCGAGCGCGCGGGCGCCGTCGTCCGTCCCCCACCCCCACTTGTCGTAGACGAGCCAGAGCGGCACGTGGGCGAAGACGACAATCGGCGTCGACGACGACTTGCCGCGGACATCATCTTCGAGCCACGCGAGCTGCTCGTCGCCGAGATTGCCGAGACCGCCGGCTTTGAGGTCGAGCACGTTGACGAGGCCGATGAAATGGACGCCGGCCTGGTCGAACGAGTACCAGCCGGCGCCTTTCGCGTTCTTGCCGTAGCGGTCGAGATAGGCCTTGCCGCGATCCTCGTCGATGACGTCGTGCTCGCCCGGGACGTAATGCACGTCGAGTTTCGCCTTGCCGATCACCTGCTCGGCATTGTCGAATTCGGCGGCGCGCGAGAGGTGGGTGATGTCGCCGGTGTGGATCATGAAGGCGGGGCGCTGCGGCATGGCAACGACCTTGTCGATTGCCTCTTGCAACGTGCCGAGCGCATTCGGGTTGGCGGGCTTGTCGAACCCGACATGACTGTCGCTGATCTGCAGGAAGGTGAGGCCGACGGCGCTCGTCTCGGCAGCCTGCGCATCGCCGAGAAGATTCATTGACTTCGGCACGCCGCCTGACACGGTCCAGAGCACGCCGGTGCCCGCCCAGATCATGCATTCGAGTGCGTGGCGCCGGTTCATGCCGTCTTCGTGGTCAGCCATGGGGGTCTCCTCCTACGCGGGGGCGTATGAGATGAGGACCAGGACAGGCGCGGATTTATTCCCGCAATCGCGATCGGGTGTCGGGAAGGGGGAAGCCGCATGAAGAAAAACAACATCGGCTTTATCGGCCTCGGCGTCATGGGCGAGCCGATGTGCCGAAATCTCGCCAAGAAGAGCGGTCGCCCGGTTATGGCGTATGATCGCGATCTGGCGCCGCTCGACAGGCTGAAGGTCGCCGGAGTCGAAGCGGCACATAGCGCTGCGGCTCTCGCGCGCGCTTGCGACACCGTCTTTATCGCGCTGCCAAGCGGGGCAGATGTCGAGGCGCTCTGCGCCGGCGAGGATGGACTGTTCGCCCATGCGCGCGCGGGACAGACTATTGTCGATGTCGGCACCTCTCCCGTCGATCTCACACGCTCAGTCGCGGCAAAGTTCGCCGGCAAGGGCGCGCGCTATGCGGACGCGCCGATCGCACGAACACGGCAGGCGGCCGAAGAAGGCACGCTGAGCATCATGGTTGGCGCCGAGGCCGAAACGTTCGCGGAAATCCAGCCACTGCTCGCCTGCTGCGCAACCGAGATCACGCATTGCGGTCCGATCGGCTGCGGCCAGATCGTCAAGATTCTAAACAACATGGTTCTGGCCGAGACGGTCGTTGCCTTGTCGGAGGCGCTCGTGGTTGCCCGCCGCGCCGGCCTCGACGGCAAAATTTTGTTCGAGACGCTGATGAAAGGGTCCGCCGATAGTTTCGCGCTTCGCAATCACGGCATGAAAGCCGTCCTGCCGAACACGTTTCCGGAGCGAGCGTTCTCGACGCACTATATGCGCAAGGATGTCGGGTATGCGCTCGAACTCGCCGCCGACGTTGGGACAAAGCTGCACGGTGCGGAACTCGCGAACCGATTCCTGCACGAAGCATCAAAGGCCGGCTTTGGCGGTCTCTATTGGCCTGTCATCAGCCGCGTTATCGGCGCTTAGGGAAGCGTGTGATTACACACCCATCTTGCGTTTCCTCGGAATAAGAGCCTTCCGGATCGGAGTCTTTCTGGGGTCAGTCGAAAACGGCTGCAGCGAAAGGAAACGAACATGAAGCTCCTCAGCACTTTCCTCATCGGCACCGCGTTGGCGGTGAGTTCCGCCGCCATGGCACGGGTCGCGCCTGAAACATTAGCCGGAGCACCCCTCGCAGCCTCCGCGATGCCGGAGGGCAAGACGCCGGCACAGATCGCCGCTTACCCCGAGCCTGAAGGTCACACGCAGGCGCAGATCGCGGCTTATCCAGAGCCTGAAGGGCACACGCAAGCGCAGATCGCGCTGAACTGATACTTGCAACGATGAAAGCGCCGCGCGAGGGGCGGCAATCTTCACCGCCCCCCGCCCGGCAACAAACGGCGCAATGATGCCGAAGCTTCTCAAAGCCGCCTTTCTAATTGCCTTCGCGCTGGGGCTCGCGAGCACGTTAGCCGCGAGCACGCAACAAACGGCTACAAACGACGCGGTCGGCTGGTTTGGTCTTTACGGAGCTTCGGGCGAAGGCGAGGAGCCGATCACGCCTTTTCTGCCGCTCCCGGAATGCGGCTATTGCGGGAGAGGTAAATCCGATCGATGACATCCGATACGATCGCGAATTTCTCCGCTTCGCCATTGAAGCGCGCACCCGCCGCGAGCCGCTCAACCCAATCCACAGCGGCGCGGCCGCCCCAGGCATCGGGCGGGGTAACCAAGTTTTCGCAGGCAGTGCCGCGATAGCGCTCGGCGACAAAATCGTAGAATGAGCCGTTGACATTTTTCAGCGCCACTCCGCCCTGCGTGCCGTAGAAGGCAGCGGAAATGATGGCATCGCGTCCCGCCTGCAGACGCCAGGAACAGGCGAGCTGGACAGCGACGCCGGACTTTAGCTGCAGAGTCGCGATGGCATAATCCTCGACGCGATCAGGCGAGGCCAGCAACTCGCCCCCGGCGAACAACTTGCTCGAGACCTCGATCACTTCGGGGAAATCGAGCACCCACAGCGCCAGATCGACGAGGTGCACGCCCAAATCCATGACGCAACCGCCGCCCGATTGCGCAGGCTCATAGAACCACGCTTTGTCCGGGCCGTAGGCATTATGGAAGACGAGATCGATCGCGAAAATGCTCCCTAGTTCGCCGGCGCGGACGATCTCAGCGATACGCTGCATGCCCTGGGTGTAGCGATAGGAGAAATCGACGCCGATCGACGTGTCGGCTTTGCGCGCCGCCTCGATAACAGTTCGCGTCTCCGCCGCATTGCGTCCGAGGGGCTTTTGGCAGAAGACCGCAAGGCCGCGAGACAAGGCTCGGATCGATTGCTCCGAATGCATCGCGCTCGGCGTCGCGATGACAACGCCATCAACGTCGTGGTCGAAAATCTCCTCGAGACTGCCGACGAGTTTCGCATCTGGCGCAACCTTCTGCGCTTCGGCCGCCATTTCCCGGGAGGGGTCTGCGACCGCGACGACGTCGGCAATATCAGCCTCTACGATCGCCTGCATCCGATGCCGTCCGATCCAGCCGACGCCGAGAAAGCCCAGTCGCGGCCTCACGGGACGACCAAGGCTTTCAGGAATTCACCGGGCCTGTCGCGCGTCGCATCGAGCGCCTTGTCGAGCTGGTCAAGCGGAAAGCGATGCGTGTAAAGCGGCCGCGGGTCGAGCCGTCCCGATGCAACCGCAGCGACCGCCTCGCGAATACCTTGCATGTAGATTTTGGCATCGCGCTCATGCGCGTTGATGACATCGAGCCCGCGCCAGTTCCACAGCCACATGTTCACTTGGCGCGGGCCATCCTGGTGGTAGCCGGCAATAATCAGCCGGCCGCGCTCGCGCGTGAGTTCGCCAGCTAAATCGAGCGGCCACTGCTTACCGACAGCTTCGATGACGCGGTCGCAAAACGTGCCGCCGGTGAGCTCCTTCACGTCCCCGATGATCGCATTGTGATCGTTCATCGCGATCGTTTCTGCCGCGCCCATGCCGCGCGCCACATCGAGCGAAAACGGCCGCCGCGAGATTGCGATAACGCGTGCGCCAGCGTTGCTGGCGAGCCGTGTCAGGATCGCGCCGAGAAAGCCGATGCCGACGATTGCCACCGTCTGCCCCGCGACGATTTCGCTGCGGCGGAAAATGTTCATGGCACATCCGAGCGGCTCGCCGGGAAAGGGTTGCTCCGCAAGCGAGTCGGGCAGGCGCACGACCGCGTCTGCATCGGCGAGGTCGTATTCGGCGTAGGCTTTGTAGGAGAGCGCCGCGACGCGGTCGCCGATCGCCAATCCCGATACGGCATCGCCGAGCGCGTCGATAACACCCCAGCCCTCGTGCCCGAGCGCGCCCGGCTCCGTCGGGAACCGCATCCAGTCGGGTCCCGCCCACGGCGTGAGGTTCGAGGCGCAGACGCCGCAACCTTCGAGCCGTATTCGCACTTGGGTGGGCTCCGGCTCAGGGCGAGGAACCTCCTCCATGGCGATCCGGCCGGGGCCGGTCAGAACTGCGGCGCGCATGGTCGCCGGGATAGGGGAGGTATGACCCTCACTTCAAGGCTGGATTTGCGGCCTAGAGCGGGTGAAGGCCCTGCGGGACCACTTAACCTTGACCGTCAACTTCGAACGTGAGAGCAATGATCGCATTGCTCTCATTGGACCGGGACCATGGGAAATCTCCACGTCCGCAATCTCGAGGATGAACTGATTCTCCGGCTGAAGCGCAGGGCGGCGCGGCACGGACGCTCGACCGAGGCCGAGCATCGCGAAATCCTGAGGCTGGCGCTTGGCGGAGACGACGAGCCCTCTTTCGATACGCTCGCGGCGGAACTTCGAAAATTGACGCAAGGCCGCAAGCAAACTCCGTCCGAGGTTCTTCAGCGCGCTGGGCGCGCTGAAAGATGACGCGGCTCGTCATAGACGCCAGTATCGCAATCAAGTGGGTCGTGCAGGAAGAAGGCACCGAAGCTGCGCTGGCGCTCCGCACGAGAGCAGAACTTATCGCTCCCGATCTCATCAGTGGGGAATGCGTCAACATTCTGTGGAAAAAGGTTGAAAGGAATGAGCTATCGAAAAGCGAAGCACTGATTGCGGCGCGTCTTCTGCAAAGGGCCGACGTGGACATCCTTTCAACGCGCAATCTGCTCGAGCCCGCTACCCGCCTCGCAATCGAACTCGAACATCCCGCTTACGACTGCATTTATCTTGCTCTTGCGATCCAGAGCGATTGCCGTTTCGGTACGGCCGACAAAGCGTTCGTGCGCAAAATAAGTTCAGCGCCACTTGCAGATCGAGTCGTCGCGTTGGCTGATTACTGAGACCAGCATGCCTACGCGGGTCCCCCGTGCGGATGTCCTTCCCGAACATCTCGTCGAGCGCCTCCTTTCCGGCGATCGCGCCGCGCTGGCGCGCGCTATCACGCTCATCGAAAGCCGCAAGCCCGAGCATCAGGCGATGGCGCGGACGGTGATGCAGCTGGTGCTGCCGCAGACCGGCAAGGCGATTCGCGTCGGCATTACCGGCGTGCCCGGCGTCGGCAAGTCGACGCTGATCGACACGCTCGGCTCCAATTTGACCGGGGAAGGTCATCGCATCGCGGTGCTCGCCATCGACCCTTCCTCCACCCGGACCGGGGGTTCCATCCTCGCGGATAAGACACGGATGGCGCGGCTTGCGAACGATCCCAATGCTTTCATCCGGCCTTCGCCGGCAGCGGGCACGCTTGGCGGCGTCGCCGCGCGATCTCGCGAGACGATGCTTTTGTGCGAAGCGGCCGGCTTCGATGCGATCCTCGTCGAGACGGTCGGCATCGGGCAATCGGAGACAGCCGTCGCCGACATGACCGACTTCTTCCTCGTGCTGATGCTGCCGGGCGCCGGCGACGAATTGCAGGGCATAAAAAAAGGCGTGCTCGAGCTTGCCGACATGATTGCCATCAACAAGGCCGAAGGCGAGGGGCGCGGACGCGCTGAAGCCGCCAAGGCTGAATATCTGGCCGCGCTGCACATCCTGCAACCCGCCTCGGCGACGTGGTCGCCACCGGTCGTGCTTGTGTCGGGCCTTGCGAATGAGGGACTCGACGCGATGTGGCGCCAGATCGAAGAGCATCGCAGGCGCATGCAGGCGAGCGGTGAGTTCGAGATGAAGCGCCGCACGCAGCAGGTGAAATGGATGTGGGCTATGTTGGAGAACCGCCTGCGCGCGAGATTGCGATCCGACGGGAGCATCAAGCGCCGGCTTGCCGCACTCGAGGCGCGCGTGGCGAACGGTGAGCTGGCGCCGACGCTCGCGGTCGAGGAGATCGCCGAGATGCTCGGCGTGTGATGGTGATTGGCGTGTGATGGTGAGCGATATCACGATCTTGGTCACCGGCTTTTCGGCGTTTCCCGGCGCGCCGGCCAATCCGAGTGCCGCGATCGTGATGCGGCTTTTACGAAAACATACGCGGCGGCTTCGATTGCACGGTATCGCGCTGCAAACGGCGGTCTTGCCGGTCATCTATGATGAAGTGATGCGCGAGCTGGAAGATTTGGTCGCGCGCACGAATCCCGATGCCATCGTGCATCTCGGGTTGGCGTCGCGGCGCAAACAGGTGAGCGTCGAGACACGCGCGGTCAACCGCATCACCACGCTCCACCCTGATGCGGCGAAGCGCCGTGCCGCCGCGCGTGCGGTGCATGCCGGTGGAGTGCGCGCTCTGCGCTCGCCGCTGGCCACGCCCTCGCTGGCGATGCTGATGCGTCGCACCGGCGTGCCGGTGCAGCTGTCGATCGATGCGGGGGACTACGTCTGCAATCAGACACTCTATACGAGTCTGGCGAGCGGCGGTGCGCCGGCGGTGTTCATTCACGTGCCGCGGCTGACCGGCCTGCGGCACGTGCCGGACGACGACGACGAGACGGCCGCCCCGATCACTTTGCCGGCGCTGACGCGCGCCGTCGAAGCCGCGCTCGTCGGGATCGCCACGCATGTGCGACGGACGCTGCGCGAAAATCAGGGGCCTTTATGACTTCGCCTGAAAATAATCCTTGACAAGCGCCGACATTAATCCTAGATAGCCGCCGTCCCCGCCCTGAAGAGGGCGTTTCTAGAGCGGTCTGCAACGCGGCGGGGACCGGCGCCCGCGCCCGAGGTCAACGCAATCTCGGTCCCGGGAGGCTTTCGCGGAACGGCGGATGCCGGCTCAATTCCTCCTTGTTGCGGTGGGGGGTGGGCAGCGGACCCGAGAAATCGGCCCGCACGGCATTGTACCCCGAGTTGAACCGCCCACCCGGCACTAAGACCGGGCGGCAGCGACTGGAGCTCTTGTACAGGACTCGTCGCCGCAACGGGCGGCGA
>JAFASC010000294.1 GCA_019244955.1 Methylobacteriaceae bacterium | reverse complement strand
AAGCCGGTCGGCGCGGATTCCGGCACCAACACGTGGGAAGGCGATCAATGGAAGATCGGCGGCGGCACGACCTGGGGCTGGTATTCCTATGATCCCGACCTGAACCTGTTCTATTACGGCTCGGGTAATCCCTCGACCTGGAATCCGAAGCAGAGGCCCGGCGACAATCGCTGGTCAATGACGATCTGGGCGCGCAATCCGGACGACGGCAAAGTGCGTTGGGTATATCAGATGACCCCGCATGACGAATGGGACTTCGACGGCGTCAACGAGATGATCCTTTCGGATCAGAACGTCGGCGGTCAGCCCCGCAAGCTCCTCACCCATTTCGATCGCAACGGTTTCGGCTACACGCTCGATCGCACCAACGGCGAACTCCTCGTCGCCGAGAAATACGATCCTGCGGTGAACTGGGCGACCAAGGTCGATATGGACAAGAACTCGAAGACGTATGGCCGCCCCCTGGTCGTCGACAAATACTCGACTGACCACAACGGCACGGACGTCAACACCAAGGGCGTCTGCCCCGCGGCCCTCGGCTCGAAAGATGAGCAACCCGCCGCCTACTCACCCGACACGCAACTCTTCTACGTGCCGACGAACCACGTCTGCATGGACTACGAGCCGTTCAAGGTGAGCTACACGGCAGGCCAGCCCTATGTGGGCGCCACGCTGTCCATGTATCCGCCTCCGGGCGAGACCAATATGGGCAACTTCATTGCCTGGGACGGCAAGACCGGCAAGATCGTCTGGTCCGATAAGGAGCAGTTCTCAGTGTGGTCGGGCGCATTGGCGACTGGCGGCGGCCTCGTGTTCTACGGCACGCTTGAGGGCTATCTCAAGGCGGTGGACGCAAAGACCGGTAAGGAACTGTACAAGTTCAAGACTCCGTCCGGCATCATCGGCAACGTCATGACCTACGAGCACGGCGGGAAGCAATATGTCGCGGTCCTCTCCGGCGTCGGTGGCTGGGCAGGTATCGGTCTTGCTGCCGGTCTTACCAATCCGACCGACGGTCTCGGTGCGGTCGGCGGTTATGCCGCTCTGTCGAATTACACCGCTCTCGGCGGCCAGCTGACGGTGTTCGGTCTCGCCGGGCAGTGATCGTCAGACATAACTGAGTAAGACGCCCGGCGCGGAGCTAAGCCCCTCGCCGGGCGTTCTCATAAAAAAGCAATACTGGGGAACGCCTGATGCCCAATTTTGTGTGCCGAGCACTGCTTGCCGGCAGCATGCTGATCTTACCGGTTGCCGTCTTCGCCGATGGCAGCGGCGATCCAAAGCCCGTCAAGAACGATGACGGCAAGTACATGGATGCGAAGGGGACGCCGACCTACAAAGTTGGTCCGGACGGCACCGTGGACTGGTACACCTATTCAGGCTTCCGACGCTATCATTCCGAGTGCCATGTCTGCCATGGGCCCGATGGCGAAGGATCAAGCTACGCGCCGGCGCTGGCGAATTCGTTGAAGACGCTGAGCTACGAAGAGTTCTACGGCATCGTCGTCGGCGGCCGCCAGAATACAGGTGGCGGCAAGGAGAACGTGATGCCCGCGTTTGGCGATAACAAGAACGTCATGTGCTACCTCGACGATATCTACGTCTATCTGCGCGCCCGCGCAAATGACGCGGTGCCGCGCGGCCGGCCGGCAAAGCACGAAGACAAGCCTGCGGCCTTCGACAAGGCCGAAGAAAACTGCATGAAGGCGAGCTGATCCTGGTTGGGCCGATCTTGTGAATATCGCGCGCGCACTCGCTTTCCTGGTTCTCGTCGCCTCTGGCCTTCTTGCGCGAGCAGCCTTCGCACAGAATGAATCCGGGCCGGATCTGTCGATCGAGCTCGTCGATCCAAAGGTTCTGCGTGTTTGCGCCGATCCGCGCAATCTGCCGTTTTCGAATGAAGCGGGCGAAGGATTCGAAAACAAACTTGCCGATATGCTGGCGCAGAAGCTCGGAAAGAGTCTTGCCTACACCTACTATCCCGGCGCGACGGGCTTCATTCGCAACACGCTGAACGCGCATAAATGCGACGTGGTCATGGGCTATCCGCAGGGCGACGATTTCGTCCAGCCGACCAATCCGTATTATCGCACCGCCTATGTGCTGATCGCGCGCAAAGACGTCGGCCTTGAGGGGCTCGAGTCTCTTGAAGACCCGCGGCTGCGCGGCAAGAAGATCGGCATTATCGCCGGCACGCCGCCGGCGACCAATCTTGCTGTGAACGGACTCCTGCCCTCGATCCGTTCCTATCCGCTGGTGATCGACACGCGTTTCGATTCTTCGACGGAGAAGATGTTCAAGGACCTTCAGGCCGGGGACATCGACGTGGCGATTCTCTGGGGTCCGATTGGCGGCTACTTCGTCAAGAAAGCCAAAGCCGATCTCAACGTCATTCCGCTCGTGCATGAGAAGAATGGTCCGCGCATGGCGTATCGGATCGGCATGGGGGTTCGCCATTCCGACCAGAACTGGAAACGCGAGCTCAACCGCTTCATTTCCGAAAATAAGGATGCAATCGCCCACCTTCTCGCCAGCTATGGCGTGCCGCTTCTCGACGAACAGGACAAGCCGATCCGGGTCGAGCCGTGATCCTTACGGCATGCACGCGCCGCGGCGTACTCGCCACCGGCCTGATCCTTGCATTTACCAGCGTGGGATTCGCCGAGGACAGACCACCCCCCGAACCATCCGACTACCGCCTTGAGGATTACCGCGCGCCGACGCCTGCCACCTTGTCGGGCGCGCGCGTTGTCACGACCGCGCAAGCCCATCAGCTCTGGACGGATAAGGCGGCCGTGTTCATCGACGTGCTGCCGCAAGCGCCGCGTCCGGCGAATCTGCCCGACAATGTGCTGTGGCGGGACAAGCCGCGCTTCGACATTCCCGGCAGCATCTGGTTGCCGGATACCGGCTATGGCGCACTCGCGCCTGAGGTCGAACATTATCTTCTCGATGGGCTCGCCCGAGCCAGCCGCGGCGAAAAAACGCGAGCGCTGTTGTTCTATTGCCAGCGCAATTGCTGGATGTCGTGGAACGCCGCGAAACGCGCGTTGCGAGCGGGATATACGAATGTGATCTGGTATCCGGACGGGACGGAAGGATGGTCGGAAGACAAATATCCATTCGAGGAGCGCCGTCCTGAACCGCGCGGCTGACGCGTCAGCCCATCGCGGCTGCGATGGTCCGGGCTAATGCGCCAAGCCGCTGCTCGATCAAGACGGGCGTTTCGCACACATACGTGAGCGCGCGGCGCCGGTCCTCGAACACGCGCGTGTCCCATTGCACCCGGTTTGAAAGATCCGCCACCTTCTGCTGATCGGCGGTCGTCTCGGATTGCGCGGCATTCAGCGCCTCGATCTCGGATTTTACTCTCTCGGCCATATTCTTCTGTTTGTGTCCGTAACGTTCGAGGCCGGAGATGACGGCATCACGCTCACTGTTCAGCCGATCGAAAACGCCCGCCATGAGAGCTGTCAATTTGGCGTTCTTCTGCTCGCCTGTCAGGCGTGTCGCGTAATCGATGATAGCGGCCTGCGCCTCGTCGAGCGGAGTCCGGCGCTCGGAGACGCGTCTCACCAGCGCCGAGAGTTCGGCATCGCTGCGCCAATCCTGCGCCGCCGTATCCATCGGCGGGCCGGGCCAGACGCTGGCCAGCGCAATAGTCCCGACCTTTGCCTGACGACAAGGCCAGTCACCTTGCTCGCGTCCGCGCGGCGCCTGCGCCGCCGAAATCGAAGCGCTGAGAAGAAGCACAGCGATGGTGATCAGGTGCCGCAAATCTCCTCCATGCCGGACGCGATGGCGTCGCTAGCGTCCAGTCCCTTGCGCAGATTGCCTCGTTGCAGAGCCACCCTAATATAAGGCGATGATCGCGTGCCTTCTATTGCTCCTGTGTCTCATCGCTCCCTCGCCTGCCGCGGCGGAACCGCTGCGAGTCGCCATCTTCGACTTCGAGATGATCGACACTTCGCTCGATGGTGAAATGAAGGGGACGAGTTCCGAGGAGAAGGCCCGCCTTGCCAAACTTGCACCGGTGCTTCGCGAGAGACTGGCAGCGTCGGAGCGCTATGCGGTCGTCGATATTGCGCCCGTGAGCGCCCGCGCCCGCGCGCAAAATCTCCAAGCCTGTGGCGGCTGCGACGCCGCTCTGGCCCAGGAAGTGGGCGCCGATGTCGCGGTCACAGGAACCGTGCAGAAAGTCTCGAACCTGATCCTCAACCTCAACATCTACTTGCACGACGCCAAGGACGACCGCCTGTTGCAATCGATGAGTGCCGATTTCCGCGGCAACACGGACGAGTCCTGGTCGCGCGCACTTAGCTATCTTATTCGCAACAAGCTCCTCGCCGAGTCCGCCGAGCCCGCCGTGCACCGATAGGGTGCGGCAACCGGAGAAGCTCCGGCTGCCGCACCGAAATTCGTCATGCCGCGGCGAACGGGTGCTTGGCGGTCTTGTATTTCTGCTGCACCTCGGAGGCTTTCGGCGTGCCGCGCACGGCGCGCTCGATCGATTCCTTCGTCGCCTTGTAATTATAGTCCTGGATCTTCTTGTCGTCGGCCGCTTCCCAATGGATGAAGACGCCGAC
>JAFASC010000141.1 GCA_019244955.1 Methylobacteriaceae bacterium | reverse complement strand
GCGCTCGCAGCACTTAGTCTCGCGTCCGAGGCCGAAAACCCGGCGGCTCTCTCCGTGACGTTGCCAGAGGGCGCCGCGGGATTGAGCCAACGGTCGAAACGATCGTCGTTCATCCTTGCGGGTCTATTGATCTCGTTGGAAAATCAGCATGATCTGACCGGGATTCGGCAGACTTTGCCGACAGATGTGGACCTGGGCTGGCCGCGGAAATCAAACGAGCCCTTGCCCGGCTCTCATGGAACGCGGAGAGCATCAGAGAAGCGTCCCTCGTAAGATCAGTAGCGCAACAGTGAAATAAATCACGAGCCCCGTCACATCGACGAGGGTCGCAACGAACGGCGCTGAGGCGCTCGCCGGATCGAAGCCCAAGCGCTGCAGAATGAATGGCAGCATCGACCCGGTAAGCGACCCAAACGTGACGATCCCAACGAGGGCCGCGGCAACAGTTAGCGCGACAAGCACCCAGTGCTCGCCATAATCGTACAAGCCGAGCTTTTGCCAGATCGTGATACGCAGGACGCCGATCACGCCGAGCATGGCACCAAGGGCGATGCCGGACGGCAGTTCCCGCACGGCGACACGCCACCAATCGCGAAGCTCAATCTCACGCAGCGCCAGCGCGCGAATGATCAGCGACGTCGCCTGCGATCCGGAATTGCCGCCGGAACTCATGATCAGCGGGATGAAGAGAGTGAGCACGATGGCTTTTTCGAGTTCCCCCTGAAACCCCTGCATGGCACTCGCGGTCAGCATCTCGCTCAGGAACAAAGCAGCCAGCCAGCCGCCGCGTTTGCGGATCATCTCGAAGAAGCCGATCTGCATGTAAGGCTCATGCAGCGCTTCCATGCCGCCGAACCGCTGCACGTCCTCCGTGGTCTCTTCGACGATGGCGTCGATAATGTCGTCTACGGTGCAGATCCCGAGCACGAGCCCGGATTGGCTCACGACCGGCACCGCCAAAAGATCATACTTGGAAATCAACCGGGCGACGTCCTCGCGATCGGTGAGGGGTGCAACTGTCACCGGCCTGCGACGCGGCGCAACCGTCAGCACGCAGGCATCCGGTTCCCCGGCGATCAGCCGGCGCAGGGCAACCGATTGCACGAGCTTCTTTGTCTTTGGATCGAGGACATAGACGCTGTAGACCGTCTCGCGCGTGCGCTCGACCTTGCGGATATGTTCGAGCGTCTGTCGAACCGTCCAGTCGGCGGGCACGCTGACGAATTCCGTGGTCATGATGCTGCCGGCGGTATCTTGGGGGTAGGCAAGCAACCGCTGCAGCTGCAACCGCGTCTCTGCATCGAGTCGGCCCAGAAGGTCGCTGCGACTGGGCTCTTCTAAATGCCGGAAAACGTCGGCGACGCGGTCGGCCGACATGCCGGCAATCATCGTCACTGCGATGTCACGCGGCATCGCGTCGATGATTTCGGTCGGGCATTCGAGGCCGGACTGATCGAGAATCTCGATCGCGCGCTCGGGCGGAAAATGCAGAACGATCGCCGCGGCTTCTTGCGGCGTGCGGTCGTTCAGGACTTCGACGATGTTGGCCGCGTATTCGTTCGCCAGGTCGGCGGCGAGCGCGGCCGGATCGAACTCAATGTCGGCGAGGTTTTCTACGTCGCTCATGGCTCACCTGTTCCGATCTGCCGTCACGGCGATCGCGGAGCCAATTGTTTGATCAACCCGCGCGCGCCGATGACGGCAAAAGCAATGGACTGCTACTGTCGCTTGGCATGGGGCTGACTTTCCGAAGAGCCAAAGGCGAGAAGCTCACGGGGGAGGCCTCATGCGCTCAAACCCCGCGCCGGTCAAGCGCGCGAGACTTGCTTCGCCGGCGAATTTGTCGGACGGGTCTCCCCAGACAAATCCATGGCTTTCGATGTCCGAGGTAGAAGTCAAAGGAAGCGCTCTTTCGCGCGATCTTGCCGGCCGGGTCGCCCTCGTGACCGGCGCCTCGCGCGGCATCGGTCGAGCCGTTGCCCTCGAACTCGCGCGGGCCGGAGCGCATATCATCGCGCTCGCCCGCACACAGGGGGCGCTCGAGGAACTTGATGACGACATTCGTGGCTTCGCAAACGAGGCGACCCTGGTTCCCTGTGACGTGAAGGATTTTGCCGCGCTCGACCGGCTTGGAGCGGCGATCTATGAGCGCTGGAAAAAGCTCGACATCTTTATCGGTAATGCCGGGATGCTCGGACCCGTGACCCCGCTTGCCCATGTCGATCCGAAACAGTGGGACGATGTATTTGCCGTGAACGTCACGGCAAATTGGCGCCTGATCCGCTCGCTTGATGTGCTGCTGCGAAGCGCAGAGGCCGGGCGCGCGGTGCTTATCTCGTCGGGCGCGGAACATAAGCAACAATTCAACCCGTATTGGGGGCCGTACGCGGCTTCCAAGGCGGCGCTGGACGCCATCGTGCGCACATATGCTGCAGAGACGGTGAATGTCTCGTCGGTGAAAGTGATGGCCACCAATCCCGGGCCTCTGCGCACCCGTCTGCGGGCGCAAGCCATGCCTGGGGAAGATCCGCAGACGCTGCGCACGCCCGAGGATTTCGCACCGAAAGTGCTGGACATGTGTCGCGCGGAATGGCCGCATACAGGCATGATCTACGACTTCCCCCGGGATCGGGTGCTCGCGTTCCAGGCACCACGGGAAACGTGAGATGGTGAGATGCTGATGGGTTCTCATGCGACGAACAATGTCGAACGCCGTCTCAAGGAGCTTGGGCTTACGTTGCCCGGTCCCGCGGCGCCGGTTGCGGCTTATGTTCCCTACGTGATGACCGGCGATCTGCTTGTCGTCTCCGGACAATTACCGCTCGGGCCCGACGGCAAGATCGATGCCGCGCATCGCGGCAAGTTGGGCGGGGCCATCTTCAATGAAGCCGGGCAGGCTGCCGCACGGGTCTGCGCGCTGAACGTGCTGGCGCAAGTCAAGGCCGCGACGGGCAATCTCGATCGCGTGCGCCGCGTCGTGCGGCTCGGCGGGTTTATAAATTGCGTGCCCGATTTCAGCGCGGTACCCGCCATCATGAACGGCGCATCCGATCTGATCATAAAGATTTTCGGCGAGCGCGGCCGCCACGCGCGCTCGACAATCGGCGTCGCGCAACTGCCCCTCGACGCGGCCGTCGAGGTGGAGGGCATGTTCGAGATCGAGGTGTGAGCGCACCGCCCTGGCTGACCGCGCGCCCGATCGCCCATCGCGGGCTGCATGCGCGCGAGAACGGCGTCGTCGAGAATACGTTATCCGCGGCACAGGCCGCGATCGCGCGCGGCTTCTCCATAGAATGCGATGTGCAGCTGACGAGGGACGAAGTAGCAGTCGTCTTTCATGACTGGACGACGGACCGGCTCAGTACGCGGCGGGGCAATATTGCAAATCTGAATCTGACCGATTTGGCGGCGCTTGCACTGAAGGACACAAGCGACCGCATCCCCACGCTTTCCGCGCTGCTCGATGCGATTGCCGGACGAACGCCGCTGATCATCGAAATCAAAAGCCATTTTGACGGCGACTGGCGGCTGGCCGAGTGCGTCGGCACATTGATTGGGAATTACGAGGGCCCCGTCGCGATCAAGAGCTTCGATCCGTACATGATCGCGCATCTACGTGAGAACGCCGAGCGTCTCGGCACGGATCGCCGGCCGCTCGGGATCGTGGCCGAGGCGCGTTATGACCAGGGTGAGCGGCATCAGCTGCCGCAGGCAGTCCGCGAGAGCCTTGCCGCCTTCCTGCACTATCCGCAGACACGACCCGATTTTCTGTCCTGGCGGGTCGACGATTTGCCGCACGCCATTCCGTTCCTCTTACGCACGCAGCTCGATACGCCGGTGATCGCCTGGACTGTCCGGGGCGAGGAGCAGCGGGTACGTGCGGCAAAATGGGCTGACCAGATCGTGTTCGAAGGGTTTGTGCCCTAACAGTTGCGGAGCCGCTCAGGACCGCTAAATTCTTGCAGTGCAGCAAGAGCGCCAATGAGTCTCGCCGAAATCAAGATCACCGTCCGCCGATCGATGGCGGACATCTCCGCCGCGCAATGGGATGCCTGCGCCAATCCGGCGGGGCTCGAGGTGCGTCGCTGCGCAGCGGATGCTTTGTACGAGGGCGAGCGCCACAACCCTTTTCTCTCCCACGCCTTTTTGCATGCGCTGGAGGCGTCCGGTTCGGTCGGCACGCGCGCGGGATGGGTGCCGTTCCATCTCGCCATCGAGGACGAGCGCGAAAAGCTCGTCGCGGTCGCCCCATGTTATTTGAAATCGCATTCGCAGGGCGAATACGTCTTCGACCATGCCTGGGCCGACGCCTACGAGCGCGCCGGCGGCGATTACTATCCCAAGCTGCAGGTCTCGGTGC
>JAFASC010000314.1 GCA_019244955.1 Methylobacteriaceae bacterium | reverse complement strand
CACCTGGTTGACGATGCGGCCACCGATGACGATGTCGCCGGAGGTGATCGCCTCGAGCCCGGCGATCATCGCGAGGAGGGTCGATTTCCCGCAGCCGGATGGGCCGACGAGGACGATGAACTCGCCGGTCTCGGCTTCGAGATCGATGCCTTTCAGCACCTCGACGGCGCCGAAACGCTTGCTGAGATTGCGGACGACCAGCGCCTCAGCCATCGAGCACCGCCTCTTCGGTGCTGGCCGGGCGCGCACGCACGATCCGGCGATACGCGTCCTCGAACACACCGAGCAAACCCGACGGCCGCCAAAGAATGACCGCGATCAGGATCAGACTATAGACGGTCAGCTGCACGCCGCCGGCGCTGCTGCCGAGCCAGCTTTGCAACAGCGCGGAGGTTGTCTCCAACAGGACCGTGCCCACGACCGGTCCCCAAAGTGTGCCGATGCCACCGACTATGCACACCAACGCTGCTTCGACAGAGATGTTGAAGCTGAACGCGGTCGCCGGATCGATGAAGTAGATGTATTGGACATAGAACGTCCCGGCGAGCGCAGTCAGGAAGGCGCTGATCATGTAGATATCGCGCTTCACCCGTGGCGCGTTGACCCCGATCGCTTCCGCTGCATCCTCGTCTTCGCCGATTGCAACGAGGTAATATCCCATCCAGGAGTGTTCGATCCGGTAGGTGATCGCAAGGCCAAGCGCCAGCAAGCCAAGCGCGAGGTAATAGTACGAGGATTTCTCGTCGAACTGCATCATCAGTGGTGCGTCGCCGAAATTCGGGATCGTCGTGCCTTCGGCGCCCCAGGCGAAATCGCGGAATTTCAGGAACAGCAGCATCAACACTTGCGCGGTGGCAATCGTCGCGATGGCGAAATACGGTCCGCGCAGGCGGAAGCACAGCGCCCCGATCGGCAGGCTCGCCAGCGCCGCTACTCCGCCTCCCGCGATCATGCCGATCCAAGGCGAAATACCGTAGCGGATTTCCAGGATTGTGGAGGTGTAGGCGCCGAGCCCAAAATAGGCGGCGTGACCAAGAGACAGTTGTTTGGCGTAGCCGCCCATGAGGTTCCACGCGACTCCGATAAAAGCGAAAAGCAAGATTCGGATGAAAATGTCAGTCGCAAAGCGGTCCGTGACGACGAGCGGCAACACTATGGCGAAGGCGATCAGCACCCCGAGCCAAATCCGCACGCCATATCTCGAATTCATCGCGCGCGGCCCCCGGCGAGACCGCTCGGCCTGAAGGCAAGCGTCAGAAGCAGCATCAGGAAAACCACGATCAGTCCAGAATCGGCGCCGACGAACTGAATACCGAGCGACTCCGCAATTCCCATCATCAGACTTGCGACGAGCGCGCCCGTGACGTTGCCAAGTGTTCCCAACACGACGGCGACGAACGCCATGAGGACGAAGACTTGGCCGGCCATGGGAGAGGCCGGATAGAACGGCATGAGCAGCGAGCCGGCGGCGCCCGCGAGCGCCAGCGCCGCCCCGAAAGCAACCGCGAACACCCGATGCGGATTGATGCCCATCAACATGGCGACGTCGGGGTTCTGCGCAGCCGCCCGCATGGCTTTGCCAAGATCGGTAAGGTGCAGAAACAGCCATAGAATTCCGCTGAACGCCATTGCCAGAGCAAAGGCGATGAGTTTCGCGACCGGCACGTAGAGCGCACCCAGATGAATCGACTCGTCGGAATAGGCGGTGTGCACGGTGCGGTAATTGGCCGTGAACAGCAGCAGCGCAACGTTCATCAGAAGCAGCGACAGTGCGAAGGTGAGAAAGATTTGCGGCATGTCGCCGAGCCCGAGCACGCGGCGGATCAAGAAATGCTGTACGAGCATACCAATCACGAACAAGACCGGGATCGACACCGCGAGCGATACGAGAGGATCGATCCCGAAACGGTTCGCCAGGAAAAAGGTGATGTACATGCCAATCATCACGAACTCGCCTTGGGCGAAATTCACGATTTTCACGACACCGAAAATCAGCGTGACGCCGATGCTAACGAGCGCGTAGATGCCGCCGATGAGCAGGCCGTTAATGACGGCCTGTGCCAATGTCTCCAGCATCACGCCGGGCTTCTAGGTCTTCATCAGCGGCGCGCGGGCATCCTCTTTCGGAAATACGCTGGCAAGATCGCCATTCTGCCACTGCACGCCGACGGGGTGGCCGTAGATGTTCTTCCCGTCGGGTCCAAACTTCACCTTGCCGCCCGGACACATCGCCGCATAACCGGACGAGACATCCAATTGAGCCAGCGCGTTGCGCACCTTCTGCGGATCGGTCGAGGCGGCGCGCTCCAGCGCGTCCGCCAGCATGAACGTCTGCGCGACGAGACCGCCGGCATATTCGAACAGGAACTCGCCGTACATTTTCTGATAAACCGCATTCACCTTCTGCGCATCCGCGTCGGAATCGTGGTTCCAGTGCGCGACACCCTGGAGGCCGTCGGCGAGACTGCCGACCGTCTTATAGAAATCCGGAATGACGAAGCCGCCCGAGCCGCCGTTCATGCCGATCTTCAGGCCTACCTGCTTGATCGTGCGCACGATCAAAATGAGATCGTTGAGATAGGACACCGAGAAGAGCATGTCGGCGCCGGACGCCTTCACCTTGTTGATCAGCGGGCTCGCATCGGCGAAACCGGCGGAATAAGGCTCAAACAGCACGATCTCGACGCCTTCGCCCGGCGCTTTCTCGCGCAGCCCGTTCGAGGTCGAGGTGCCAAACGCGGTGTTCTCGAAAATGACCGCCACTTTCGGCTTCTCGTTGACGAGCCGCGCCATCTGCAGCTGCGCCTGCGCGAATTGCGAGGCGCGCGCGAACGGCGTGAACGTGTAGCGGCGGTTGACGTTTAGCTGGTCGGAGCTCGATCCGGTGATCAGCGGCACCTTGGCGCGTTCCGCAACTTCGCTGGCGATCAGCGTCAGCGCGCTCGCATAGCAGCCATGAATGGCCGACACTTTCGAGCCGTTGATCACACGGTCGGTCTCGGTGCGCGTCACTGTCGTGTCGCTCTGGATGTCGGAGATGATCAAATTGAGCTTGGCGCCGCCGAGCGATTTGATACCACCGGCGTCGTTGACCATCTGCACGGCGAGTTTCGCGGCGTTGACGCAGCCCTGTCCGATCTGCGCCATGCTGCCGGTCACCGGATAAAGGCCGCCGATGTTGACCGGCTCGGCTGCGTAGCCTCGCAGCGGCGTCGCTCCGAACGCGGTTGCGGCAACCACGCCACCCGCACTCCTAGTCAGAATGTCTCGACGGGAGAACCGTTTCGGATCGCTCGCAGCGGCGCTCTGCCCCGCCTCGATGGCAGCACTCTGCGGGTCAGCGATACCGGCAAAAGTCTTTTTCATTCGTTCCTCCCTTCAGACCACTATAGCGGCGGCGCCAAAATCCTCAAAGAGCGGCAAACCATCTGGCGCGCCGAGAACAAAATCCGTAGCATGCAGGTCGGGAGGGACAATGAAGTACACGCTCGCGTTGGCCGTGGCGGCGCTCCTCCACGCGGGAGCTCCGGGCATGGCGGCAGAAATCAACGTCATGAGCGGCGGCGCGCCCAAGGAGGTGCTCGCGGCCCTTATCCCACAATTCGAGAAGCAAACCGGTCACCAGGTCAAGGTGACGTATGCAGTGATCGCGGCCCTGCAGCAAAAGCTCGCATCGGGCGAGCGTCCAGACATGGTGCTGCTGCCGACTTCAGCGATCGCCGATCTGGCCAAAGCCGGAACGCTGAAGACCGAGGGCAGCGCGCCTTTTGGTACGATCGAGGTGGTGATGATCGTGCCGCACGGCGCGCCGCGGCCCGACATTTCCACGCCCGAGGCATTTCGCAGCGCACTACTCAACGCCCGCTTGCTCGTCTATTCGCCGCCGACGACGCCGAGCGGCGCGCATCTGGCGCGCCTTGCGGAACGTCTCGGCATCGCCGATGTCATCAAAGACAAGGTGACCTACCGCGCGGCTTTGGAGGGCGGCGTGCAGGTGGTTGCAGAGGGCAAGGCCGACATCGGGATTTATCAATCGAGCGAAGTGGTACATATCAAAGGCGTGAGCGAGGTCGGGCCCCTTCCCGATGCGCTGCAGCTGAAGCTCGTCTACGGCGGCGCGGTCACCGCAGCCAATCCCAATCCGGAACCGGCGCTCGCCTTCATCAAATTCTTGGCCGACGCGCAAAACAAGAAAGTCTGGAAGGAAGCCGGGTTCGAGCCCTCTTGATCTCGCTTTCGTTCCGGCTTGCAGAGCGTTCAGATTTCTCAGGGAGAAAACGTGCATGATAAAACGACGCGAGCTTTTGAAAGCCACAGCCTCCGGGGTGGCTGCCTCCGTGGCAATGCCGTTCGTCGTCCGCAGCGGCTTCGCAGCGACGCCGACGCACACCCTGAAACTGACTTTCGCCGACACGCAAAGTCACCCGCTTTACGACGTCTTGAAACGCTTTGCCGATGACGTGCAAAAGCGCA
>JAFASC010000150.1 GCA_019244955.1 Methylobacteriaceae bacterium | reverse complement strand
GATCATATATATCGCCGCTGACATCGGCAGCATTGGCGGTGGGTGGCTCTCTTCAACGCTGATTAGGCGCGGATGGAGCGTCAACGCCGGACGAAAGACGGCGATGCTCGTCTGCGCGTCGTGCGTCACGCCGATTATCTTTGCCTCGCAGGCATCCGATTTATGGACGGCCGTGGCATTGATCGGTCTTGCGGCCGCGGCGCATCAGGGCTGGTCGGCCAATATTTTCACGATGGCCTCCGATATGTTTCCGCGCTGCGCGGTCGGCTCCGTCGTCGGAATTGGCGGGATGGGCGGCGCGGTGGGCGGGATGCTGATCTCAGGCGCCGCCGGACTGCTGCTTCAATGGACAGGCAGTTACGTGCCACTTTTCGTCGTGGCCGGCTCGGCCTATTTAATTGCCTTTCTGGTCGTCCACCTGCTTGCGCCGCGCCTTGAAGCGGCCCGGATCGGGGCCGGAAATGGCGCGTGATTTCAGACGTTTTCGAGTGAGATAGTGATAGTAGCGGCGCGGCAATCGCAAGGTACTGATTTCGCCTCGTGGAAATAAGATAGCGCGCCTTATCAATCCGGATTTCCAGGCCGGCATTGGATCCCAGAGAGTCGCCAGGAAGGGACCACCGAGCGCGGTCATCGCTTCTTCTTCTTGCGATAGGGAATCTTGATAATACTGCGCCGGCGCCGCTGCGCCGGAGTCCTTTCGGGAAGCAGGCCTCTCTGCCGGTTCTGAAGAATATAAGCCAGTCCCTGATAGGTAATGCCGAGCAGGCGCGCGGCGTGGGTAATGCTGCCCTTTGCCTCGGCGAGCGCCTGCCGGATCAGTTTACCCTCGAAGCATAGTACTTCTTCGTCAAGCGAAAAGCCCTCCCAGGGGTCGGCGAAGCTGGCCTTCTGCGTCAGACGAAGCGCCACGATTTCGACCGCCTCAGGAGTGACGTTTGCGTCCGTATCGGCCGTGAGCACCGTCTGTTGGATCAAAGAGCGCAGCTGGCGCACGTTGCCCGGAAGCGGCAAACGGCGCATTGCCTCGACCGCTTCCGGCATAAATTCGACTCTTTTACCGGTCTTCGCCCGTGTCTCTTTAATGAAATGCTCGGCTAAGGCCGGGATGTCTTCAGGGCGTTCTCTGAGCGGCGGAATCTCTATCTGAAGGGCATTGAGCCGGTAGAACAGATCGCTGCGGACACCACTACTCGCCGCCGTCAGATTGCGGGCGGAGGCTGCGATAATGCGTACGTCAACGGTTTCAATCCTCGTCGCGCCGTCGGAGAGAATCTCGCCGCGCTCAATGAGGCGCAGCAGCCAGCTTTGATCGGCGGCGCCGAGGGCGGCGACTTCGTCGAGAAACAGTGTCCCACCCGCTGCCTGCCGCACGGCGCCCGAAGGGCCAAAAAGCTGTGATTCACTCGCTGCAGCAGTCAGTGCCGCACAGTCGACCGTGACGAATTCGCCGCGGCGGCCGCTCCACTGGTGAATCAGACGCGCCAGCAGTTCTTTACCCGTGCCCGTTTCGCCGGTCAGCAGCACTGCGCCCTCGGAGGCAGCCACCGCTCGCGCCTCGCGCAACAGCTCGGCCGTTCGTTGGTCCCGGTAGATGAAACTCGGCGCGCTCGGTTCTTGCGGCCCAGTCTGCCTGGCGGCCAAGCAAAGGCGCGCGCAAGCGCGCAGGCGGGCGAGCGTCTCCAGTTGCTGCGAATTAGCCAGAAGCGTGTCGGCTCGCTCGTATGTCGCATCCAGTTCGTTAGGCGTCAGGCGCTCACCCAACTCTTCTATGAGCGCAAGCGCGGCTAAACCGGCCCCTTCGGGATTGCCGGCCTGTTCGGCTACTTCGATGGCGCGCTCAAGTGTCAGCCGTGACTCTTGATGTTTGCCGAGACGGGCCTGCGCAATGCCGTGTGTCGTCAGAGCCTCGGCGAGGAGCGCCGGCTCGCCGCCGCTCTCCAGCTTGCGCACTGCCGCCCGGACGGTCTTTTCAGCTTCGGAATTACGGCCCTGCGCCAGCAGCACGCGAGCGCGGGTCTCATCTACCTGCGCGACACT
>JAFASC010000094.1 GCA_019244955.1 Methylobacteriaceae bacterium | reverse complement strand
ACAAGCGTTCGAGAAGATAGACTTCCTGCGCGCGATGGCCCCGACGCAATCGGAGCCGGCTTTCCTCATCGCCCAGGGCGCGGCGCTCGGAACCGTCTTCGTCCTGGGCATTCTTGCGGTCGCGCGATTCCGCCTAGGCATGCCATTAGCCGCCAAGGCATAGCCCGCGAGGGAGCTGTTCCTCGCAGGGCCTTTAGCGCGGGCGGTAGCAGAGCGGCTCCGCTTCGACGTTTCTTCATGCGAGTTCCTCCAGCGCCATTGGGAAGAGACGCTGATAGGCCTCGCCATAGGTCATCGGCCGGCCGCTGTTGCGGCCACCCTGTGCACCACGGTTGAGCGCCACGCGCTCGTAATAGGCCCACAGGTGCTTTTGCGCGGCGAGCACCTGGAACCCCTTGTACTTCGTTTCCCAGACATCATCGATGTTAAGGATCACTTGCGGCTTGAAATTGCATTGTTCAGGTTGATGCGGCTCGAATAAAAAGACCGGCGGCGCAGAATAAGTGTATGTGGCGCCGGGTTTATGCCCCATCGCCTGGGCGATGATGCGCGTCTCCTGCGCGAAATGCGCGGCTTTGGGATGGTCGAAATTATAGGGGTCTTCGAGGGCATGCGTGAGCACGAATGAGGGATTGAGTTCGCGATACAGGTCGACGGCCCGCTCGAGCATGTCCGGCGTGGTGTGCAAGGGATAATCCCCAGCATCGAAGAATTCGATCTCCGCGCCAAGAATTTGAGCGGCTTTCTCCGCCTCCGCCTGGCGGCCCCGCTTCACTTTCTCAAGGGTTGCGCCCGGCTCCTTCCAGGCAAACTGGCTTTCGCCGCGCTCTCCGAAGGAAAGGCAGATGATCTTTACGCGATAACCTTTTTTCGCATGCAGCGCGATGGCACCGCCGGCGCGCCAGACGAAATCGCCGGGATGGGCCGTGATCACAAGCGCTGTTTTCGCCATAGCTGCCCTCTTTACCTGCTCGTGTTCGTGCGCTCCCCGTGAAGCAACAATATGGTTCGCTGTCAAAGCGTCATTCCCGCTCCCGTCTTTCGCCGGCTACACGGGCGATAGCGTCGAGAGAGGTGCATGGCCGCGGGGCAGTAAATCGGGAGCCTACTACCTGCGATAGATAATGTTCCTCTTGCACTTCGGCGTCTGAGTAATCCAGATGGGACGCTGCTGGCTTCTAGTTGCACGTTGTGGATGTTTTCTGGTCTCTTCCGTTCTGTGCTGCGAACATTACATTAGACATAGCGCGACCGTGCTCCTATACCGGCATTTAGGAAATATGCATGGATGTAGCTGAGTGGCTTGGCGGCTTGGGGTTAGGGCAATACGCGAAGGCATTTGCCGAGAATGATGTCGATGCCGAGGTGTTGGAGCAGCTCACCGCCGATGATCTGAAGGAACTTGGCGTCACTATTCTCGGCCACCGTCGCAAGTTGCTGACGGCGATTGAAGCGCTACGTTCGCTAAAGCGGCAGCCCTTGTCGGCCGCTCGCGCGCAGTCCGGGTCGCCGGGAATGCACGTCGCGTCTCCCGAGCGGCGGCATCTCACCGTCCTGTTCTGCGATCTCGTCGGCTCCACAGCTCTATCGGCGCGCCTTGATCCCGAGGATCTTCGCGATGTCATTCGGCGCTATCACACCGTGGTCGCCGAGACGGTGCGTTCCCAGCAAGGCTTCGTGGCTCAGTATTTGGGCGACGGTGCGCTGATCTATTTCGGATTTCCCGCCGCGCACGAGGATGATGCGGAACGCGCCCTGCGTGCGGCGATCCTCGTTCGCAAGGCAGCAGAAGCAATCCAAGTAAAGGGCGAGTCTCTGCAGGTTCGCGCCGGGCTTGCGACCGGGCTGGTTATCGTCGGCGATCGGGCTGAGGGCTCCAAAGCGGCGCACGAGCCGCAAGTGATGGGCGAGACGCCCAATCGTGCTGCCCGGCTGCAAGCTCTTGCCAAGCCTGGCGGCATCCTCATCGACAGCGCGACGCGAAGGCTCGTCGGACGGATGTTCAATTTAGCAGAGCAGCCGCCCGCCACGATCAAAGGCTTCGATGCGCCAGTCGAATGCTGGGACGTGCTAGGCGAAGCGGCCGTCGAAAGCCGGTTCGAGGCGCTGCGCTCCGGCGAAACGCCGCTCGTTGGCCGCAGCGAAGAACTCTCTCTCCTGATCCTGCGTTGGCAGCAGGTCAAAGCCGGAAACGGGCGCGTGGTTCTGATTTCGGCCGAGCCGGGCCTCGGCAAATCGCGCCTAGTGTCGGCATTCAAGGAACGCATCAAAGCCGACGGAGCAATGGAGCTGCGGTATTTCTGCTCGCCCCAATATTCAGCGACGGCGCTTTATCCCATCATCACGCATCTCAGCCGCGCCATACGACTTGCCGACAGCGATACGCCAGAACAGAAGCTCGAAAAATTGCGCGCGGTCATGAGCAAGCCGGAAGACTTGCCGCCCATCGCCGATTTGCTTTCTGCCGCCACTCCGTTGGACGCTCAATTCGAGGAACTCGCTCCGGAGGAGCGGCGGCAGAAGGTTTTTGCTGCATTATCCGGACGAATTGCCGCGCTCGCCCAAACGGGGCCGCTGTTCATGCTGATCGAAGACACTCATTGGATCGATCCGACGACGCAAGAATTGCTCGATCGTCTGGTGTCCAGCATCGAACAGCTTCCGATTTTTCTGGTTGTCACGTGCCGTCCCGAGTACCAGCCGTCGTGGGCAGGCGATCCGAGCGTCACTACGCTAGTGCTGAACAGACTTCGCTCCGAAGATTGTGCCGCGCTCATACGCATGCTGACCGTGAACAGTCACTTGCCGGCAGATATGATCGACAAGATTGCCGAACGTACGGACGGAATCCCGCTGTTCGCGGAAGAGCTGAGCAAAGCTCTGATGGACAGCGGCGCGGGACATGTGCGCAAGACGTTCTCCGGCGCCGAGCTCGATGTGCCGGATACCCTGCACGCCTCGCTCCTCGCACGCCTCGATCATCTCGGGACGCAGGCGCGCGAGACGGCGCAGGCCGGTTCGATCATCGGCCGGGAGTTTTCCCATGCTTTGCTGACGCGAATGGCGGCGGCATCCGGGATTTTGGGCCCGGAAAAGATAGACAGTGCCTTGCAGACACTTGTCGGCTCCGGTTTGATCTTTGTGCGCGGTACCCCACCCGATAGTGTCTACACATTCAAGCACTCGCTTGTGCAAGACGCCGCCTATTCGACGCTGCTTCGTACCCAGCGGCAGAAATTGCACGCTGCACTTGCCTCCATCATGGAGATGGAAGGCAAGGTCGCGCCCGAGGTTCTCGCGCATCAGTTCAGCGGCGCGGGAGAGCTCGATAAGGCGGCCGATCAATGGTTCAAGGCGGGACAAGCAGCAAACGAGCGTAGCGCAAATCTCGAAGCGATACGCAGTTTGCAGAACGCTCTCGATATCATTTCGTCTTTGCCGGAAACCGACGCGCGCAAGCTGAAGGCGCTGGAAATCACCGGCGCTATGTGCAGCCCGATGATTGCCGCGAAATGGCTGATGTCGGAGACGGCCGAAATCATCAACAAAGCCGCGCAGATCGCGGAAAAACTCGGCGTCAGCCCGCCCGCGGCAGTGCTCTACCACCAGGCGCTGCATCACATCGGATCATCCGATCACGGCGAGGCATTGCGGATTTTGCAGCTTTTCCGGGAACAAGCGGGCGCAGAGCTGGAAACTCGCGCAGAGACCGCCATCTCCACCGCGCTTTACATGGGCGGCGGCTCGTTGGAGGCGGCGCTGGACCATACTTTCAGAGCACTCGCGGCCTACGACCGCAAAGCACACTCGAAGCAGCGCTTCCAGTACACCTACGAACCGCGTTGCGCCGCCTTATCGGCACAAGGCCTGCAACTGACACTTCGTGGATATTTCGATCAGGCCAAGGCAGCCGAACGTCAAGCGGTCGCCTACGCGGCTGAGTTCGAGCATGCTCAAACGACCGGGCACGTGCTCGCCTATAAGCTGCTGCGCGGAGAGTTCCAGCAAGATTACAGCGAACAGGAAGAGACTGCCCGCGCCCTTTCCGAGCACGCCGACAAGCATAAGATCGTGTTTTGGTCGTTGTGGTCGAACATTTTCATGGGTTTCGCGGAGGCGCGCAGCGGTCGACCCATCGAGGGCATCAGGACGATGGACGCCTCGATCGAAGTCTTCGCCGATATGAAGTTCACGTATTTCCGGCCGTTTCACCTGGGTCTAAAGGCGCGGGCCTATGAAATCGCCGGCGACATCGAAAATGCGCTCGCCTCGACGTCTGAGGCGAGCGCTTTCGCCCGGGAGAGCGGGGAGACGCTCGTTCTTGCCGATTTGATTCGTCTGTCTGGCGACCTGTATCTCGCGCAGTCCGGCGGAGCCGCGGTTGACCTCGCCGAACGTCTTTTCCAGGACGCCATTGGCTTGGCGCGGGAACAAGCCTC
>JAFASC010000010.1 GCA_019244955.1 Methylobacteriaceae bacterium | reverse complement strand
CACGCTTGCCGATGACGATGCCGAGCTCGATCTCCCAATCCATCTTTTTCGAGCCGCGCGGCACGACGATATCGTCGTTGGGGCCGGCGATGCAGTTCGGGGCCTTGTTGAAGAGGATCGGCTCCGCCGGGATCGGCATTCCCGTCTCTTTCGCGTGATCGACATAGTTGAGGCCGACGGCGATGAAGTTGCCCGGCCGCCCGACGCAGGGACCGAGGCGCGGATTGCCCGGAACTTTCGGCAGATCGCCGTTCGCGGCATCGGCAACGCGCTTCAGGCTTGTCGCGGAGAGATGCTCGCCGGAGAGATCGGGAATGATGCCGCTAATGTCGCGGATGGTTCCGTCGGAGTGGAGTAGACCGGGCTTCTCGCGGCCGCGTTCGCCATAGCGGACAAGCTTCATTGCGTCGTTTCCTCGTGCGATATTGTGTGTTGCGGCTGCCGAAATGGCGGCGGGATAATGCATGCCCCGGGCAAGCCGACAAGTCTCCTTTTGGGGAGCAATTCTTCAGGCGCGCTTTGCCGTACGCGTGCTGCGTTTGGCGCCGTTGCCTCTTCCCTTCACGGCCTTCCGCAGCACGTCATTGACGCGCCGTTGCCACCCGGCGCCGGAGGCCTTCCAAGCTGCAAGCGTGTCTGCGTCGACACGAATTGTCATAGCTACTTTAGCGGGCTTTTTGCCCGGCCCGCGCTGACCGGGCCTGCGTTTGGTGACCATGGCGTAGAAGTCAGGCGGCAGCACTTCGCGGGCAGGACGCATGCCGGCAAGCTGCTCATCGGTGAACTCCGGTGCGTCGTCATCGATCAGCCCGGGATTTGGTTTGCTTGCCATCTGTGCCGCTCCTTTCGGCTCGCTCTGCGCAACCAATCACGCGAAACCCGTTCGGCAGGCGAGCAAACACCATTGAGCAAAGTACACCGCGGAGCATCCCGGTCGCGAGATAGCGCACCTCCGGATAAGCGAAACGCGCATCCTGGTTGATGACCGCGGTTTCGAATTCGAACTCGTTCGCCAGCTCAAACGGAAGCCCACGAAGCGCACGGTTCCTTTCACTCTTCGCCGGATCGAACGTGATCACGCCGGCTTTTCGTATGACAAAAAGCTCGCGAGGTCAACAAGCACTATCAGGGCGAGCGCTAGCTTACGCCTGCACCCGCACATATTCGCCCGGTGCGTCGCAAAGCGGCTTCAGCGCGCCGCCGCCGGGCTCGCGCGCCGGCACTTTGACCGGCGCTTGGCGGGTTACCCACTCCGCCCAGTCGGTCCACCAAGAGCCCGGATGCATTTCGGCCTTGGCGACCCAATCGTCGAAGTCGCCGGCCGGCCGCTCGCCGGTCCAATATTGGTATTTCGGTTTCCACGCGGGGTTGACGACGCCTGCGATATGGCCGGAGCCGGCGAGCACGTAACGCATCTCGCCGCCGAAGTACTTGGCGCCGGTGAACACCGAGCGGGCAGGGGCGATGTGATCTTCCTTCGTCGCCAGATTGTAGACGGGAATCTTAACTTTGCGCAGATCGAGCTTGATGCCGCCGATCTTCATCTCGCCGCGCGTCAAATTATTTTCGAGATAGCAGTTGCGCAGATAGAATGCGTGGTTGGCGCGCGGCATGCGCGTCGAATCCGAATTCCACGTCAACAAATCGAAAGGCATCGGCTCCTTGCCCTTAAGATAATTGTTGACGACGTAGGACCAGACGAGATCGTTCGGGCGCAGCATGTTGAAGGCATTCGCCATCTTCGCCCCGTCGAGATAACCGGTCTCCGCCATCTTTTCTTCGACGGCATCGACCATCGCGCGATCGGCAAACACCTGCAGGTCGCCCGCATCAGTGAAATCGACCTGCGTCGTCAGGAACGTCGCGCTCTCGATGCGGTCGTCGCGTTTGGCCGCCATGTAGGCGAGCGCGCAGGCGAGCAAGGTACCGCCGACGCAATAGCCGATCGTCGACACGCTGCGTTCGCCCGTGGCTTTCTCGATTGCCTCCAGCCCGGCAAAAATGCCTTCGCGCATGTAATGCTCGAAGCTCTTGTCCGCGTGGCGCTCGTCGGGATTGACCCAGGAGATGACGAAGACCGTCAATCCCTGTTCGACGGCAAAGCGGATGAAGCTCTTCTCCGGATTGAGATCGAGCACATAGAATTTGTTGATCCATGGCGGGACGATGAGGAGCGGACGCTTGTAAACCTCCTCCGTCGTCGGCGAGTATTGAATGAGCTCCATCAAGTCGTTGCGCCACACGACCTTGCCGGGGCTCATCGCCATGTTGACGCCGAGCTGAAATTTCGAGGGATCGCTCTGGCGGATTTTCAGCGCGCCTTTTCCGGCAGCGATATCTTCGGCGAGCATCTTCATGCCGCGCGCGAGATTCTCGCCGCTTGTTTCCGCCGTGGTGTAGAGAAGCTCGGGATTGGTGCCGATGAAATTCGACGGCGACAGCGCGCTGGTGATCTGGCGCACGTAGAACGTCGCCTTCTTGCGCGTGTTCGGGTCGAGATTTTCGGCCTCGGCGACCATCTCCTCCGCCCAATTGCTCGAGAGCTTGTAGGCTTGCCGCAAAAAATCGAAGAACGGCAATTCCTGCCAGCGCGGATCTGCGAAGCGCTTATCGGAGGGGTCCGGCGCCACGACTGGTTCGGCCGCCTCGCCGGTCATGCGCTTCAGCGTCTGGCCCCACAGGTCGATGAAGCCTGTGGCGAGCTTTGTTTGCGCTTCGAGAGCGCGGTTTGCGTCGCTTAGCCAGTGCTCCGCCACTCTGCCGAGCGTGTTGACGCAATCGGCGACCTGTGCGGCGATCTCGTTGTTCGTCTGTCCCTGTTCAATCGGCTTCATGTAGGCGGCGAGCGCCTTCTGGCCCTGCTCGGTAGCCCGCGCCAGATTGACCGAGAGCTTGCCGAAATCGGGCAGGGGGACTGGGCCGATCGGGCTTGGCGCAGCGGCGGGAAAGGCCGGTTTGGTCGGCGGCGGCGCGATCGTGTGCGCGCCGGAGGTCTGGCGCGGGCGCTCGGTTTTGGGCGGATTCGGTGTCGCCCGCGAACGCGGGCTCTTGCGCAGTTCGACCGAGCGGCCGCGCATCCGTTTGACGCTCATCAGGCCTCCTCCCGCGGCTCCTTGGCGAAAGCTCGATCCCGTTTCCGACATAATAGCGCGGTATCGGCAAAGTGCATCGGTGCTGGCGATGCAATCGCCGCGCCGAGTCTGAAAATGGGTTCGGAACTTAGATCATGCGAGTGAGACACGCGGATATCGCCGGCCGTTTGCGCGGAGCAGGGATTGTGCTGGTCGCGCTTGCCGCGCTTGGTCTGCTGAGCAGAGAAGCCGTGGCCGCCGAGAAGCATACGAGCCCACTCACCACGATCGTGAACACGCATCTCTATGCCGATCCGGGGCCGGTGCCCGAGTGGGTGGAGAAATCACGGCCGGCGGGAGGCTCCGATTACATTCCACTGCACGTGCCGCCCGCTGAGCGCCAGGCCAAGCCGAAGTCGCCCGCCGAGCTGAAGGCGATGGAGGCCGACCTCGACGCCGCGGCCGCCGCGAACCGGCGACGCGCCGGAGGTCAGGTGGGCGTTGCACCGAAGAAATCGGGCAAGGTTTCCAGTGTACAATCCGGTGCGGCGGCGCCGATTCACTGAGCCGCCAAAGGTTGGTATTGAGCCAAAAATAGCGGCGTGACGTTTCCGAAGGCCGCTCTGAAGCCAAGGTGTTGAGATGCAGACGGAGTTCCACCGCGTGCGGCGCCTGCCGCCTTACGTCTTCGAAGAGGTGAACCGCCTCAAGGCGAAGGCTCGCAACGCCGGTGCCGACATTATCGACCTTGGCATGGGCAATCCCGATCTGCCGGCGCCGAAGCATGTGATCGACAAGCTCGTCGAGACCGCCGGCAAGCCGCGCACCGACCGCTATTCCGCCTCGAAGGGGATTGCCGGCCTGCGGCGCGCCCAGGCCGGGTATTACGCGCGCCGCTTCGGCGTGAAGCTCGACCCCGAGCGCCAGGTGGTCGCCACCCTCGGCTCAAAGGAAGGTTTTGCCAACATCGCCCAGGCGATAACCGCGCCCGGCGACGTTGTGGTCGTGCCGAACCCCTCGTACCCGATCCATGCCTTCGGCTTTCTGATGGCGGGCGGCGCGATCCGTTCGATCCCCGCCGATCCCAATCCGCAATTCTTCCAGGCCTTGGAGCGGGCGATCATCCATTCGATCCCGAAGCCGATCGCGGTCGTCGTTTGCTATCCCTCGAACCCGACCGCGATCGTCGCCTCGCTCGATTTCTACAAGGACCTCGTCCACTTCGCGCGCAAGCACGAGATTTTCATCCTGTCGGACCTCGCCTATGCCGAGGTATTTTTCGACAACAACCCGCCGCCCTCGGTGCTGCAGGTTCCGGGCGCGATGGAGGTGACGGCCGAGTTCACCTCGATGTCGAAGACATACTCGATGCCGGGCTGGCGCATCGGTTTTGCGGTCGGCAACGAGCGCCTGATGGCGGCTTTGTCTCGCGTGAAAAGCTATCTCGATTACGGCGCCTATACGCCGATCCAGGTCGCCGCGACCGCGGCTCTCAATGGCCCCGACGATTGCATTCATGAGATGCGCTCGATCTATAAAAAGCGGCGCGATGTCTTGGTCGAGAGCTTCGGCCAGGCCGGTTGGCATGTGCCGGCGCCCGTCGCCTCGATGTTTGCCTGGGTGCCGATCCCCGAGCGCTTTCGCAGTCTCGGCTCGCTCGAATTCTCCAAGCTCCTGATCGAGAAGGCAGATGTCGCGGTG
>JAFASC010000346.1 GCA_019244955.1 Methylobacteriaceae bacterium | reverse complement strand
CATCAATGGCGCGATGAAGGTCAACGAACGTCTCCGCGGCGTGCCTTTACACCCACCGCGCTCGGGGAGCGAACCCGTTTTAAGCGCCTTGTCACCATAAAACGCATTTGCTAGACCCCCTCCGCATCGACGCAGGGCGTCGATGTCGCGGTCGTGGCGGAATTGGTAGACGCGCTAGCTTGAGGTGCTAGTTGGGCAACCAGTGGAGGTTCGAGTCCTCTCGACCGCACCATGCCCTCACTGGATTTCCCTCACCCTAGACGGCGGTGCGGGAACTCGAAATCTACGAGATTATTTCGATGCCGTGAGGCGGCCTTGCGAGAGTCCTCTCACCCGTGGCGGCTCCTCCTTTGGATGCCTGCCGAAGCCCCTGCCCTCGGCCTTGCACGGCGAGATAGCGGGGGCTTCTTTTTTGCGCCTGGTTGTGACCGGAACCGTTCCACCGTGTCTTACGCCGGCGGATTGGCGATGACGCGCCCGTTGACAAGTTCGCGCGGTCAGATTTGGTTCGCGCGAGCGGTTGTGCCGAAGGGCTCCCCGAATGCAAAAATTCTTGACTCACTTCGCCGCCCTCGCTGTCGCGGCCTTCGTCAGCGGCGAAGCAGATGCGCAAAACATGACGTTGACCAGCCCCGACATCAAGGACGGCGGCACCATCGCGAATGAACAAGTGTTCAAGGGCTTTGGCTGCACCGGCGGCAATATCTCCCCGGCACTCAGCTGGGGTGGAGCGCCGAATGCGACCAAGAGCTTTGCGATCACCGTCTATGACCCTGACGCCCCGACCGGCAGCGGCTGGTGGCACTGGGTCGTGTTCAACATTCCACCGCAGACCACATCGTTGCCGAAAAATGCCGGCGACATAACGAAAGAGTTGATGCCTCAGGGCGCCATTCAAAGCCGGACGGACTTTGGCGCTAACGGTTACGGCGGGCCATGCCCGCCGCCGGGCGACAAGCCGCACCATTACCAGATCACGGTTTTCGCCGTCGACGTGGACAAATTGCCCGATGCAAAGAACGATTCCGCCTCGGCCGCGCTCGTCGGATTCGACCTGCACTTCCACACATTGGCGACGGCGACATTGACGGGCCTCTACGGGCGCTAATCACTTGCGCACTGTGGCAACCTGGACAGGCCCGCGGTTCAGCGTTTCTTCTTCAAAACCTTGTCGGCCTTGGCGTCGACCTTCTTCTCGTCGGCTTTCGACAGGTTCCCTTTTTTGACCTGCTGGGCGGCGCGCGCCTTGGCATTGCGAGCGTGCGCGGCATCTTCGATCGGATATTTGTGGCCGGGCAGCGCGAATTTGCTGTCTGGTAATTCGTCGCGCTGCTTGCGCGTAAGTTTCGTCATTGCAAGCTCCGATCGACGAACAGCCTACGCCGGCCCCAGTGAAGCGCGCGGGAGGCGTGAACTATTGCATCGAGGCGTACGGAATAAGCGGACCGGAGAGAGCCCTTTAGACGCCCTTAGCTATCGCTCGCGTCATGATGACTCGCGCGGGCACACGGGTTCTCTCTCCGGTGATGCCGTCCCGCGATTTCGCCGCTACGCCGAGACCCGGGGCGAATGCCTCAGCGATCGTCGCGGCCATACTGCGCCGGTGGAGTCATAAGACCTCCTAGCCTTCGCTTTGTACCACATCTTGCAGGCACGCACAAAGCCGTGCGCACTGCCACAATAGCAACTAACGGGACTTAGGTGAAGTTCCGGCATGCGACGAAAGCACATGGCTTGTGATTTGCGTGGACAATTTGTGTCAGCTTGAGCTTACGCGGCCGGACTTTCTCGTCGTCAGATAAAGCGGGAGCCCGTCGGACACGCGATCCCAGTCGAGCTTGTCGCTCGCCCACACATGGAATGTCGGCGTGAAAGCCTGTGAATCATCGAGGCTGCAGGTCATGATGTCGATGCGATCGGCGCCTTGCGTGTTTCTGTACGTCAGCGGCGAGCCGCATGTTCCGCAGAAGCTGCGAATGACCGGAGGCGACGAACGAAATTCGACCGGCCGGCCGCGTATGATCGCAAATTGCTCGGCGCGGAACACGACGAATGGAAGCGACGGCGCGGAGGCGATTCTGCGGCAGGTTTCGCAATGGCAGATGCCGCTCGCCTCCGGCTCGCCGTGGACGCGATAGCGCACGGCCCGGCAGAGACATCCGCCCTCCCGGGTAGCAGGCTCTGCGCTCAAGCGGCGACCGGCTGCACGATGCGCCGATAAAGATGCCAAGTCGCATGCCCGAGCACCGGCATGATGACAGCAAGCCCGACGAACAGCGTCGCAAAGCCGACGACAAGCCCGGCCGTGATGATCAGTCCCCACGCGATCATCGGCACGAGATTGTCGAGGACGGCGCGCACCGAGGTGACCACCGCGACGCCGGCGCCGACATCGCGGTCGAGCAGAAGCGGGAACGACACCGCGCTGATGCAGAACGCCACCGCGGCAAAGACGAAGCCGACGAGGTTGCCGATGAGGATCAGTTGGTGGCCGCGGTCGGTGTGCAGGACATTGTCGAAGAATTGCTGCAGCGTCACCTGCCCCGGCGGCTCGAACAGCCAATTGTAGAGCGCATTCGCCGTCATCAGCCACGCGACGAAAATCACCAGGAGCGAGATGCCGAGCACGACGATCGCCGGCAGCGACGGCGAATGCAGCACGTCAAGCGCATGCGTCCAGGATGTGTCGAGGCCGGCCTCGCGACGCCGGCTGATCTCGTAGAGGCCGATCGCCGCGAGCGGGCCGATCAGCGCAAAGCCCGACATCAGCGGATAGAGGATCGGCAGGAGATCTGCGTTGGAGGCCCAGAAGGCGAGGATCAGGCCGACGACGGGGTAGATGAGGCCGATGAAGAGGAGGTGCGAGGGCTTGCTCAGGAAATCGTCGATGCCCTGCTGCAGCGCGACGCGAAGATCGTCGAACCCGATGCGGCGGATGACCGGATATTCGGGCACTCCCTTCGGGCCGGCGATGACATGGAAGTTTGTCATTGGGTCAGGCTCCCGTCGTTCGACCGGAGAGGCCGCTCGGTGCCGCGGCGATCGCTTGTCGTTAGACTCGCTTCCCCCCAAAGAATAGTCCCATTGCCGCGACTGTGAAGGGCGGATTTTTGCGAAAAGCCGCCGCCGACGCAGGAGACCTCACGTGCGCGCGAGCCGATCGAGCAGGGTCGCCGCGATCGCGTCCGGCGCTTCCTCGGGAATCGGGAACACCGAACTCGCATTGATCTCGCAGAGGACATAGCTGTCGTGTCCGGCGGCATTTTTCGGCCCGAGCAGGAAGTCGGCGTCCCACATCACCGGCAAGTCGTCCCGCGACAGGGCCAGGAGGTCCGCCATCTGCGGGATCCACTCGCGCTCGAGAGTAGCCCGCAAAACCTGGAACCGCGCATCGCCGGGGCCGGAATAAAGCCTGCGGCCAGCCGGCCCCGCCTCCGGCGGCGCAAGCGCGCGCACCATCTGATGGCCGAAGCCGGCGACGCACTCGCCCGAGACATAGCAGCGGATCATCCCGTCGGTCAGGCGCGGCTGGTAGGGCTGATCGACCAAGCCTTCCCCCGCGGCGAAATCGTCACGATGCTGCGCGACAAACTCGTCGAGGCGCAGGACACGAATTGCCGCCTCCCCGCCCGCCTCCTGCACACGCACCATCCCCTCACCGGCGCTTTCCACTTTCCAGACGCCAATGCCGCCGTTACCGCGATTGAGCTTCAGCACCCGCGGACCCTCGGCGAGGAGCGAGGGAAACTCGGCCGCGAACGCCGCCGGAGTTTCGTAATAGCGCGTGTCGCTCCCCCACCCGAGCATGCGGGTGCGATGGAGAACCGCCTTCACTCCCATCTTTGCGATCACATCGGGATGGGCGCTGACATAGACACCGGCCGAGGCCGCCTCGCGCAGGATGGCATCGAGCGCTTTGCGGTTGCGGCCCTTGTCGAGCGGATTGACCCAGACCAGCGCCGCGTCCGCTTCGCGCAGGCGCTGCGTAAAGGCGTCTGCATGGCGTTCGTCATAGGGCGCCGGCTGCGGCCTCAGCCCCGCCCGCTCGAGCGCGGCAAAGATCGCTTTCAGCCGCCCCGTCTCGGGCTGCAGCGCGTCCGGCGCGTCCGCATCGCCACGCCAGACGATCGCTACGCGAGCAGCGCTCATCTGCGCCGAGCGCTATCGGCCGCTAATGCGCTTGCGCAACGTGGACGTTGTCAAGCGCCACGCCCAAACCTTTCGCCAGCTTCTGCGCGTCGTCATTCGCCCAGAAATGCATGAAGAAGGCGCGCGGCTGTTCGTCGAGCATGTGGCTGTGCAACGCGGTGATCTCGATGCCGTTCGCCTGCATCGCCCGGATCACCGGATTGACTTCCTTCGAACTCAGCAAGAAGTCGCCGGTGATCGCGGCCTTGCCACCGCCCGTCGGCTGAAAGTTGATACCGATCGCCGAACCCATCGCCTCCGGCACGTCCATTCCCGCTTCCGTCGTCGGCTCGGCGCGCGGAATGCTGAACTGGTAAATGCCGTTATTCGCCTTGCCTTTATATCCCATCGCCTTGTCGACTGCGGCGGTATCGAAGTCGATTTGCGGCGCGGCAGAGGGCTGGGCGGGCGCGGACCCGGCATCGCCCATCGGCGTCTTGCTGAGCGCAAGTCCCGCATGCAGCGCGGTCGCGAGCTTGACGGGATCGCCGTGCCCAAGCACGTGCATGAACAGCGTCATCGGCTCGGCGCGTAAGAGATGATTATGCAACGCGGTGATCTCGATGCCGCTCTCTTCGAGCTTCTTCATCACCGGATTGACTTCGTCCTGGGTGAGGACGACGTCGCCCATTACCATGGCCTGATTTCCCATGCGCTGGAAAGCGAGCCAGCCGCCGAGAGCAAAACCGGGTTTGATGGCGACGCCGTCGAGCGATACTTTCAAGTCGCTTCGCGGCAAGCCGACACGGTAGACGCCGCCGGGCATTTCCGTGCCCGATTTGCCGAGCGCTTTGCCGACGTCAGACCAATCGGACTCGGCGGCGAAACTCGGGGTCGTCAGCAAAGCCGCGGCGCCGAGAGCTGCGAGACGGATTGCGAGAGGGATTGGCTTTCGCATGGTTTGCTCCTCTTTGATCTAACGCTATCCAGCGCCAACGTTGGACGATTGCGGCTGCAGTTCATTCCAGGCGGGAGGTGCGGCCGGCGAGCGGCATGACGCTCGCGCGAGGCGTCGCGCCCGCGCCGACGATCCGCCTCTGTTTTGGCTTGATGTAAGGGCAGCATGAGGCGTCCTACGGTGCAGCATGGTGGTGCAGCGATGGACGCGATTCTTCGGCTGACGCCTCGTGGGGAGATCGCTTCCCCATGAGCGCGCATGTGGCGCACGCCGCCCGCCCGTCAAGTCCGATCGGCGTTCATGCAGGCGGGGCTGAAAGCGGCCGCTTTATGTACCTCCCCGGGGGACGCGCACGCTATTTAGCGCTTTGCAAAGCCCGTTTCAGCGCGAACGCCGGAGCAGAGCAATCCAGAGTGCTATTCTCGCGCAAAAAAGAAACCCCGAGGTCCAGGACGGAGCATCGGGGCTTCTGCAAGCATCCAGCGAGCTGGCGTTGCCGGTGATTTAGGGTGGCTCGGCAATCCTTAACGATGGATTAACTCGATAAAATCTTAGTCGATCGCGAACACGCCGCGCCGCGCGCCTCGTCGCAGCGGCCCAACGCGTTGTCGGCTCGAGGCGAGGAATAGCGCCTCTGCCGGGCATTATTCGGCAATCGCCAGTCCCGCCAGCGCCACGCTGAGGATCGAGACTACGAATCCGAGGGCAGCAAAGGTGCAGAGGTAGCTGAAGGACCGGTCCTTTCGAGACGCGGGCTTGCTGGCGGTGACCCGCGCGACCTCTACCGCGCTATCCGAAACTGCTGCTATCGACATTGCCGCTCTCCATTGCTTCCGAGCCCTCGCAAGCGATAGAGGCATTCATCAGCGCCGAAAGTGACATTTCCCACATCTTGGGCAGAGCGCCCGCGAGCACGCCGTGCGGCAAGTCTGCGGGCTTTGCCCGCGAACCGCGCGAGATAACAATCTCGCGTACGCTGGACGACCAAATCCACGCCTCGTCCCAACTTGCCGGCTCGAGCGTGCCCTTGCCAAGGTGCTTCCTTGCCGCTCCTCCCGCGGTTAGTCTCGCGCCTCTGTCCAAGCGACGTCTCTCTTCCTGCCGCGGAGCGGGAAACCGGTGCGTTCGCTGACTTCGGAGGGAGGACAGGCATGCGGGCTGTGATCGT
>JAFASC010000087.1 GCA_019244955.1 Methylobacteriaceae bacterium | reverse complement strand
TGCCGCTGGGCATCATTCCGGCCGGGACGGCGAACGATCTTGCCCGCACGCTCGGCATTCCCGACGATCCTGTCGTCGCCCTCGACATCATCGCCCGTGGCGAGGAGCGCCGCATCGATATTGGGCGCGTGAACGATCAGCTCTTCTTCAACGTCGCAAGCATTGGGCTCAGCGTCGCGCTTGCGCGCGCAATGTCGCGCGAGACGAAGCGGCGTTTGGGGCGGTTGAGCTATTGGCTCGCCGCCATGCGTGTGCTGACGCGTGCGCGGCCTTTCTCGGCGGTGATTGCCAGCGAAGGCGAGGTTGCGCGCGTCAGGACGTTTCAGGTGGCGGTCGGCAACGGCCGCTATTATGGCGGCGGCAATGCGGTGGAGAAATCGGCTGAGATCGACGACGGCGATCTCGATCTCTACAGCCTCGAGATGGACAAGGTCTGGAAACTTGCCTGGATCGCCCCCTCTTTCCGCGCCGGCGAGCACGGCGCGTTTCGGGAGGTACGCTCCGTCCGCGGCCGCAATTTCGAAATCCATACATCGCGCCCGCGGCGCGTGAATGCCGACGGCGAGATTCTGACGACCACGCCGGCCAAATTCTCGGTCGCGCCCAAGGCGATCCGGGTGTTCGCGCCTTCGGCCGGCACCGCTTGAGGCGCCCTCGTGTGGGAACTCCGCCGTCCGGCGGCACGTTTTTGCCGCAGCAGCAGGCACTCCGGGAGGCCATGATGCAAAGCTCCGTCGCGTCCGCCACGCCAAAGCAAGAGACCCACAGCCTCATCGCCAGCGATAAGGTCGAGGGAACGAAAGTCCGGCGTCCGAACGGCGAGACGCTTGGCGAAATCATGCGCGTCATGATCGACAAGAAGACCGGGCAGGTCGCCTATGCCGTCATGAGTTTCGGCGGGTTTTTGGGCATTGGATCGGACTTCTATCCATTGCCGTGGGATCAACTGACCTACAATCCGAAACTCGACGCCTACGAGCTCGACATCACCGAAGAACAGCTGCGCAAGGCGCCAAAATTCGCCAAGGGCGCAGCACCGGATTGGTCCCCGGCCGAAGGCAAACGCATCCGCGACTACTACAATCTGCCGATGAGCGGCATGTAATAATCAGAAGCTCGGTTTGGGCGGATTGGTCGGGTTCGGCACCGGCGCTCCGGGATCGATCACGTCGGGATCACGCACCGGCGGAATCGGCTCGTCGCCCGGCGCATCGACGGGATAGGGCGAGGGATTGGGGTCGGGAATGACAGATGGGGCGGGCGCCGGCACTTCGCCGCCCGGATTGGGTGTTTGGCCTGGCATGCGTGACCTCGGTTAGAGGTGCGGTTAACCGGCGCCGCCGATTGCGGTTCCGCGACGAGCGGCGCTATTCCTCATTGAGCCGCCGCTTTTCACGCAAACACGCCCGCGCCAGGGCGCCGAGACGCTCGCGTTCCTCGCTTTGCAATTCATTGCCGATCGTGCGGGTCCATAATCCTTGCTCGCGAAGCTCGTCGGCAAGACAGGTGCAAACCGCGCTGCAGAGCGGTCTGGGCTGACCCGCGCCTTCGCACTGTGCGTGACACGACGTGAAGAAACGCGCATCGGCGGAGGCGCCTTTTGGCGGCGCGATCGCCGCCAACAGAGATACGAGACCGAAGAAAACCGGCTGATGCACGAGATAGATCGCGAGAGTGTGCCGGCCGCTCAGGACCACAGCTCGCGAAAAGATCGTCCGCGGCTGCCAGCGTGCCAGAAAGTCACGCAACGCGAAGCGGTCACCGATTTTCATCAGCGCCACGCCGCACAAGAGGACACTAAGCCACGGTAGGATCGGCCGATAATCGTTGGTGCGCGGTTCGAAAGTGGAGAGGCCGGTCCACCACCATATCGGCGGGTCGAATGTCGGCGAGACGAAGAGGCGCGACGCGGCGATCGCGACGAGCGCCGCAAGTGCTGCGGCCCACCATGGCAGAAACAGGAACGGCAGCGCGATCAGGCTCGCAAGCGCAATGCAATGCAGGATGCCGAAAAAAATGAAGCCGTCGGGTATAAAGACGTAGGTGGCAAGACTGACCGCGGCCGCGGCGACAATGATGATTGCGAGATGCCGCCAATAGGCGCGCGGGCGAAACTTCGGCGCGTGCGCAAGAACGAGACTTGCGCCGGCAATGCCGAGAAACGTCGAGCCGATCGTATCGCCGAAAATCTTGAAAGCAGGTTCGAAGACGATCTGCGAATCGAGATAGCCGAAATACGAAAAGTCCCAGGTCAGGTGGAAGACGAACATTGCCAGGAGAGCGACGCCGCGCGCCGCATCTACAACCGGAATGCGGGCTGCGCGCGCGCGGCGCAGAACACTTAGGTTCAGCACGCGTCTATGTCGGCCCGGATGATGCCGCCGAAGCGAAATGGCTGAAGATCATGTCGGGCGCGCTGAGATTGTGCCGTGACTGCGCACGACGGCCGGCCCACAGTTCAGTGACGGCGGGCGCACCGGAAAAATTCAGCACCGGTGCCTCGTCCCAAGCGGAGGCACCCGGAGCGCGCCAGGCGACGCGCGCCACATCCGCCACGCGCTCGCTCGTATACATTGAGCGCAGCGAGGCGAAGGCTCGCCTGTCAGGCATTGCGGCGGAATAGCTGACATCCAGCTTGATCTCGCTCTGGTCAATTCCGGCGAAGGCGATACGCGCCGATCCGCCGCGCGCGAAAGCGAGGTCGAAGCTCAATGTTGCGGGATCGAAGGCAACTTCATTGAAGGCGACGAGCGGCCTCTCCTGAATCTCGACGGGTCCGATCAGGAACGACGAGCCATAGGCAGTCCAGCGCAAATTGCCGTAGGGCAAGGGCCGGGCGCGCCAGTAACCGTCGCGCGGGTAGAAGACGAGCACTTCGGCAGGCTCGCCGCGATAATTCATCCACAGCTGGACGAGGTGGAAGCCGCGTTCGAGACGGTTTCCGATGCGCACAGGCACATCCTGCTCGCGCCAAAAGCTCGGATACGTCCACCCGACGAGCCAGAAATCGGGGCTCGACCAGAGCCGCGCCTCGCGCTCCGGGCTCGGGAAAGACGCATCGCCCGACATGTCGCACGCGGTCCAATCCGGCTCGGCGCGATCAAGCCCAACCGAGCCGATGTAGGCCGGATGCACGGCGCGCACGCGCATGCGGCGCACGTCCGCGGAGAGGAAGTCGATCTGGATGTTGTCCTTTTCGGCGCAGACTTCCGGCTCGCTGTGGTTGGTGACGGAGACGGCGAGCTCTTCGCCTGCAGCGAACGCCTTGCGCGCACGTATGAAGGGCGCCGCACCAAGTCCTGCAGTAAACGCGCGACGTGTTAAATTCACTTCGGTCTCCGAGCTGATCTTCACAACTAAGATCATGCGGCGTTAAAAAAGCATAGAGCTTTCGTCATCCCGCGGCCGGCGGCTGCGTCAGTCCAATGCCGCGCCTACTCCACCCGCACGGTCACCGAATCCGTCGCGCCCTTGGCGTCGATGACAGAGACTCGTGCGAAACCGGCCCCGTCGGCCGCCCAATTCGCCTGCCGGCGCAAATCCGGCGCGCCGAGCGGCGCACCGTTGACGATCCAGGTCAGGGGCGGCACGCCACCCTGCGCTTTCAGCGCCAGCGTACTCGCGTCCGGCCGACTCAAGCCCAGCTCGACGCGGGCGCCGTTCGGCGGAAAGGCGATGCGCAGCGGCGGATTGCTCGCCGCGGAAACCACCTTCGGCGCATCCGGGCGCAGATGCCGCAGCGGCGGCGGCAGCGTTGACGAGCGCGCAACAAGCGCATCGCGCGGCTTCGGCGGCAGCTCGGAATCGATGCCGATCCGCGCGAACGCATCGAACAGGATCGGCGCGGCAACCAGCCGACCGACAAGGCCCGGTACGGATGCGTTGTCGGGCCGTCCGACCCAGACCGCGATCGTGTGGCGGCGGTCATAGCCGACCGCGATCGCGTCGCGATAGCCATAGGACGTACCGGTCTTGTAGGCGATGCGTCCGGCAGGCGCGTTCAGCGGCGGCGGCGCGCCGCGGAGGATGTCGCCGACATACCAGGCGGCGAGCGGCTCGGCGATCGGGCGGTTGGCGCGCTTCGGCGCGACGCCGATTTCCTCGATCAGCGGCGGCGCATCGCCGCCGCGCGCGAGGCCGACATAGAGCCGCGCGAGATCGTGCAGCTTGATGCCGAGGCCGCCGAGCCCGACCGCGAGACCCGGCGCGCTGTCGTCCGATAGCGCTATTTCGGCGCCGGCATTGCGCAACCGGGCAAGGAACCGCGCCGGACCGATCTGATCGAGGAGCTCGATCGCCGGCACATTGAGCGACATCTGCAGCGCGCGCCGCGCGCTGACCGCGCCCTGATAAGCGAAATCGAAATTCTCCGGCTGCCACACGCCCCAGCGCGAGGGTCGATCGTCGAGCATGGTTTCGGGATGGGCGATGCCGCTCTCGAAGGCGAGCGCATAGATGAACGGCTTCAGCGCGGAACCCGGCGAGCGCAGCGCCTCAGCCATGTCGATGCCGCCGCCGCGCTCGACCGAAAAATAATCGGCTGCACCGACATGGGCGCGCACTTCGCCCGTTGCATTGTCGACAACGAGAATCGCTGCTGAAACTTTCGCGCCGACGCGCGGCACGCTGTCGCGCGCCAGCGCCTCCAAGGTTTGCTGCCACTTCGCGTCAACGGTGAGTTTGTGGACGCGCTCCTCGGGCGCAAGCCGCAACGCCGCTTCGGCGGCGTGCGGCGCAAGCGTAGGAAATGCGAGTCGCGCCTGCGGGACGGGCTCGCCCTTGGCGAGCGCCGCCTCGGCCGGCGCGAGCACATTGGTTGCAACGGCACGATCGAGCACGCGGTCGCGCGCCGCACGCGCCGCGCCGGCGCCGCGATCGGGACGGCGCACCTCCGGCGATTGCGGCAAGGCGACGAGCAGCGCCGCCTCACCGAGCGACAACCGCCGTGGCTCTTTGCCGAAATAGGCGAGGCTCGCCGCGCGCACGCCTTCGAGATTGCCGCCATACGGCGCGAGCGCGAGATAAAGATCGAGGATTTCGCGCTTCGACAGACGATTTTCGAGTTCGAGCGCGCGCGCCATTTGCCGAAGTTTCGCCCCCAGCGAGCGCTCTTCGCGCGGCTCGAGAAGACGCGCCACTTGCATCGTCAGCGTCGAACCGCCGGAGACGATGTGTCCACTTGCAGCGAATTGCAGCGCGGCCCGGACGAGCGCGCGCCAATCGACGCCGTGATGTTGCTCGAAGCGGCGGTCTTCATAGGATTTCAAGAGCGCGAAGAAGCGCGCATCGACATCGATGGCGGTGACCGGCAATCGCCAGCGGCCGTCCAGCGTGGTGAAGGGGCGCAACAACACGCCATTGCGGTCGGTGACCACGGCCGAGCCGCGCGCCGCTTGCGAGACATCGAGCGGCGCCAGCGCGCGCGTCGCGCTGGTCCAAGCGACTGGGATGCCGGCCGCGGCAACCGCGACCAGCACTGCGCCGGCGATAGCCGCGCGTGTTTTCACTTCGCCTCTTGCACGACCAGCGTGCCGAACCCGGTGCGCCCGAAGCGGTCCGGCCGGTACATGTCTTCGATGGACGCGGGCGGCAGGATGTAGCGTCCCGGCGTCACCGCGCGCACGATGTAGGCGATCGTGAACGTCGCCTTGTCCTTGCCGTCGCGATCGAACGTCGCGACGTAACGGTCGTCGCGCGCTTCCGTGTGCGTCGGCTCGACATTGCGCTTGAGCCAGGAGAGATTGTCGGTCGAGCCGCCGTCGAAGAGATCGGGATTGTCGATCTCGAGACCGGCCGGCAAATGATCGACCAGAAGCAGCCGCGCGTAAGCCGCTTCGCTCTCCGTCACTTTCAACACCGCGACGAACCGGTCGTTCTGCTTGATAGTGGCGGGATCGGCTTGTTTACCGTCGAGTTTGTAATAGGTGCGCTCGACCTCGTAGCCGCGGCTCGTCGCCGGCTCCTGCGCGGTCGGATGGCCGACGCTGGTGAGCGCGACGCGCACGGCTGCCTGCCCGTTGTTTGTGATCACGACATCGCGCTGGTCAAGACTGGCACCCTTCCAGCCGCGATAGAACGCGCCCGATTGCGGCTCACCGTCGATCGACAGCGAGATCGACTGTGCGTCTTTCATCAATGCCTCGGCGGCGAGCACCATCCAGGCATTTTCCTGGGTGCTCGTGTAGGTCGACGCGGCGCGCTCGCTTTCAACGGCGAGTGCGGCGAGCTGAATATCGTTGCGCGCGCTGTTCGATTCCGCAGCGAGCGCCAGGAGCCCCGCACCGTCGCGCAGACGCGAACCGTAATCGGGACGCGAGAAGCGGCTGTTGCGCTGCTCATCGAGCCGCTTCGCCGCCGAGTCGAACACCCTTTCCGCACGACCTTTGTCGCCGAGCATCGCCAGTGCTGCGGCGAGCTGCGCCCGCGCTAGCGGCGAGGTAAAGTCGTTGAGCTTCGTGTCGACGAGGTAACGTAGATCGCCCATGACAGGACGCCCGTTGCGCGCCAGCACATAAATTGCGTAGGCGAGCGCGGACGTGTCGGCGTCCTTCGCGTCGGCGGAATTTGCGACACCATTGCGCAAGCGTTCGAGCGCCTGATCGAAGGCCCGCTGCGGCACCGCATATCCCTCTTCGCGTGCGCGCGTGAGGAAATCGGTGATGAACGCATTGAGCCATCTGTCATCGCCTGCATTCGCCGACCACAGGCCGAAGGCGCCCGTCGAGTCCTGGCGCGACAAAACCTTGTCGATCGAGTCGCGAATACGATCCTGGACGCCGGCGTCGATCGCCAGCCGTTCGGCCGAGGCGAGCTTGTTCACGTAAAGGAGCGGCAGCGCACGGCTGACGATCTGCTCGGAGCAGCCATAGGGGTAGCGGTCGAGCGCCTGCAACAAAGCCGGCACGTCGATCGCGCCCGCGGGCGACACGCCAACCGACACCGTGCCTGTGCCCGGTACGAAATCCGCGAGCAGATCGCGGGAAATCGTAAGACTCGCGCCGGGCGCAAGCGACTGCACGCTGCGCCGCGCGAACTCGCCCGTGCCTGCATCGACATTGAGCGCGAGGCTTTGTTTGAGATCGACGTCGGGACCTGTGAGATGCAGATCGAGGTCGACGCGCCCGATACCCGTCGCGTTGACAGGAATGGCGAGCGAGCTTCGCGCTCCCACACTCAGGGCGAGCGACTTCTTCAATGCGTCGGCGGAGGCGGACACCGGCCCTTCCAGGGCGAGGTCGACGGCGTAGCGGCCGCTTTTGCCTTCGACGTTGTCGATCTGCACATGGAAGCGCGATTGATCGCCGAGGGAGAGGAAGCGCGGCAGCGTCGCCTGCACCACGACGGGATCGCGGATGATGACGTCCTGCTGAGCGTGACCAACTCGCGTTTTCGACCACGCGCTCGCCATGACGCGCACCGAGCCGTTGAAGGCGGGAATATCGAAGGAGATATTCGCCTTGCCGTCGGCACCGACCTTCACCACCCCGGAATAGCGCGCGAGCGGCTCCTGCGTCGGTTTTTCCGCGCTGAGATCGGCGCCGGCGTCACCGCCGGAACGGATCATGCCGCGCACGCCCTGCATGCCGTCGATCAGGTATCCGTAAATATCGCGAATTTCCGATCCGAGCTGACGCTGCCCGAAAAAATAGTCGTTTGGGTCGGGCGTCTCGTACTGCGTGAGATTGAGGATGCCGATGTCGACCGCGGCGACGGTGACATAGGCGTCTTCCCCCGGCGAGAGCCCGGCGAGTTCCACCGGTATGTCAAGCTTGCCGCGCGGCCGGATTTTCTCCGGCGCGTTGAGTTTCACATCGAGTTTGTGCGCGCTCTCGTCGATACCGAACCAGGCGACGCCGAGCGAACGGCCGGGCATTCGCTTTGCCGCGATGTCGAGCGGCCGATGCGCCAAGGCGACGGCGTAAGCGCCCGCGCCCCAATCGGCCGAGACGGGCATGCGGATCTCGTTGTCGCCTTTTTTCAGGTCGCTTGTCGTGACCGCTTGCACGCCATCGCCGACGATCGCGATTGTCGCCTTGCCGTCGAAGCCGGAGGAGATTTTCATCGCCATCGGTTCGCCGGCCGCGTAGCTCTCCTTGTCCAAAGTCAGCTCGAGCAGATCGGGCGTTTGCGCCGTCGAGCCGCCGGACCAGCCGACATCGAACGTGATGCTCGTCGGCATGTCGCCGCCATCGTCCGAGCGAACATCCAGACGATGCGCGCCGAGGCCGACCGGCACCGATATCTTTGCTGGATCGTTCCCCGCTATATCGATCTTGCCCTCGGCGAGCCGACGCGAGGATTTCACCCGTTCGAAATTCCAGCGCCCGTCGGCGCGATACCATTGGTAATCGTTGTTGATGCGGTAGAGCGACCAGGAGACGTTGCGCCGCGTCGTGCGCCGGCCGTCCGGACCGACGGCGATCACGTCGAAAGTCGCAACCGACCCGTCGCTGAGCTCATCGTCGAAATTCTTTTTCACCCCGATAACGCCGCCCTTTGGCAGGATCGGCAGATGCAGAGTGCGTTCGATCGCACGCCCGCCGGGTTCGCCGGCGCGCAGGACGATCTCGGCTTCGAGCGGCCTCGTCGCCGTGGCGTCGGGCACGGGCACGCTGACTTTCGCCGCGCCTTTTGCGTCGGTCGTGACTTTGTCCTCGAGTTGGCTGCGTACCGTCTCGAAGGCTTCGTCGGAGAGCCCGGCTTCGTAACCCTTCAGCGCCGGGAGCCCATTTTCATCCGCGGCTTTGACCGAGACATCGCCCGAAATTTCGAGATTTGCGCCGGGCGCGCCGTAGAGGTAGCGCACGTCGGCGGCGACATCGACCGGCTGACTTAAGCGCGCGACATTCGCCGCGGCCTTCAGCGTCATGTCGAGCCGTTCCGGCACGTAATCTTCGACAAGGAAGCTTGTCTCACCGATCTTCGGGCTCTTCGGATCGGCATAAGCTTCGATCCGCCATGTGCCGCTCGCAGCACCGGAAAGCAGCGCCAGCGAGTAAGCGCGCCCGCCGAGGCCCTGATCGGCGACGCTGACGCGCTTATATTCGACGCCGTCCGGCCGCTTGAACACGAGCGTCAGCGGCAGACCGGACACGGCGACGCTTTTCGCGTCGCGCAATTGCGCCGTGACATTGACGCTCTCCCCGGAACGATAGACGCCCCGCTCCGCGAAGACGAACGCATCGAGTGCTCGCGGCGCTTCGCGGCCCTTCACGCCGCGATCGGAAAGATCGAACGGCGTCTGCTGCAGATCGAGAAAGCCGTAATCGCCGCCGGCATTGGTGGCGACGATGAGCCCCGGCGCCAGCCCCGCCGTGCCGCGCGCGAGCCCGGGATCGAAGCGCACATGCCCGTCGGATGGGGTCCGGGATGTCGCGAGTATCTCGTTGTTCTTGGCAACGAGACGCAATTCGATGCCGGCGAGCGGCTGCGCGCTCGCCAGCGAACGCACGAGGACATGGATGCCGTCAGCGCCCGCAAATGTCGTCAGGCCGAGATCGGAGACGGTGAACCATTGGGTCGCCTTCTGATCGTCGTCGTAATCTTCGGAATCGTTCCCCGGCACCAGCGGCTTCTGCTCGCCGGCACGCGCGACCATCACATACACGCCCGGCTCGAGCTTGCCGACGGCTTCGAGCACCGGGAACGCGGTCGTCTCATCCTTGTTGAGTTCGCTCGCAGTATCCATTGTGCCGGACCAGATCTTGGTCGCCTTCTCGTTGACGTATTGCTTGAGCCGGTACGTGCCGAGCTGCGCCAGGAAATCGTCGGAATGCACCGCCGAGAGAAGGTTGCGATCGCCGATGCGCAAAATGTCGACGGCAATCTTGCGCGTATTGATCGAGATGACGGGGATGCCTTCCTGGCCGACGCGCGGCAGGACGTAATTGCGGCCGGTAAAGCGCACCTGCGGCGAGCGGTCGCGCACATAGATGTCGTAATCGGCGGGTTTCAACAGCGCCTCGTCGACCGCGGACGGCAGGCCCTGGCGCAAAATGACCGAATAATGTTGCCCGTGCTTCAGCCCTTCGACGCAAAGCTGCTGATCCTCGGTGGAAACTGCAGCATTGGCCGTGCCGGAGACTGCAACGTAAGGCGCGAAATCGACGCGTCCGCGCGCCAAAGGCTCGGAAAATTGGAAGCAGGCCCGCGGCGACGCCGACTCGTTGTCGACCTTGTAGTCGAGAATGCGAAAGCCGTGCTCTTCGCGCAGCCGCTGATACGTGCTGCGCACTGCCGGCACATCGTTGCTGACGAGACTGGCGCGATAGGCATTGAGCGCAGGCCGCCATTCCTGCCGCGACGCATAGATGTCGGCGAGGAGCGAGAGCGCCGCCGCCTCATCGGGCTTCGTGCTGGCACGCTGGTAGGCGATATAGGCGGCCGCCGCCGCTTCGTTTTTCAGCTCATAGACCGACGCGGAATTTGCCGGCACGGCGAGCGCGGTGCGGGCATAGCTGACCCAGCTCGCCGCATTCTTCGTGTCGGGTGCAACGATCTGCGCCAGCGCACGCAATGCCGCCGGCGTGTCGTTGCGCGCCGCGGCTGCCACCATGTCGCGCCGTATTTGATCGAGCGGCTTTCGCGCGCGCGTGTCGGCGTCCCTGCGCACTTGCGCTTCGAGACGCACCGCGTCGCTCGCCAATTGCTCGTTCGTGTAGGCCTTTTGTTGCGCATGCGCGGGCGTAAGCGTTGCGGCACATAACAGAAACAGCGAAATGGCACGGGCGAGCATGTGCATCCAGGCTTCCTTAAAAACCGCGAGCGCGCATTCTTCGCATTCGTTTTGGATTCGCAACAGCTGTGCTTGGAAACGGCGAGGCCGATGTGCTTTGCCGCACCGACGTCGGGCCTTGAACCCGCCGCGACGGGCGAAGGCCCGCCCTGGATTTGCCCAGCTCCATGCCTAAATCCGCGGGGCCGCCGGGAGCCCGCGCGGGTGCCTGGGCATTGATGAACGGAATGGCTGCCGAACCCTTGCGACCACCCGCCCGCGACGCCGAGGTCGCTGCAATCGCGGCCCCCGCCGCGCCCGCGGTGCGCCAGCCCGTCGCTCTTGCTCCAGCTACCGGCACTGCCACGGATGCGGTCGCGAGCCGGCGCCGGCGCATCGGCCGGATCGCCGGCGCCGTCGCAAGCATCGTCATTTTCGGACTTTCGTTCTTCGTGCTCGCGCGAACGCTGGCAAAGATAAACTTCGCCGACTTGCGCAGCGCCATCGGGGGGACGACCGCCGAGCAAATCGTCGGCGCGTGTCTGTTGACCTGCGTCTCCTACCTCGCGCTGACCGGCTATGATGCGGTGGCGCTCCGCCAGCTCAAGGCCAAGGTGCGCTACCGGACGACGGCGCTCGCCTCTTTCACGAGCTACGCGATCTCCTTCACGCTGGGCTTCCCGCTGATCACCGGCGGGACGGTTCGCTACTGGCTCTATTCACGCGCCGGGCTTCGCGCCGGCGCCGTGGCGAGCCTGACCATCATCGCCGGCGTGACCTTCTGGCTCGGCATGGCGCTGATAGTAGGAACCGGATTGATTTTTCGCGCCGAGGCGATCAGCCGGCTCGATCATCTGACGCCGGCCATCAACATGGTGCTTGGCGCCGGTGTTCTCGCAGCCCTCGCTGCCTATCTCGTCTGGGTATCGGCGGCGCCGCGCCGGCGAAAGATACGCGGCTTTCGCCTTGAACTCCCCGGCTTCCGGTTGACCAGCCGGCAGGTGCTGCTCGGGCTCGTCGATTTGGGTGCAGCGTCCGGCACCCTGTTCGTGTTGCTGCCGCCCCACCACGGCCTCGACTTCTTTACTTTCGCCTCGCTCTACTCTTTCGCCAGCATTCTCGGCATCGCGAGCAGTGCACCGGGCGGCATTGGCGTCTTCGAAGCGACCATGCTGAACACCGTGCCGACGCCGACCGAGGCGGCGCTGCTCGCCTCGCTGCTGCTCTTCCGGGTGATCTATTACATCGCGCCTTTCGTGCTGGCGCTGGCCTTCCTCGGCGCCAACGAAAGCTTCCGCCGCTGGCAGAGCCTGCGCGACGCGATGCTGCGTGGCGAAGAACTCGAACGGGATTGAGCCGGCGCTTTAGCGAGGTCCCTGCCTCGCTTCAGCTCCGCTCAGTTTGCCTGGGCGAAGCGAACCTTGACGTTGCGGCCCGCCTCAGGCGGGGCGACCAGCCGCGTCTCGAAAGCGATCGTTTCGTTGCCGCCGAGCTTTGCTTTATAAGCCGTTGCGGTCCAGCGATAGAGCGCCCGCCCGTTTTCCCCCTGCACGACCACCTCGATCGGCGGAACCGGATTCAGCCCGGGCCGCAGATTGGCGATCTCGCCCTGCACCTTCAGCAGGCGCTGCGCATTGCCCCCGCTCACGCGTGAGGTGACGCCGCGAAACTCCAGTCCGCGGGCATTTACCGGAAGCCCGGCCGCCGCATAGAGCGCGCCGGTCGCGGGCATAACCCGTACGATCTGCTCCTTCAGCCCGGCGAGCGACATGCCGCCGAGCACGATCGCGACGATCGTCGCCACAAAGGGCGAAAGCGACACTCCCCTAGCATCCGCCGCGCGAAACGGCTCGTGATGCGGCTGGCGCCAGCTCTTTCCCCAGAGTTCTTCGTATGTCGGTTGCCGCCCGCGGCCGCTCACCGCCTCGGCCGACAATTCCATCGCGCGCCTGAGTTGATGGGCGCCGAGACCCGAAGGGGTGGAGGGCAGGCTTAGGCCGGAAGACGGACGCATGGGACAAGACTCCGCTCGAACTGGTCCCCGGCAACAATCGCCGGGAGAGGACACTCGATTAGACACTTGTTAGGGTTAAGGGCGCGTAAAAAGCCCGATTCGGCCGCTAATCCGTGGGCCGGCGACGAGGACTCTGCTTGGTTCGTTTCGAAAATGTCGGCTTACGCTATGGGATGGGAGACGAGATCCTGCACGATCTCAGCTTCTCGATCGAGCCGCAGAGCTTCCAGTTTCTGACCGGACCGTCGGGCGCCGGCAAGACGACGCTCTTGAAGCTCATCCTGCTCTCGCTGAAGCCGACGCGCGGACTGATCAGCCTGTTCGATCAGGAGGCGACGACCCTCGGCAAAGACGAGATCACGACGCTGAGGCGCCGCATCGGCGTCGTCTTCCAGGATTTTCGCCTGCTCGATCATCTCACCACCTATGAGAATGTCGCGCTCCCCTTGCGCGTTCTCGGGCGCGACGATTCTTCCTATCGCGGCGAGGTCGTCGAGCTTCTGCGCTGGGTCGGCCTCGGCGACCGCATGCATGTCCTGCCGCCGGTTCTTTCAGGCGGCGAGAAGCAGCGCGCCGCAATCGCCCGTGCGCTGATTGCGCGCCCGGAGCTGCTGCTTGCCGACGAGCCGACCGGCAATGTCGATCCGACTTTGGCGCGCCGGCTGTTGCGGCTCTTCGTCGAACTGAACAAATCCGGCACCTCGATCGTCATTGCCACGCACGATCTTGCGCTGATGGATCAGTTCGAGGATGCGCGCCGGCTTGTCCTCGGCGACGGCCGGTTGCACATCTTCGATTGACGCGCATGTTCTCGCGAGTACTGACATGACGGTCCTGATGTCGCACGCGGCGCGGCGCAATCGAGCGCCGGATTTGCGTGACGGCGATGTGCCCGGCGCCGAAGCCGAGGCGCTGCGGCGGGAAATGCCGCTCGTCCCGGCGGCCTCGATTGCCGGCCGCGCGCTCGTCACCGTCATCGCGATCATGACATTTCTGGCCTCGCTCTCGGCGGGAACGGCGATTCTCATCACGCAGGCCTCGCGCGGCTGGCAGAGCTCGGTCTCGCAGGAAGCGACGATCCAGGTGCGCCCGGTTGCCGGTCATGATCTCGACGCCGAGGCAAAAAAGGCGGCCGACATCGCCGCGCGCATCGCCGGCGTTGGCGACGTGCGCACATTCTCCGCGGCCGAATCGGCGCGCCTGCTCGAGCCGTGGCTCGGCGGCGGGCTCGATCTCGGCGAGCTGCCGGTGCCGCGCATGATCGTCGTCAAGAAGAAGGACGCTTCTTTCGACGCGGAGGCTTTGCACAAGGCTTTGGCGAAGGACGTGCCGGCGGCGATCTTCGACGATCACAGCGCCTGGCTCGCCCGCCTCAACGTGATGACGCGCACGGTCGTCGCCGCCGCCCTGGTTTTGTTCGGCCTGGTGTTGACGGCGATGCTGCTCGCGATCGCCTTCGCCACGCGCGGCGCCATGGCGGGCAATCGCGAGATCATCGACGTTTTGCACTTCGTTGGCGCCGAGGACAGGTTCATCGCCCGCGAGTTCCAGCGCCATTTCCTGCGGCTCGGGCTACGCGGCGGGATCATCGGCGCCGGCGCCGCGGCGCTGACGTTTTTCCTGCTCGGAAAAGCCGCGCCGTACTGGACGGCGACGGCGGGCGGCGACCAGATCGATGCTTTGTTCGGCGGCTTTTCGCTCGGGCTGTCAGGTTATTTCGCGATTGCCGTGATCTGCATCGGCATCGCGCTTTTGACCGGGCTGATTTCGCGCACGATCGTCTACCGGCATCTCAGGGAGCTGGGGTGAGCATCAGCGACCATGTGTAGAATGCCCAAATCCGTCTTCTCGATACCTATTTCCAACAACGTACGTGGCGGGAACACGTTTCTAAATGCCCTTGGGGCGCTGCGCGCTCCGGCTCACTTCTTCGGCGGCAGCCGCAGCATGTCCGCACCCGATTTCTGCAGGTAGGGCTGGATCTTGTTGGCGAGCGCAGCGAGCAGAAATGGCAGCTGCACCTCGACGCGCACCTGGTTCGCCTCGACCTCGAGCTGCGCTGTCACCTTCTGGCCGAGCGCGCCGACTTTGATGTCGGCATGATTGCCGGTCCACTGCACGTCCGACGTCATCTTTCCCGCGAAACTCTGCTGCAATGGCCCGAGCCCCTCCGCAATGCGCCGGCGCGCTTCGGCAGCACCTAGATCGTGCGGGATCGTGACGACGATCGATTTGGACATGCCGACATCCTCGTGACCCGCCCAGTCAAATGCAAGGCGGCCCGCCCTTCACCGATGCAGGGCGGCCGTGCAATAAAGCTGGAAAACGGGAGGAAGTTGCTTTGAAGGCGCATTTTTGTGTTTCCGCCGCGCTCATTGTGCTTGTCGGGGCCGCAGCTGCGGCGGAGCAGCGCGGCGTCACCGCAACCGAAATCAAGCTCGGGCAGACCATGCCCTATAGCGGCCCGGTCTCCGCCTTCAGCCCGCTTGGCAAAGGCGAGGTCGGCTATTTCAGGATGATCAACGAGCAGGGTGGCATCAACGGCCGCAAGATCAATTTTATCAGCCTCGACGACGGCTATGTCCCGCCTAAAACCGTCGAGCAGACGCGCCGGCTCGTAGAGCAGGACGAGATCGCGGCGATTTTCTCGAGCCTCGGCACGGCGCATAATACCGCGACCGCAAAATATCTGCAGACGAAGCATGTGCCGCAGCTCTTCATCGGCTCCGGCGCCTCGAAGTTCGGCGATTACAACCAATATCCGAACCTCGTCGCCGGCGTGCAGGCGACGTTCCGCGCCGAGGCGCGCCTCTACGCGCGCTATGCACTGGCGAAAAATCCGCAGGCGAAGTTCGCCCTCCTGGCGCAGAACGACGATTTCGGCCGCGATTACGTGGCGGGCGTTCGCGACGTGCTCGGCAAGGATTTCGATACGCGCGCGAGCGTCGCCAATTACGAATTCAACGATCCCACGATCGAATCGCAGATCGTCAATCTGAAATCGACCGGCGCCGATGTGCTGATCGTCGGCGCCACCCCGAAATTTGCCGCGCAGGCGATCCGCCGCGTTTATGAGATCGGCTGGAAGCCAATGTTCTTTCTGGCCAATGTCTCGATCTGGGTGTCGAGCGTCATGGAGCCGGCGGGCCTCGAGAAAGGCATCGGCATACTCTCGACGGCCTACGTGAAAGATCCCAATGACCCCGCCTGGGCAGACGATGCCGGCGTGAAGCAGTACAAAGCTTTCCTGCAGAAATACGTGCCCGAAGGCGACCTGCGCGACCAGGGCTTCGTCAACGGTTACAACAGCGCCATGGCAATGGTGCAGGTGCTGAAGCAGTGCGGGGATGACTTGTCATCCGACAACATCCTGAAACAAGCGCTCAACCTGAAAGACCTGGAGCTTCCGATGCTGTTGCCGGGCATCAAGGTCAATACCAGCCCGAGCGATCATCTGCCGGTCGAGCAGATGCAGATGATGCGCTTCGACGGCAAGCAATGGGTGCGCTTCGGCGACGTGCTCGACGCGCGCGACTAGCCGTGCGCTATTCCTTGACCGCGCCGGTCAGCGCCGAGACGTAGTACTCGACAAAGAAGGAATAGAGGATGACGAGCGGCAGCGAGCCGACAAGGGCGCCCGCCATAAGCGATCCCCAGCGGTAGATATCGCCGTCGACGAACTCGTTGACGATCGCCACAGGCGCGGTCTTGTTCTGCACCGAGGTGATGAAGGTGAGCGCATAGATGAATTCGTTCCAGCACAGCGTCAGCGAGAAGATGCCGGCCGAGATCAGGCCCGGCACGGCGAGCGGCAGAACGATCTTGGTCAGGATTTGCCAGCGGCTCGCGCCATCGATCAGCGCGCATTCCTCAAGCTCGAACGGGATCGTCTTGAAATACCCCATGAGCAGCCAGGTCGAAAACGGAATCAGAATCGTCGGATAGACGAGGACCAGCGCCATCGGCGAGTCGAACAGCCCGTAACGCTGTACGACGGTGGCGAGCGGGATGAACAGGATCGACGGCGGTACGAGATAAGCGAGGAAAATCGCGCCGCCGACCCATTGCGCGCCGCGATAGCGCAGGCGCACGATCGCGTAGGCCGCAAGCACGCTCGCGATGAGCGAGACCGCGGTCGCCAGCACCGACACATATGTCGTGTTCCACAGCCAGATCGGATAATTGGTTTCGAAGAGCAGTTTGTGAATGTGCTTGAACGTCGGCCCGACGACAAAGAACGGGTTGAAATGCTCCATGTCGATGAGCTGCTCGTCCGGCTTAATCGCGGTGAGCACCATCCAATAGAACGGGAACAGCAGGACGATGAGGATCAGGCCGAGCGGTATCCACGTCGTCACGATGCGCTTCGGTAGCGTGTCGAGGTAGCTCATCCCCTCCGTCGAATCGTGGAGGATGCCGCCCGCCGTCGGTTGGACGATCGTGTCGGTCATGGCAGACGTCCGGCGCTCATCGCGTTCACTCGCTGCCCTGCTGCCATTTGCGCCGCTGCAGCCCGAACCACGATACCATGATGGCGAGGAGCAGGAACGGCACCATCGCGGTCGAGATGGCGGCGCCCTCGCCGAGATTACCGCCGAGAATTGCGCGCGTATAGGACAAGGTCGCCATGAGATGCGTCGAGTTGACCGGCCCGCCGCGCGTCATGGCCCAGATCAGCTGGAAGTCGGTGAAGGTGAAGAGCACCGAGAACGTCATCACCACTGCAATGATCGGCGTCAGCAGCGGATAGGTAATGAAGCGGAAATTCTGCCAGCGCGAGGCGCCGTCGATGGTCGCCGCCTCATAGAGCGAGGGCGAGACAGTCTGCAATCCGGCAAGAAGCGTGATGGCGATGAAGGGCACGCCGCGCCAGATGTTGGCAAAGATCACGCAGAACCTCGCGTTCCAGGGATCGCCGAGGAAATTGATATTGTGGTCGATCAGATGCAGGTGCCGCAGCGACCACGAGACGATCGAGAACTGGCTGTCGAATATCCACCAGAACGCTATCGCCGAGAGCACCGTCGGCACGACGAATGGAATGAGAACGATCGAGCGCAAGAGCGCCTTGAACGGCAGGTTCTTGTTGAGCAGCAGCGCGAGATAAAGGCCGATGACGAACTTCACCGTCGAGGCGAATACCGTGTAGCCGACGGTAAAGGCAGTGGCCATCCAGAAGACAGTGTCGTCGGACAGCCAGTCGTAATTGTCG
>JAFASC010000198.1 GCA_019244955.1 Methylobacteriaceae bacterium | reverse complement strand
TATGTGAGCGCCAAGCACGGCATCGTCGGCCTGACGAAGACGGTGGCGCTCGAACTCGCGACGTTCGGTGTCACGGCCAATTGCATTTCGCCGGGCTACGTCTGGACGCCGCTCGTGGAAAAGCAGATTCCCGACACGATGGCGGCGCGCAATCTCACCAAAGAGCAGGTGATCAACGACGTCTTGCTCGCGGCGCAACCGACGAAGCAGTTCGTCACCGTCGAGCAGGTCGCGGCGATCGCAGTGTTCCTGTGCTCGGACGCCGCGTCGCAGATCACCGGCGCCAACATCTCCGTCGACGGGGGATGGACGGCGGCGTGAACGCGCGCCGCTGATCGGATGAGCGAGACGCCGCAACGCAAGCGCGTCAACCTCGCGCTGCAGGGCGGCGGCGCCCATGGCGCGTTCACCTGGGGAGTGCTCGACGCCTTCCTCGAAGATGGCCGTCTCGATGTCGTGGCCATCAGCGGCACGAGCGCCGGCGCGATGAATGCGGTCGCGTTTGCCGACGGGTTGCGTGAGGGTGGAGTGCGCGGCGCGCGCAGCCAACTCGAGCGTTTCTGGAAGGGCGCCAGTGTTGACGGCACTCTCAGCGAAGATCAACGCAAAGCCATCGGCCTTGCTCTCGGCTTTTGGGATCCGTTCAAGGTGCGCGATAGCTGGGCGGAGGCGCTTGCCGACAATTTCTCGCCCTACGATCTCAATCCGCTCGATATCAATCAGCTACGCGATGTGGTCGGGCGCGAAATCGATTTTCGCGCGGTGCGCGAGAGCGATGGGCCGAAGCTCTTCATCGCCGCCACCAACGTCTACACAGGAAAGGTGCGCATCTTTCGCCGTCCCGAGCTGACCATCGACATGCTGATGGCGTCCGCCTGTTTGCCAACCGTGTTCAAGGCGGTCGAGATCGAGGGCGTTCCCTACTGGGACGGCGGTTATATGGGCAATCCGGTGCTGTTTCCATTCTTCACCGAAACCGATTGCGACGATGTGATCCTCATCCAGATCAATCCGATCGAGCGGCGCGAGACGCCTCACAACCTCCGCGACATTTTGAGCCGGCTCGACGAGATCACCTTCAACGCGCCGCTTTTGCAGGAATTCCGCGCCATCGACTTCGTCGCGCGCCTGATCGAAGCGGGCCGGCTCGACAGCACGCATTACAAGCAAATCCGCATGCATCTCGTTGCCAGCGAGAAGTTGATGAAGTTCGGCGCCCGCAGCCGGATGGATGCGGACTACGACTTCTTTCGCGAGCTGTTTGCCATTGGACGGGACGCCGGCTCGGATTTCCTAAAGACTAATTTCGATGCGATCGGCGCATACGCGACCCTTAACTTGAAGGAGCAGCTGAACTAATGGCGCCGAGCGTTCCCGAAATGCTCCTGTCGCGAAGGTTGCGCAATACCGACATCGAAGTCGCGCTCGGTGACATTACCAAGCTTCCTGTCGACGCCATCGTCAACGCGGCGAACAAAAGCCTGCTCGGCGGCGGCGGTGTCGACGGCGCGATCCATCGCGCCGCGGGCAAGGAGCTGCTTGCGGAATGCCGTACGTTGGGCGGTTGCGAAACCGGCGACGCCAAGATCACGCGCGGCTACAAGCTGCCGGCGCGATATGTGATCCACGCCGTCGGGCCGCGCTGGAACGGGGGCAACAAGCGCGAGGAAGATGCGAAGCTCGCCTCGTGCTACCGGCGCGCGCTCGAGATCGCAACGGAACATCGGCTGAACTCGATCGCATTCCCGGCGATCTCGACGGGCATTTACGGCTTTCCGCCGGAGCGTGCGGCGCCGCTCGTCGTGAAAACGGTGCGTGAAGCGCTCCCGGAATTTCCGCTTCAGCGCGTCATATTCTGCTGCTTCTCGCAAGCGAGCGCGGACTTGCATATCGGGGCGCTCGAGGAGATCGCCGGCTTGCCGCACTGTTGATGCCGTCCTTGCGAGCGGAGCGAAGCAATCCAGGGGCAGACCCTTCGGCGATTGCCGACTTTGCCCGGATTGCTTCGTCGCTCACGCTCCTCGCAATGACGGCAGAAGCGTTCACGCTCCCGGAATCGGCGCGAAGAAACATTTCGTCTCGCCGCCCCAGCGGCAGGCCCAGATGCCGCCGTCGGGGGAGGGCTGCACGCGGTCCCAGGAGATCGTTTCGCTGGTATCGTCGAGGAGATAGCCACCCTTCGTGGGATGGGCTTGGCTGACCGGCAGCAAGTGACAATCATTTTCGCCGCAGCAATAGAACTTCGTGCGTGGATCGACGCGCGAATGATCGAGCCAGAAGTCGTGGGCGGCCGCCGGGAAGACCAGATACGCCAGGCTAAACGCGAGTGCTCGCAACCTCATTGCGCACCTCCCGCTAGGAGTCTCAGGGATACGCGACTTCGATCTGCAGCTTAGCGAAGATCGTGCCAGCGGGCGGAGCGAATCAACACACTCCGTAATCTCACGCTGGAGTGTTGCTCGAATCAGCCGCCGGTTCCGACCCGCGCGCTTTCCACGCAAGGCACTTCTTGAACGACTTCCGCCGCAAACGAGGCGAGCGACGGCGCGACATCGGCCGCATGCGCCGGCTCCCAAGTTCCGGGGATGTCGGCGCGGTATGTCTCGTACCAAACTGTTCCCGAATCGATTCGGGCAACCTTGCGATGCTGGTTCTCGGCCGTGGCATAACAATGGCCGGCTTTGATCTCGCTTGGCTGCATGGCACTTCTCCGCACCGAAATTATTGCGCCGCCTCGCGAAAAGCCCAGACCTGCGTTCGCTTGATTTCCACGTCTTCGAGCGCGCGGGTCACCGGAACACGGTATTCCGCAATGACTTGGAGCGATTCGCGTGCGAGATAGGTGCGGCCGGGATCGCCGATCAGCACGCTGACGCCGCGCGACGCCAAACCCGCAAGCCAGCCGGTGACGCGCTCGGCCATGTCGCGCTCGTAGGAGACGTCGCCGGCAAGCACGACATCCCAGCCGCGATCCTCTCCGGCGAGGTCGCCCGCATGCACTGCGATGTCGACGCCATTTGCCTCTGCGTTCAAGTCGATTGCGGCGATGGCAAATTCATCGATCTCGCTCGCGTCGACCTTTGCGGCCCCCGCGATCGCCGCCGCGAAGGCAACGAGCCCCGAGCCGGAGGCGAAATCGAGCACGCGTTTGCCGCGCACCAACTCCGGATGATCGAGAACGTAGCGCGCGAGCGCCTGACCGCCCGCCCAGGCGAAGGCCCAGAAGGGCGGCGGCAACCCGATTTCGCCGAGGTCTTCTTCGGTCTTTTCCCAGAGCGCCGTCGCCTCGTCGGCGAGGTAGAGACGTATCTCCGGTGCGTGCGGCACGGCGAGCAATCGTGTGTGAGCGCGGATGAACGCGGCTTTGTCTGGAGCGGCCATGCGGTTGCGCGATCATCGGGCCCTCCCTAACGTCGCGTCAACGAAGGAGATGTGAATGCGGCTCGAAGGCAAGGTCGCGGTGATCACCGGAGCGGCGCGCGGATTCGGCGCCGGGATCGCGGAAGTGTTTGCGCGCGAGGGCGCGCGGCTCGCGCTCATCGATATCGATGGCGACGGCGTCGAGAGGCTGGCCAAGCAGCGGAGCGACAATGCGATCGCGTTCGCCGCCGACGTGACCAAAGCCGAGGATTGGAGCAGGGCGGTCCGGGCTTGCGTCGAGAGATTCGGCCGGCTCGACATTGTCGCGAACAATGCCGGGACGTCGCATCGTAACCAGCCGCTGCTCGACGTCTCCGAAGAAGAGTTCGAGCGCGTCTTCGCAGTGAACGTGAAGTCGATCTACCTTTCGGCGCAAGCCGCGGTGCCTGTCATGCGCAAACAGGGCAGCGGCGTCTTCATCAATATCGGCTCGACGGCGGCGCTGCGGCCGCGCCCCGGCCTTGCTTGGTACAACGGCAGCAAAGGCGCCGTGCATCTGATCTCGCGCAGCATGGCGGTCGAGCTCGCGCCCGACAAAATCCGCGTCTGCGTCATCGCGCCGGTCGCCGGCGACACGCCGCTCCTCGCCACCTTCATGGGTGAGGATACGCCGCAGCGCCGTGCCGCCTTCCTTGCGACGGTGCCGCTCGGCCGCTTCTCCACGCCCGCGGATGTCGCCAACGCCGCGCTGTTTCTCGCCTCGGACGATGCCGGCTTCCTCACCGGCAATGTGGTCGAGGTCGATGGCGGGCGCTGCGTCTAGCCCCATGCGAAAATGCCACATGGCGGGCGAAAGACGGCAGTTTGCCGCCACTCCGCTTGACCTCCCAAACCGGGAAGGGCATCGTCGGCGTATGGAACAAACACGAAACATCCGAGGCTCCGTGCGGCGCGCGCTCGCCGCCGGCCTTGTGGCCTTGCTCAGCGCCGGTACGCTGGCAGGCCCGCTTCTAGCCCGGCCTCTTGTGCCGGCCGAGCGGCGCTATTTTCCCTATTCGGGCGCGCTGCCCAGTTGCGCCGATCCGGGCGTGCTCGAGCGCGTGAGCTCGCAATTCGCCGGCGTCGAGGCGGAATATTGGAAGTCGGAGCTGAAAATCGTCAGCTACGATTTCATCCGCGAGATCAGCTATCGCGGCGATGGGCTCGATCTTATTCCGCGCCGCTATTGCCAGGCGAAGGGCATCTTCAACGATGGCCGCGTGCGCCCGGTCACTTACAATATCGGTGAGGACCTCGGCTTTTCGAGCTACGGTTTCGGCGTCGAACTTTGCGTCGGCGGCCTCGATCGTGAGTTCGCCTATGCACCGAATTGCAAGATGGTGCGGCCCTGAGATCAGCGTGATGTAAGAGAGTGGTGATGCGTCTATCTGCGCTTTTGTTTGTCGCCGGCCTGTCGCTTGCAACAGGCGCTTTCGCGCAGGGTGCGAAACCCGGCGATAGCGGCTGTATCCTCGACAATTGCGCCGACAAGAAGCCGATGGCGGCACAGCCCGATGCAAGCAATTCAACAGGAGAGCGTCCGCGTCCGCGCGGGGCGAGCGTGCCGGGGCAGTTCGATTTCTATGTCCTGTCGCTGTCCTGGTCGCCTGGATTTTGCGAGACGACGGGCGCCGAGAAACATCGCCGCCAATGCGACGCGGGATCGGGATTGGGCTTCGTCGTGCACGGCCTATGGCCGCAATATGAAAGCGGCTTTCCCTCCGATTGCGGGCCAGCGGGGCGCTCGCCCTCGCGCATCGCGCTCGAGGCTGCAAAGGGCATCTATCCCGATATCAATCTGGCGCGCTACGAATGGCGCAAGCACGGCACTTGTTCGGGCAAGAGCCCGACCGATTATTTCGCCGATGTACGCCGCGCGCGCGATGCAGTCGACATTCCGCAGCCTTTTCGCGGCGCATCCGATCGCCAGACCTGGACGCCGATCGATATCGAGCGCGCCTTCATCGCGTCCAATCCGAAGCTTCGGCCGGACATGATGGGCATCGCCTGCCGTTCTGGCGTGCTCGAAGAAGTCCGCATCTGCTTCTCCAGGGATTTGCGCGACTTCCACTCGTGTCCGGAAGTGTCGCGGGGATCATGCCGCACGCGCGAGCTGCGCGTTCCCGCGCCGCTCTAGTCCGGGACGCGTGAATTACCGGCATGACTTTCACGCCGGCAATTTCGCCGACGTGTTCAAGCATGTCTTCCTCGCTCGAATGCTCGCTTATCTCGCGCGCAAGCAGGCGGCCTTCCGCGTCATCGACACGCATGCCGGCGCCGGCGGATACGATCTTGCCTCGGAGGAGGCGCTTCGCGGCGGCGAGTGGCGCGATGGGATCGGCCGGTTCGCCGATCTCAGCGAAGTCGACGAGGCCGCACGCGAGCTGTTGAGGCCTTATCTCGATGTCGTCGGTCGGCTTGATGCCGATAGCCGGCCGGCGCTCTATCCCGGCTCGCCGCGCATCATAGAGGCGCTGATCCGGCCGCAGGACCGCGCTACTTTTTGCGAGTTGCACCCGCAGGCTTTCGCGGAATTGCGCGGCAATTTCCGCCGCGACGAGCGCATCGCCTGCCTCAATCTCGACGGCTATATGGGTCTCAAAGCCGGCGTGCCGCCAAAGGAGCGACGAGGGCTCGTTCTGATCGACCCCCCGTTTGAGCGGGCGAACGAATTCGAGGTCGCCTGGTCGGCGCTCAAATCCGCTCACGCGAAATGGCCGACCGGCATGTATGCGCTCTGGTATCCGGTGAAGGATGCGGCGGCGCTTGCGCGCTTTGCCAAAGCGATCGCGCAAAGCGGCCTAAGACGCGTGCTGCGGTTGGAACTCGCCGTCGATGAGCTTGCCGCCGGAGGCAAGCTCGCGCGCACCGGCTTGATCCTGATCAACCCGCCTTACGTGCTCGATGAGGAAGCGGCGATCCTGCTTCCCGCACTTGCGCAGAAGTTCGCGCGCAGCGCGCGGGGCGATGTGCTGCGCGAATGGATCGCCGGCGAATAGGCGAGCGCTTGCCAGGCTGGCGCTGCTGGGGCACACCGGTGCGGTCGCATCTAATCTATAAGGGAAAAGCCGATGATGATCCTGCGCTCAGCGCCGCCCTCCCCATTCGGACGCAAGGTGCGCATCGCGCTGCTTCACCTCGGACTCATGGACCGCGTCGACGTCGTGGCGACGGACACGGCGAGCGAAAGCGACAACATCCGCAAGCAGAATCCGCTCGGCAAAATCCCGACGCTGATCACCGAGAGCGGCAAGGCGATCTACGACAGTCCCGTCATCCTCGAATATCTCGATCATCTCGCTGGCGGCGACCAGATCATCCCCGTCGAGCCGGACTCGCGATTCGCAGCGCTGACGCTGCAAGCGCTCGCCGACGGCATCCTCGATGCATCGATCCTGCGCGTTTACGAGCGCCGCTATCGCTCCGAAGACAAGGTCGTGGAAAGCTGGCTTGCCTATCAAACCGGCAAGGTCGAGCGCGCGCTCACCTCGCTTGAGGCATCGCCGCCGGGGACGCATGTCGATGTCGGCACGATCACGCTCGCTTGCGCGCTCGGATATCAGGACCTGCGCTTTGCAGGAACCTGGCGCGGCATCTATCCGCGTCTCGTCGGCTGGCTCGACGCATTCGCTGCGGCAGTGCCAGCCTTTGAAGAGACGCGCTTCGTCGCCTGAAGAGCCTATGAGCGCGAAAGCCGCTCCGCCTGTTGCGATCGTCACCGGCGCGGCGCGGCGCATCGGCGCTGGCATCGTGCAGCGGCTGGCGCGCGAAGGTTATGCGCTCATCCTGCACGCGAGCCCCGCAAGCAAGGCGGAAGGGGAAGCGCAAGCCGCGCGCATTCGAGAGGGCGGTGGGCACGCAATCCCGATTGCCTGCGATCTTGCGCGCGTCGACGCCTCGGCCGTCCTGTTTGGAGCGGCTGAGCGCGATCTCGGTCCGATCACGCTGCTCGTAAACAACGCGTCTGCCTTTGAGCCCGATCACGCCGAAGATTTTTCTGCGGATTTGTTCGAACGCCATATTGTTGTGAACCTGCGTGCGCCGCTTCTGCTCGCGCAGGAAATGCGACGCCGTTTACCGGCGGATCGGCACGGCGCAATCGTCAACATCATCGATCAGCGCGTGCTTCGGCCAAATCCGATGTACTTCACCTATTCGATTTCGAAATCGGCGCTGTGGACCGCGACGATCATGATGGCGCAGGCCTTTGCGCCGCGTATTCGCGTCAATGCGATCGGGCCAGGGCCAGTGCTGCCGAATGCATATGACGGCGAGTTGGCCTTTGCCGAGGAGGCAGCAGCCCTGCCGTTAAAGCAGCCCGCTTCGCTTGCCGACATTTGCGACGCCCTCGTCTATCTCACCAAAGCGACCAGCGTCACCGGGCAGCTGATCGCGGTCGACGGCGGGCAGCACATCGCTTGGAAAACGCCCGACATTCTCGCACTCAATCCGCGCTCGGCAGCCGACGAATCGTGAATTCGATCTGGCCGTCGGCGAGTTCACGCCAGAACTCGATCTCGGTCATGTAGGCGGCCTTTGGATAGAGATCGAACCATTCGCGCGCTTTGGCGCGCGCTTCCAGCCGCGGCAAGGTGAAGGTCTCGCGCCGCCACAGGCCCGCCGAAGTGCGTTCGCTCGCCGCTGAACGGCTCTTCTCCGCAAGCCTGCGGGCAAGACCGGCAGGACGCTTCTTCTCGAGGCTCATACGCACCCCACAACACGCCTCAAGTGAATATAGCGCGGCCTAGGCTTAGCGGGGAGTCCGCGCGCCGGGGCTCGGCGCGACTTCGGCAAGAACCTCGTCGAGCAGGCGGGCGACGGCGGCGGGCTCCTTTGGAAAGCCGGCGCGGATCCAGCGCGCCTGCAGGGATTTCAGCGCGGCGCCGACCAGCTTGCCTGCAACGCGTCCGCTGGCCATCACGTCCTCCCCCGTGATCGGCAAGCGCGGCTCCGGCGCTTGCGCCAGAAATTCCGCCGCCGCGAACCAATGCCGGTCGTGGGCGGATGCGCCGCTTACCGCTTGTGCGAGCGCGAGCGCATCGCGTGCAGCAACGCGTCCCCGAAGGAACAATTGCGTCTGCAGATCGCGTTCGCCGGGAGCGGCGTCGCGATTGCGCCAGACCATGCGCGCCTCCGCCATCTCGGCGAGGCGCTTGTGCTCGGCATTCGACAGTCGCAGCCGTTCGCGCAAACGC
>JAFASC010000309.1 GCA_019244955.1 Methylobacteriaceae bacterium | reverse complement strand
GACTGTGTCGTGCTCGCCGCGGCGGAGAACCATCACCAGACCTACGGCACACCATACAACCACGCCTATTCGGGGCGTCAGCGCGTTCCATTGGATCGCGTCGCACCGATGCAACTAGATGAACGCAAGATCATCGCGCGGCGTTGCGCGTTCGAACTGCCGCCGGGCGGCGTCGTCAATCTCGGCATCGGCATGCCCGAGGGAGTGGCTTCCGTCGCCGCGGAGGAGCGGGTTCTGCCTTATCTGACGCTGACCGCGGAGCCAGGCATCATCGGTGGCATGCCGCAAGGTGGGCTCGATTTCGGCGCGGCGCTCAACCCGGAGGCCGTGCTGCACCAGAACCAGCAATTCGATTTCTACGACGGCGGTGGGCTCGATCTCGCATGCCTTGGGATGGCGCAAGCCGATCGCGCCGGTAACGTCAATGTCTCGAAATTCGGCCGCAAACTCGCGGGTGCGGGCGGCTTCATCAACATTTCGCAAAACGCCAAGAAGCTCGTGCTGGCGGGTACGTTCACCGCCGGCGGCCTTTCTCTCCTCGTCGAGAACGGGTCGGTTCGCATCGTGCGCGAGGGCCGCGCCCGCAAGTTCGTCGAGGCGGTCGAACATGTCACTTTCTCCGGCGATTATGCCGCGGAGATCGGCCAGCCCGTTCTCTACGTCACCGAGCGCTGCGTTCTGCAGCGCACCGGGCGCGGCGTCGAGCTTATCGAGATCGCGCCGGGAATAGATATCGAGCGCGATATCCTTGCGCATATGGAATTCACGCCTATCGTCGACGAGCCAAAGCCGATGGACGCGCGCATTTTCGATCCTGCGCCCATGGGCCTCGAGCAGGTTTTGCTCGGATTAGGGTTGAAGGAACGACTTTCCTACGATGGTGCGCGCAACACACTCTTCATCAATTTCGAAGGCTTCAACATTCGCACGACGGATGATGTGGACCTCGTGCGCCGCGAGGTGGAGCGGACCTGCCGGTCTATAGGCCGAAAGCTCCATCTGGTCGCCAATTACGATGGGTGTCAGATCGACCCGATGGTCGCCGACGCCTATTTCTCGATGATCACCTACATGCAGAACCGCTATTACCTGACCGCCTCACGCTACACGACGAGCGCGTTCATGCGTCTGAAGCTCGGCGACGCGCTCAAGGATCGTGACGTTGCGCCGCATGTGTTCGAGACGAGACGAGAAGCACAGCTTGCTTCCGAGGGAGGCTCGGCGCGTGCTCCGCGATTTCCCTCGAGACGATCGCGTAGTCGGAAAAAGGCCGTAGCCGCGGGATGATTCGATAGGACCTCACATGACCTCAGCGCAGGCGGAACTCCGCAAGCCCGTGCCATTCGATACGGCTTTGCTGGACAAATTGATGGATGAGGCCGGCATGGATGTGATCGTCGCCACGTCCAAGCATAACGTCCAATATTTGCTCGGCGGGTATCGCTTCTTTTTCTACGAAAACATGGAGGCGATCGGCACCAGCCGGTATCTGCCGGCGGTGGTATATCGCAAAGGCAAGCCGGAACAGGCGGCCTATATCGGTTGTGCGATGGAGGATTGGGAGCGCGAACTTGCCAGGTTCTGGCCGGAAAACTTGGAGTTGGGAAATGTCGGCAGCCCGGCAACTGCAGAGCAGGTAGTCGCGCATGTCAAGCGGATCGGCAACGGCATTCGACGCATCGGGGTTGAAGCTGCGTTCTTGCCCGCCGATGCCGAAGCAGTACTGCGGCGAGGCCTCTCGAATGTCGAAATTGCAGACGCCGTCGTTCCGCTGGAACGCCTGCGCGCGCGCAAGACGCCACAAGAGATCGGCTATCTGCGCGAGGCGTCCGAGCGCGTCGTAGAGTCCATGCTGAGCACTTTTAAGATATGCCGCCCCGGCTTGACCAAGCAGGAGGTGGCGGAGAGCTTACGGCGCGAGGAGGTCAATCGCGGCCTCGTCTTCGACTATTGCCTGATCGCTGTCGGCAACAGCTTCAACCGCGCGCCGTCCGAGCAGCGCCTCGCCGCAGGCGATATCATGTCGCTCGACTCAGGCGGCAATTACAAGGGCTATATCGGCGATCTCTGTCGCATGGGGGTGCTGGGCAAGCCCGATTCCGAGCTTGTCGAGCTCTTAGACTTTGTGGACGACGTGCAGCTGGCGGCGCGTAAACCGATCAGGCCCGGTGCGCGCGGCGGGGACGTGATTGCCATTGGCGAAAAACTCGTGCAGGCGTCGCAGCATCGAACCTATACGCATTTCATGGCGCACGGCATGGGCCTTGTCAGCCATGAGGCGCCGCGGCTTATGACGCTCCCGCGTCTCTCCTATACCGGCTACGACACCGAGCGTGTGCTCGAGAGCGGCATGGTGATCTCAATCGAGACAACGATGAATCATCCGAAACGCGGCCTCGTAAAGCTCGAGGACACCGTTCTTGTCACCGAAACCGGTTGCGAGGGACTGGGCGATTCTGGACGCGGCTGGAACATCGTGGGCGAGTGAAAGCTCGGAGCAAGAGCGGTCGAGCCCGTTCTCTATAAGACTACGTCGAACCTCGCCAAAAGCCCATGGCCCGCCTCGGCGATTTGCATGACAAGCTCGCGCCGAAACAGTCCGTCGGTGCGATTTCGCCGCTCATTTGGAAAATAGAATTGCGTGGTCAGCATGCGACTTCGCCCCGGCGCCTGCACCTTGACGTGATAGTGTCGTGTGCGGCCTGGATACAGACCCGGCATGATGGTTCGAAACGCGAACCGCCCATCCGTGTCGGTGAAGACGTGGCCGCGCAGGCGAAAACCCGTGTTGTCGTAGTCGCCGTTGCTGTCGGCATGCCAGAGGTCGACCAGCGCGCCCGCGAGTGGCTGGCATGCGCGCGTTAGCACGTAACCGGAAAGCTCGACCGCGTCGCCCTCTATGCCTGGCTCTCTCAGATCCCTGCGCTGCGGGGATCGGGGCTTGAAGAACGGCCCCTCCGTCTCGGCGATGGTCGGCTCGTCCCCGTCATGACAGGCGGGCGTCGGCGCGAGGCGTTGCTCGGCCAAGGCGGCGCCCCCGGCGAGGATTAAACCAGGAATACCGACAACTCCCTCAGCCAGAAGTTGGCGACGAGATGGAAATCGGTCCGCCCGCTTCATCTCACTGTCTCCCCAGCATTGTCCCGCCGTTGGAGTAAATCAGAATTGAAGACAGCATGGCAAGGAAAGTCCGCACAGGTGCTGGCGCTGCCGGCAACATCCGGCGTCGATCAATTGCCGCTTGCGGACGCACAAACCTACCACCTGAATGCCTGGCAAACGCAGTCGCGCCGCAACGTATCAGCGACCAGCGGTCATGTTGGTCCTTGCAATTTGCTTTGAGTTAAAGGTTGATGGGCGTCCTGGATTTTGCTGAGGATACGTATCGGAGGGCAGGATGCATAAACGGCGCATTGCGGCTGGAATCTGGATCATTGCGCTCGCGGTCGGTGCGACTTTCGTCTCGCCGGCGTTTGCTCAAGACAAGCTCGTCGTCAGCATCTGGGGCGGCAGCTGGCGCGACCTCGTTGCTTCGACCGCGGCGAAAAAATTCACGGCGGACACCGGGGCTGAGGTCGAGTTCATAACCGGCGGCACCATCGACCGTTTGAACAAAGCGAAACTCGCGCGGGACAATCCCGAGAGCGATGTTACCTTCACCACTTCTCACGTGGGCTGGCTCTACGCCAATGACGGCCTCTATGAGAAGCTCGATCTCACGAAAGTGCCGAACGCCGCCAATCTCGTCGACCAGGCGAAGATCAGTCCCTTCCACATCGGCACTTGGGCTTATGTTTACACGATCGGCTACCGGCCGGATCTGATCAAGGACGTAAACTTCACGAGCTGGGCCGACCTGTGGAAACCCGAGCTCAAAGGCAAGCTCGCCGCGCCCGACTTCGACCCGAGTCATCTGATCGCAGTCGCTGCGATGCTCTCCGGCGGCGATGCCGCTACCTGGGAAAAGGGCCAGGCCAAACTCAAGGAGCTCAAACCGAACTTCAAGGCGTTCTACACCAACGACGCCAACAGCCAGCAGCTGATCGCCAATGGCGAGACCCCGGTGCAGGTGATCCTGTCGATGAACGCCTATTACATGATGGGTGAGGGGGTGCCGATCAAATTAATTATACCGAAAGAAGGCGCCGTTCTCGGCATCGATACGATCGGCATCATGAAAGGCACCAAGAAAAGCGATCTAGCATACAAGTTCATCAACGCGGTGCTCGATCCCGGCGTGCAGGCCGAGATCGCCAACCTGAAGAAGGGAAGTCCAGTCGTGACCAACGCGAAACTTGCGCCGGAAGTCGCGAAACTCCCCGGCGTCTTCACCACCCCCGAGCAATGGAGCAGCCAAGCGATCATTATCGATCACAAGCTGCGCGCCGAGAAGACCGCGGAATGGCGCAAGTGGTTCGCCGAGAACATCATGAACTGAGCCCGCGCGGCGGCGGCGCTTTTCTTCGGCAGAGTTTGCGCATGCAGAACAGGCCGTTCCTGACGGCGTTCGTCTCGCCCGCGGCGCTCTGCGCGTTCGCTTTGATCGCCGCGCTTGCGGCGGTCTTTCAGTTTAGCCTGCGCGCTTACATTCCCGGCTCGCTCGATCCGGGTGGATTGACCCTCGACAATTTCATCGCCCTGACGAAGCCGCTCTATGCGCGCGTCTTCCTCGATACGCTCTGGATTTGCGCCACTACGGCGTTGTGTACGCTGGCGATCGGCTATCCCATCGCCTATGCGCTGGTTCGGACGACCAATCCGTTCATCAAATCGGCGATCCTCATCATCGTCGTGACGCCGTTGTTCCTTGGCGAGGTTGTACGGACCTATTCGTGGATCGTCGTGCTCGGGAATAACGGCTTCGTCAATTCCGTCCTTCTGAAGCTCGGGCTGATCGAACGTCCGTTGCAGATGATGTTCACGCATTTCGGCGTCGTGACCGCGCTTGTGCACGTGACCCTGCCCGTCATGGTGATCATGCTGGCGGCGGCGATTTCTCACATCGATCCGGATTACGAGCGCGCCGCCGAGAGCCTCGGCGCAGGACCGATCCGGTCCTTCCTGACTATCACGCTGCCGCTTTCGGCGCCCGGCATCATCGCCGGCGTGACCACCGCCTTTGCCTGGACCTTCAGCGCGTTTGCGACGCCGCAGCTGATCGGCGGCGGCCAGGTGAACATGGTGTCGAATCTCGTCTACCAGCTCGGATTCGCGAGCTTCAATTTCCCCTTCGCGGCGAGCCTCTCGGTGGCCGGCCTTGTGCTCACGTTTGCGGTGCTGGCACTCGTGCGCGCGGCGACGCGGCCGCTTGAAGCGGTGACTGCTCATTGATGGATTCGCGCGGCGTGCTTCGGGCAATCGGCATCGCGATCGTCGCGCTCACCCTCGCTTTCGTGCTGTTGCCGGCCCTTGTCGTCGGGATTGCTGCCTTCAACGCGCGCGCGGTGCTGGCTTTTCCGCCGAACGCTTGGTCGTGGCGCTGGTTCGCCAAGGCGCTCGCCTACGACGATTTCCGCGCCGGCTTCCGCAACGGCCTGATCGTCACCGCCTGCGCCTCGAGCATCGCGCTTCTTGTCGGGGCGGCCTTCGCCTTCGCGCTCGATCACTATTCCTTCGCGGTGAAGCGGACGATCGAAGGCGTTCTGCTGGCGCCGCTCGTGATCCCGCACTTCACCATCGGGCTCGGGTTCCTCATCCTGGCGGCTCAACTCGGTGCGGCACGCGGCTTTGCCGTCGTCGTTGCCTGCCACGTCATCCTGGTGCTGCCGTTCGTGTTGCGCAGCGTCTACATTTCGCTGCGCAATCTCGATCAGCGCTTCGAACTCGCCGCGGCGAGCTTAGGGGCGCCTCCACGCCGCGTCTTGACGAGCGTCACGATTCCGCTGCTGGCGCCGGGTCTCGTCAGCGGCTGGCTCTTTGCCGCGATCCTCTCGTTCAACGAGTTCACCGCGTCACTTTTCGTGACATCGCAGCGCACCCAGACGCTGCCGGTTGCGATGTACAATTACGTGCGCGAATACGCCGATCCGTCCATGGCGGCCGTGTCGGTCATGTATATCGTCGCGACGGCGGCGCTGTTGGCGATCGCCAACGCGTTTTTCGGGCTGGGCAGAGTTTTGAATGTTGAAGATGCCCGCTAACGGCGTGTCCAGTCGATCGCCATTGTCTGCAGATGCCGACAGCGCGTTCGTCAGGATCGACGGCCTGTCGAAACATTTCGGCGATGTCGCGGCATTGCAGCATGCCGCCCTCGACATTCGTCGGGGCGAAATTCTCACGCTCCTCGGGCCCTCCGGCGGCGGCAAGACAACGCTGCTCAATCTGGTCGCCGGCTTTCTCGTGCCGGATGGCGGCTCGATTCATATCGAGGGCCGGACGATCACCGATGTTCCGCCCTACCAGCGCGAGATCGGGGTGCTCTTTCAGAATTACGCGCTGTTCCCGCACATGAATGTCGGCGCAAATGTGGGCTATGGCCTGAAGATGCGGCACGTGGCGAAGGCCGAGATCCAGCGCCGAGTGGCGGAAGTTCTCGCCTTGGTGCGACTGACCGGCTACGATTTGCGCAAGCCCCGGCAATTGTCGGGCGGCCAGCAGCAGCGCGTCGCGCTGGCGCGGGCGCTGGCGATTTCGCCCAAAGTGCTTCTGCTCGACGAACCGTTTTCGGCGCTCGACAAGAACCTGCGCGCCTCCATGCAGCTCGAGTTGAAAGAAATCCAACGCCAGCTCGGCGTGACGACGATCTTTGTCACGCACGATCAGAGTGAGGCGTTGAGCTTGTCCGATCGCATCGCCGTCCTCTCGGAGGGCCGCATTCGTCAGGTCGGCACGCCTAACGAGATTTACCGGCGCCCCGCCGATCGTTTCGTTGCCGGCTTCGTCGGCGACGTCAACACATTGCATGCGAGGCTCGCGGGCGTGGAGAGCCAATGCGCTTTCGTCGCGCTTGGAGCGGCGACGCTCAGCGTTCCGGCCGAGCCATTACGTGGACTGTCGGCAGGCGCCCCTGTCGACCTTTTCCTGCGGCCCGAGCAGCTTCGTCTCGCGGCGCGCGGCGGGACGTCGTTGTGCGAGGGCATCATTGCCGCCCATTCCTATCAAGGTGCGCATTTCGACATCCATGTCGCAAGTGATGCGGCGGTCTCCGGCCGCATTCTCATTCGCCAAGCGCAGTCCGACGCTAGCGCGCAGTGGCCGCTTGGCGCCGACGTCGCAATTGCATGCGTGACGCAGGATGGAGTCGCGTTTGCGCCGGAGCGCTGACTTATTCCAGGCCGCAGATCACGTTGAGCAGAGCCTGCCGACGCTCCGTGTTGACAGCATGCAAGGCCCGCTGCAGCGCGGCCGGGAGTGCGGCGGGATCGTCGACGCGCTCGCCGTAACCGCCCGCGGCGATACAAATTTGCTCCAAGGCCGGCAAGGGGCCGAGGCTCGTAAACGGCAGGTCGTTGCTCCTCGATGCGAAGCCGTCGGGATACATGGCGAGCGCGGAGCTGCGCACCGCGCCCCACATCGAGTTGTTCATGACGACGAAGAGGACCGGCAGGCCGTGCATTGCCGCCGCGTGGTGCACGGAGACCGGATTGCTGAACAGATACGCGCCGTCGCCCAGCACTGCGATCGCCTGGCGCCCAGGCGCGGCGAGCTTTGCGCCGAGTGCGGCGCCGGCGCCCCAGCCGAGCCCCGAGGCGGCGCTCGAACCGAAATAGCAATCGGACGCTTCGAACGCGCAATGTTCGAGCATCAGCGTGTATTCGTTGACGACAATCGCGTCGGCGTCTTTGGCAGCGCCGATGCAGCTACTGACCCAGGCGGGGCTCAGCGGCGCACGAGCGGATGCGGCGGCACGCGTCGCGTCCCATTGCGCCAGCATCGACGCGCGTTTCTTCGCAATCGCGTTGCGACGGCGGTCTATGCGCCCGGCATCAACGCGGCCGGCCAGCGCATCCGTGAGCGTCGACAGTATCGCCACGGTGCTCCCGGTGATTCCGAGATCGCAGCGGAAACCGCGGATCGGAATGCGGCTGAACAGCGGATCGAAGCCGCATTGGATCACCTTGCAGGATGCAGGCGGCTGCGCCTGCGCCGGAAACCACGGGGCGTCGCTCTCGATCACCATGATCACGTCTGCATGGGCGACGAGGCGCGTCGGATCGTAGCCGACATTCATTGGGTGCGAGGAGCGCAGCGACAGGTAGCGCGGCTTATGCTGGACGACAGGGATGGCGAAGCGCTCGGCAAACGCGTCGAGCGCCGAAAAACCGGCGGAATCGCGGCCGCCATTCGCCGCAATGATCAACGGGCGCTCGGCCGCCGCAAGCGATCGCGCGGCGCTCTCGATCGCGCGTGCGTCCGGCGCAGCGGGCGTAGCGGCTTGCAGCCGGCTTACCGAAGAGGGCGGCGCCGATGCTGCGGGCAGGCCGAGGACCTCGCGAGGCAGACTCAGATAGACGGGCCCGCGCGGCTCGCTCGCGGCAATCGCCAGCGCGCGATCGACGACGGTTTCGAGTTGCTCGGCGTTGCGCAGCTCGTAATCCCATTTGACGAATTCGCGGATGAGCCCGGCCTGGTCGTACATCTCCTGCGACCAGTGGATATAGCCGTCGCGCGCGCCGAACATGCCACTTTCGGTGAGCGGCGAGCGCCCGGCGCTAAGCAGGATGCCGACATTCTCGCGCGCGGCGTTCATGGCCGGACAGACCATGTTTGCCGTCCCGACGCTGACATGGACCATGACGGCTGGAATTTCGCGGGAAAGCATGGCGTAGCCATGCGCCATGCTCACCGCGAGATTCTCGTGCGTCGCGAGAATCGGGCGCGGGACGGTCACGCCGTTCTGTGCCGCCTCGGCATAGGCTTCGATGATCGGCGCGAAATCCGTCCCGCCATTGCCGAACAGGAAGTTAACGCCGCGTGAGGCGAGAAGCGCCAGATAGGCCCCGGCAACAGATTGCATCTTGTGCTGCATCCTTCCTTGATGGGCGCCCATTCCAGTCGCACCGACATGCATGGGTAGCCACACCCTCGCTCAGAGCTGATTTGCACGCACCTGACCGATTCCCTCGGATGATGTCATTCAGGAGCTCGCTCGAGCTTACCCGTGCATGCACTTGCGGCAAAAATCAATTCGGAAGGAGCGGTCATCAAAAAGACGGTCACGCGAGCGGGACAGATTCACAAATGTGTAGGACCGGACTCCGAGGGGCTCTTCTCTGCGGGGTCAGCGGAAAGATGTCGTCTGCGCGTCATTGCGGGTTTGTGTAGAGGTTTCGAAAAGTGCAAACGGATTGCGTTATCATCGGAGGAGGCCCCGTCGGGCTTACTGCCGCAATCTACCTGGCCCGTTTCCGCTTGCGCACGACCGTGATCGACGCGGGTAGAAGCCGCGCAGGCCTCATTCCGCGCACCCACAATCATGCCGGATTCCCGAATGGCATAAGCGGCGGCGAGTTGTTGGCGCGCATGCGCCAGCAGGCAGACCGCTTCGGTGTGAAATTTCACCGCGGGTCCGCCGACACTCTCACCAAGGCAGACGAGCGCTTCACCGCGAATTCGGGATCACTGGCAGTAGCCGCACGGTGTGTCCTGCTCGCTACCGGTGTCACCAACACGCCACCTGGCATGAGTGCCGATGTACACGCCGGCGCGTTACGGCGGAGCCGGCTGCGATACTGCCCGATCTGCGACGCTTATGAGGGTTGCATTCGCGTTGACAGCGCACCAATGGACCAGCGTTCCTGGCCTTTTTGCAGCTGGCGATGTCGTGCTCGGTTGGATCAGATCAGCCATGCCATGGAGAAGCGGGCGTCGCGGCAACTGCGATGGGCAACTGTCTTGCAAAACCGCATCCGCTGCTGTTCGAGAATGGCTACCATATGGCACGTCCGGAAGCACAGCGGCTTCCCTTGGTCGGAACTGAAGCCTAGGAATTACAGCCGGATATGGTGGGTGTTGGCGGTGGACGCAGTCCCCACGAACCGGTCTCCCTCGCGGAAACAGGGAAAATACAGCGAAAACTTTCGCTTCGGGACGGTAGACGAGCTGATTCTCGCGCCAAATGTCTCCATAGATCAGAAGGTTAGAATTTTTCCCGCGGAGTTTTTGCGAACAGCGAAATGAATCCCTCGGGTCAGGGAATGGCGCGTGAGTAGGGCTACTTGCCTCCGCATCAGCAGGACCGAGCAGGCGGAGAGTTGCTGGAGCTCGGCCACCCTGAAGGACAGTGCCCCCAAGCACCTCCATGAGCTGGTCGCGGCAGCTCCGCGGTCAGCTCTCGCGTGGTCAGCTCTCGCACAAAAAGTGTGGCGCGGCCCAAAGGTGTTACCGAAACTTGTTACCGGGGTAAGAGCTGTGCTGGCTCAAGATCGAAACTGATTCGGAGGTTCACTCCAGCAACGACAACGTCACAGCTCAACGGAAAAATCTTGGCCGCACTATCAGGTCATCCCGCAGCGGGATCGCGTGCATAGGCGAGTCGAAGACAATCCCAATCTACCTCATCATCAGCCGATTGCGGTGGCTCTCGACAAGTCGGAAGCCGCTCGAGTTCACACGTCACTTAAGCAGGATAAAGTATGCACCAGTTACAAGACATCCCTCTCGAGAAGCTGCGCCCGTGGAAGCGCAACGCGCGGACGCATTCGAAGAAGCAAATCCGGCAGATCGCTGACAGCATCACCGAATTCGGCTTCGTCAACCCCGTAATCGTGGACAGCGAGAACAACATCCTCGCCGGCCATGGCCGTGTCGACGCCGCAAAGCTCCTCCGCCTTCACACGGTGCCATGCGTCCATATCGACCACATGACCGCGGCTCAGAAGAAGGCCTATGTCATCGCCGATAATAAGCTCGCCCTCAATGCCGGATGGGATGAGGATCTACTCGCGCGGGAGCTCAAGGAGCTCCTCGCGATCGATCTCAGCTTCGATATCGGGATTACCGGCTTCTCGATCCCGGAGATCGATAGCCTCATTGAAGGCGCCTTCCCTATAGAGCCCGGCGATCCAGCCGAGGATCGCCTGCCCGATCCGGCAAAGTGCGCGCCGCGCTGCCGCCCGGGTCAAATCTGGCAGCTCGGCGACCACCGCCTGATCTGCGGCAACTCGCTCGACCCGGCCACGGTCGCGGCTCTCATGGACGGCGAGGTGGCGACAATGGTCTTTACCGACCCGCCCTACAACGTGCCGATCGCTGGCAATGTCGGTGGCCTTGGCTCGGTCCAGCACGGCGAATTTGCGATGGCGTGCGGGGAGATGAGCAGCGTCGAGTTTACCGCCTTCCTCTCCGATGCCTGCAAAAATCTCGTCGCGCACACGGTCGACGGATCCATTCACTTCATCGCCATGGACTGGCGGCACATGACGGAAATTCTTCAGGCCGGCAAGCAGAACTATAGCGAGCTAAAGAACCTGATCGTCTGGGCAAAGGACACTGGTGGAATGGGGAGCTTTTATAGGTCGCGCCACGAACTGATCTTCGCCTTCAAGAAGGGTACGGCGCCGCACATCAATGCCTTCGAGCTCGGCCAACATGGGCGTTATCGCACTAACGTTTGGCAATACCGTGGGGTGAACGGCTTTGGCGCGGCTCGCATGGAAGAGCTTTCCATGCATCCGACGGTTAAGCCGGTTGCGATGATCGCCGACGCGATCAAGGATGTATCGAAGCGCGGCTCGATCGTTCTCGATCTCTTCGGCGGAAGTGGTTCAACCCTGATCGCGGCTCACAAGACCGGCCGCCGTGGTTATCTCTGCGAACTCGACCCGACATATTGCGACCGGATTATCCGTCGCTGGGAAGAGTTCGCCAAAGACGAAGCCGAATGCCTGGTCAGCTACAACGACCTTCCTGCCGGCGCTGCCCACGTTCTTGAAAATGTGGAGGCCCAATGATGGATGGGAAAATCGGCGCCGGCGAAAGCGATCTTCGGACGAGTTCGTCGTATGAAGTCGGCTGGGGCAAGCCCCCAGCCGGCAGCATGTTCACACCGGGAACGTCAGGGAATCCGCGAGGACGCCCACCCGGATCTCGGAACAAGCAGCCTCTAGAGCAAAGCCTTCTTAGAATCGCTAAGAAGGTCGGATACACTAAGACATCGGTTAATGTCGCTGGCAAAGTGGCGACACTCACCACCGCGGAGGCAGTGCTGAAATTGATGGTTGCCGATGCGGCAAAAGGTAACACCCGGGCCGGTCGCGATTTTCTTGCAATTTTGGAACGCGCCGAGCGTGGCGAACAAGCAAAACAGGAGCGCATGAAGGCAGTACAGAAAGCGGAGTTCCAGGAACTGCTTAGCGCGCTCAGGAAGTATGTGAAGGCCTGTACGAAGAGACTGGCGAAGTGTCGCTCCAAGGGGCTACCGCGGCCGGTGTTTTTCCCGAATCCGGATCACATTGACATTGATCCTAGGAGCGGCGCCGTCAGAATTTTCGGTCCAATGAGGGAGGAAGAGTTGCCGCATTGGGAGGTGGTTTGGGGTCTTCTGGCAACAGGTGACCAGGAAATCGCAGAACTAAACGCGAAACTTTATCGCACGCGCAATGAAGGGGCGCGCAAAGCAATTCTCGAGAAGCTCATCGATCTCCGACAGATGCAGGAGCAAATCCGTGAGCGATCCGCGTTGGTTATCTTGCCGCCATGATGACGGCTACATTGACACCGGAAAACATGCCGCGAATGTGTAGGTCTTCACTACCAGACCCGGCGCGGCCAGCCTCGCGCGATAGGCCCGGCGTGCGGCCCCGGTCACCGCAAGGGCGGCAATCTTAGCACGCGCCGTCGGAATCCACGTCTACCGCGACGGCAACCCCTGCCTGGGCATAGCCGGACGCGGGGTGCGGGAATGTCACATAAGCCACGCGGGGCGGCGGATCACGACGCGGTAGCGTGTTCCTCCGGGCCATGGGCATTCGAGACAAACCTATTGCGCCCCGCTCGCCATGGCAGAACGCATTTGCCGAACGACTGATTGGCTCCATTTGCCGAGAATGTCTGGACCATATCATCGTCTTTGGCGAAGCGCATCTACGCCAAGTGCTGCTCGCCTACGCGAGCTACTATAACGGAACTCGCACTCACTGGTCTCTGGACAAAGACGCGCCCGTGCGTCGGTGCGTTCAGAGGA
>JAFASC010000192.1 GCA_019244955.1 Methylobacteriaceae bacterium | reverse complement strand
CGACATCAGGCCGGCTGGCAAAAAGCGGCGTAAAAGCCCACATAAGCGATAATCCCGAGGACATCAGAGCCGCATGCCGACCCTCACCTATGGCTCATCGCTCGCGCCGGCCGAAACGCCGCGGCCGCGATGGCAACCGCTGAGGCGCGGTTTCGCCGGCCGCTGTCCCGCCTGCGGCGAGGGGCGCGTCTTTCGCAAATACCTGAAGGTCGCGGACAGTTGCGCCTCCTGCGGCGAGGAGCTGCACCATCACCGCGCCGACGATGCGCCGCCTTATTTCACCATCCTGATCGTCGGGCATGTCGTCGGGACCGTCCTGCTCGCCGGCGAAGAGTGGTGGCCCGAGGCGCCGATGTGGATGCCGATCGTCGCCGGGCTCATCCTTGCGGTAGTCATGTCTCTGGCGCTGCTGCCGCGCGTCAAAGGCGCGCTGATCGGCTGGCAATGGGCCTTGCGCATGCACGGTTTCGATGGCACGCCGGCCGAAGCGAAATTCGTGGAAGGCACATGAGCGACGGAGCGGCCGCACCAAAGGTCATCGAGCGGCCGGACTACGCTGCAGCTGTCAACAAGAAAGACCCGGGCAGCAAGAAGCACCCCTATTTGCGGCCGCGCCCGGCCGCCACGCTGATCATCCTCGACCATGCCGGCGAGCATACGCAGGTCCTGATGGGCCGGCGTCATCACGGCAGCAAGTTCATGCCAGGCAAGTTCGTGTTTCCCGGCGGACGCGTCGATCCCGCGGACCGGCAGATCGCGGTGACGCACGCGCTGCATCCGGAGGTCGAGGCAAAGCTCGCCAAGCGCCGGGTAAAAGCGTCTGCTGCCCTACCCCGCGCGCTGGCGCTCGCTGCGGTGCGCGAGACTTTTGAAGAAACCGGCCTCGTTCTCGGCGCCAGGAGCGATGCGGCCGCTCGCGCACACCCGCCCGGGCCTTGGTCGGACTATGCGGCGCACGGGCTCACCCCCAATCTCGCCGCCTTTCACTTCATCACCCGGGCGATTACGCCGCCCGGCCGGCCGCGCCGCTTCGACACGACGTTCTTTGCGGTCGACGCGAAGGAGATCGCCGCGCGCGTGGAGGACGTGATCCACCCGGAGTCCGAGCTGACCGAGCTCGTCTGGCTGCCGCTCGAAGAGGCGCAGAAGCTCGATTTGCCGCACATCACCGGCGTGGTTTTGAAGGAGCTGAAGACGCGCATTGCCGGCGGTATGGGCTACGACCTGCCGGTGCCGTTCTACTACGAGAGCCACAAGCGCTGGTTCCGCGAGGAGCTGTAAGCCCCGCGGGAACCTTTCCCACCGGAGCCACGTCCAAGCCGCATCGCGATCAGTCGGTGCCCGCATGCCAGTAAATGCCCTCCAGCAGATCCAGTCGGAAGAAGCCGAGCTCGTTGCCCGCGCCCGCGATAAGGATGCGAGCGCCGTGGCGCTCATCATCCAGCAGAATAATCAGCGACTTTATCGCATTGCCCGCAGCATCTTACGCGACGATTTTGAAGCGGAAGATGCGCTGCAGGAAGCCTATATCCGGGCCTTCACACGGCTCGACCTCTTCCGCGGCGAGTCGCGGCTCGGCACCTGGCTCGCCCGTATCGTCATGAACGAGGCGCTCGGTCGGCTGCGGCGCCGCAAGCCCAGCGTCGATTTCGAGGCCTTCGCCAAGGCGCAGGAGAAGAGCGCCGAGATCATCCGCTTCCCCGCCGCCAATCCCGAACTCGATCCGGAAACGACCATGGCTCAACGCGAAATCCGCGCACTCCTGGAGCGCGCCATCGACGCGCTGCCGGAGGCCTTCCGTACCGTGCTCGTCGCCCGCCTCATTGAAGGCATGAGCATCGAGGAGACGGCGGAGCTCTTTTCGATACGGCCGGAAACCGTCAAGACGCGACTGCATCGCGCCCGGCGGCTGTTGAAGGAGGAGATGGAAAAGCATGTCGGGCCGGTGATGGGTGACGCCTTCCCCTTTGCCGGCCGGCGTTGCGAGCGTCTGACCGAGACCGTGCTGGCGCGCCTCGGCCTCACGTGAAGCGACGGGAACCTTTCGCGCCTCAATCCATCCAATGGCGCGAGGCCAATCGGCCGTAATGGAGGACGCAATGTTTCCAAGACTTCTCGCGGCATCCGCCGCCTTGCTGTTCGGCGCAGGCGTTGTCATGGCGCAGGGCGCAAAGCCCAACGACGCACAGATCGCCCACATCGCGTATACGGCCGGCCAGATCGACATCAAGGCGGCAAAACTCGCACTGAAGAAGTCGAAGAACAAAGAGGTGCGCGCTTTTGCGCAGGACATGGTGCGCGACCACACGGCCGTGAACCAGAAGGCGCTCGCGCTGGTCAAGAAGCTCAACGTGAAACCCGAGGACAATGCTACGAGCAAGTCTCTCGTCCAGCAGGCGCAGGGAACCGAAGCGTCGTTGAAGAAACTCAATGGCGCGGCCTTCGACAAGGCCTACGCCGACAACGAGGTCGAGTATCACAAGACCGTCAATGGCGCGCTGGAGAGCACGCTCATTCCGTCTGCCAGCAATCCGGAACTGAAGGAACTGTTGCAGACTGGCCTGAAGATCTTCCAGGGGCATCAGCAGCACGCCGAACAAGTCGCAAAATCGCTTTGACGGCGGCCGAGCATGGCCCCGAAACCTTACCTCGTGGCGACGTGCGTAATCGCCGCCTTTGCCGCCCCCGCGGCAGCCGAGACCATCCGCATCGAGATGCAAAATCTCGGCTACAGCCCGGCGACGGTCTCGGCCCATGTGGGGGACGCGGTCGAATGGACGAATGGCGATTTCCTTGCACATACGGCGACGGCCCGCAGCAAGGAATGGGACGTGATGCTTCTTCCCAAGAAGACCGGCCGGATCGTTCTGAAGCGGCCGGGTGAGATCGAATATTACTGCCGCTTTCATCCGAATATGGTCGGGCGGATTAGCGTGGCGGAGTGAGGTTCGTGGCCTCGGCGCTCTCAGGGATGGGAGACCGGGGCGAGCGACCACCTGGATTGGCGGACAGTGACGAAGGTTCCGCTCCTGTCCCGGCAGCTCCGGTTGACTTCAGCGCCCCCGAAAGTATGTTGCGCAATGGATTTTCGGGCCGGGCTGACCGGCCCGATTTATTTGGGACCGCCGAAATGGCCAAAGCCGCCACGATCAAGATCAAGCTCGTTTCCAGCGCCGACACCGGCTACTATTATGTCGCCAAGAAGAACGCCCGGACGAAGACAGAAAAACTCGCCTTCAAGAAGTATGATCCGGTCGCGCGCAAGCACGTTGAATTCAAGGAAGCAAAGATAAAGTAGTTTTCCACAGGCAATTCTGCTCTTTGCTTTGACTAGGAAAATTCTTCTCTTTCGCTCAAAATAGAAGCGCTCCGCGGAACTGAATGTGACCCGCCCGGATTAAGCATGAGCGGCTGCGGAGGTCATTCATGCGGATCGGTTTGGAACAAAAAAGCCAGAGTGCCCGGCTGCTTCGTCAGGACGCGCGGGCCGACCTCCTCATAGGCAAGCCGGTCTGGGAACCGGGCGGCCGCAAGATCGGCACCCTGAAGGCGCTTTCGGGACCGGAGCCCGCCGGATCGGCTTACGCGATTGTCTGCCTTGGGTCGTATCCGAAGGTTGGCGCGGGGTGCCGCGCGATCCCCAACGATCTCCTCATTTTCGATGCGGAGCGCGGCGGTTTCTCAAGCCGCGTCAGCGAGATGACCCTATTAAGCTCACCTGCTTATTCAGGTGCGCCGGACTTCCTCGACGAGCGCTGGCGGTCGCGGTTGCGCGAGCATTATGAACGCTTGGCAACCGGAGACGATGCCGACGCCGAGCCGCAAGTCCTGGCCGGCTAAAGCTCCAGCCCGCTAAACTTCACTCCACTGGTCAAAGAGAGCGAAGGTGGCCGGCTGGCCACGGCGTTTCGAGGAGGCCACTCCTGCCGCAAACCAGCCGGCCGACCCTACGGACCCAGGAGATGCGGCGGACCTGAGCACTCCGCAGGGTATTCAGTTCGCCGGAACGCATCTTGAACGCGCACGACGACAGGCGTTCCGCTTTTTGGGACTTCCTTGCCGCCGCCAGATGCAAACCCGTCCGGCCAAGGCAGGGTTACAGGGCGACCGAAAAATTGCAATGAAATAAGCGCGTTGGCTGGATCAACCCTTTGTTTACCTAAAGAAGTGTGGTGAATCTCGACGGCGGCTGAGCATCATGCCGCGGCGGCGGTCACCCGGTTGCGGCCGCTGCTCTTCGAGGCATAGAGGGCGCGGTCGGCGCGCTTGAAAAGCGCATCGGGATTGGCTTCGAGGCCGCGGTCCGCGAGTCCGATCGAGACCGTGACCGGAATGGCCCCACTCTGCTCGTCGAGCGGAAAGGACTCGGCCT
>JAFASC010000347.1 GCA_019244955.1 Methylobacteriaceae bacterium | reverse complement strand
TTCGACGATACCAACCTCTTCGATTGGAACCGGTTTTCCGGCTACGACCGGTTCGAAACGGGCACGCGCGTCAATTACGGCGCCCAGTACACCTTCAATTTCAGGAATGGCGGGTACCTGAATATGATGGCCGGACAATCGTATCAGCTCGCCGGCACGAATTCGTACGCAACCCCCGATGCCGCTAATATCGGCCTGAGTTCCGGTCTCGATACGCGATTGTCCGATTACATCGGACGGATCTCGTTCTCACCCTCGTCGATCTTCTCCTTCACGGCGAAGGGCCGCTTCGATCCGCAGACGTTCAAGCCGCGGCGCATTGATCTTGTCGCGTCCGCCAATTTGAGCAACGATCTCACCGCGTCATTGCAATATGCGAGCTATGAGGCTCAGCCTCTCATCGGCTATGAAGTGCGGCGACAAGGCATGTCGGTCGCCGGTAAGTACAACGTCACAAAGAATTATTTCGTGAACGGCAATGTGATCTTCGACTTGTCGCGACACTTCTATAACGGTGTGCTCGGCAGCGCGCCCCTCTTCTCGGTTGCCGGTCTCGGGGTCGGTGGCGGCTACCAGGACGATTGTACGCTGTTTACGATAAACTATACCTCGATTTACGAAGGCGGGACGGTCGGACGCAATCAGACGATCACATTCGGCCTCCAGTTACGCACATTGGGCGAAACTAGAGTATCGTCCGCGCTTGCCAACGTTCCCGTCTCAGACGGCATCAAATCGCAGTGACCGGCGGGCAAAACGCGCCGCCTCTGGCGCTGACGCAGGGCGACCCCTCCGGAATCGGACCTGAAATCACGCTGAAGGCTTGGCGCGACATTCGCGACAAAGCAGGCCCGCCATTCTTCGTGATCGGCGATCCCGTGCAGTTCGAGGAGGTGGCGCGCGCACTTGGACTGGCGCTGCCGTTGCGGCTGACGAACGCGGCAGATGCCGAACGGGTATTCCCTGAAGCCCTGCCGGTGATCGCATTGAACGCTCCCGTGATCGGCACGCCGGGACGGCCTGCACCGGCAGATTGTGCTGCGACTATCGAAGCAATCGAACGTGCCGTGGAGATGGTGGCGAACAGAACGGCATCGGCCGTCGTCACGAATCCAATCGCCAAGGATGTGCTCTACGCGACGGGTTTTCGTCATCCCGGCCATACCGAGTTTCTCGGCGAGCTCGCACTACGTCATTTCGGCGAGGACGCGCATCCCGTCATGATGCTGTGGTCGCCGGAACTGGCGGTGGTGCCCGCGACCATCCACGTTCCGCTCGCCGAGGTTGCCGCGAATCTGACACGTGAATTGCTCGTCGAGACCGGACGGATCGTTGCAAAGGATATGGTCCAGCGCTTCGGCATCCCGGCGCCCCGTCTCGCCTTTTGCGGAATGAATCCGCATGCCGGCGAGGGCGGCAGCCTGGGGCGCGAGGAAATCGACATTATTGCACCCGCGCTGGAGGATCTGCGACGCGAACGGGTGCACGTATCGGGGCCTTTTCCCGCCGACACGTTGTTTCACGCCGGCGCACGCGGGCGGTATGATGCGGTGATTGCGATGTACCACGACCAGGCGCTGATCCCGATCAAGACCATTGCCTTCGACAGCGCGGTGAATGTCACTCTTGGTCTGCCTTTCGTGCGCACATCGCCCGATCACGGCACTGCGTTCGATATTGCCGGACAAGGTCGCGCGAATCCCTCAAGCCTGATTGCCGCGATTACCTTGGGGGCACGTCTGGCGCGAACCCATCTGGTTAGATGAACCAGGATGGCGCACCTGATGCCTTGCCGCCACTACGCGAAGTCGTGCGCAAACATGGATTGCTGGCGAAGAAATCGCTCGGCCAGAATTTTCTCTTCGATCTCAATCTCACGGGCCGCATCGCGCGTGCTGCGGGGCCGCTCGAAAATACAACGATTGTGGAGGTTGGCCCGGGGCCGGGCGGTCTTACCCGAGCGCTCCTTGGCCACGGCGCGGCGAAAGTGATCGCGATCGAGCGCGACGAACGCTGCCTTGCCGCACTTGGCGAACTCGCCGCCGCTTATCCCGGCCGCCTTGCGATTGTCGCCGACGATGCGCTGGAGATCGACCTCGCTGCACTGGTTTTCGAGCACGCCGCGCCTGGTCCGGCGCGCATCTGCGCCAACCTGCCATACAATATCGGCACCGCTCTGCTCGTGCGCTGGATCGAAACGGAGCCGTGGCCGCCCTGGTTTGATCGCCTGACGCTGATGTTCCAGCGCGAAGTGGCCGAGCGCATTGTCGCGACGCCAGCCGATCGCGCCAATTACGGGCGCCTCGCCGTACTCTGCAATTGGCGCATGCACACTCGCATCGTCTTCGACGTGCCGGCGCGCGCCTTTACGCCGCCGCCGAAAGTGAAGTCATCGGTCGTCGAGCTCATGCCGCGCCGCGATCCCCTGCCCTGCGATATGCGCGCGCTTGCAAGCGTGACGCAGGCGGCATTCGGACAGCGGCGCAAAATGCTGCGGCAAGCGTTGAAGTCGCTGCCGAATGTGGACGCGATGGAGCTGTTGCAGCACGCAGGCCTTGATCCAAAGCAGCGCGCCGAGGAAATCAACGTCGAAGGATTCGTCGCGCTCGCGCAAGCTTATGCGCAGCAATTGCCAAAGCCCGCGAACTAACCCGCAAGCGGCTTCGCTGTTCGGCTCGTCGCGTGCGGTTTGCAAACTCCGAATCATGCGGGAACCGCTCGGCCAAGGCTGCGTTTCAGCGCCGTCGAGACAACACCCTGGAGGCGATGATGAAACGCACCTTTGCTGCAGCGCTTGCAGCGTCTGCGCTCCTGACCATGCCTTTGGCCGCCCAAACTGGAAAGTTCGTAACGCAGGAAAAGCCCGATCAATGGCGCGCTTCCAAGCTGGTCGGCGTCAATGTCTACAATCAGAACAACGATAAAATTGGCGACATCCGCGAAGTGATCGTCGACAAGACCGGCAAAGCCGACGCGGTGGTGATCGGCGTCGGCGGCTTTCTCGGGATCGGTCAGAAAGACGTGGCAGTCGCGTTCAGCGACCTGAAATGGAGCGATCAGCCGGCCGCCGATAAGAACGCAAAGACCCCCGACAATTCAAGCCGCTCGGCAGCCACAAACCCGGCAGCCACAAACCCGGCGGCCACGAACTCGGCGGCGTCGAATAGGAACCGCGCCTACCCCGATCACGCGATTCTGAATCTCAGCCGCGACGAACTGAAGAACGCGCCGGACTTCAAATACGCCCAGTAATCCCAACGCAGAATGCGGAGACCTCGTCTCCGCATTCTCGCGTGGCGCGAGGACGTTCAGGCCCAGGCCTCTTCGAGATTGCGGCTTCATTTCCGGGGACTAAGAATGCGGCGGGCGTCTCTTCTCGTTATCTGCCTGGCAGGGCTCTCCATGGTCGGCAACGCCTTTGCTGACGATGCCGGCATTTGGCAGTTTCTGCTCGGCGGCGGGCGCGGAGGCGGCGGCTTCGGCGCCCCACCATCATCCTCGCCATCCTATTGGCCGGCTGCCCCGGTGCAGCCGATGCGGCACCTGAGTGCCGCGCCGCGGCTCAGGAAGAAACAAGTCGTGCATGTGAAGATCACGCGGCCAAAGGTCATCGCGCACGCCGAGAGCCCGCCCGCGAAAGGTCCCGTATCGATCTACAACGATCGCACGCTACAGCGCGGCGATTCCGTCATGACCGCGCAGGGGCTACGCGTTTTCAAAGGTTCGAGCCGCTTCCCCTACCACGCTTCCGACTTCGTGCCTCTCGCCGAGGCCTCGCGCTTCGTCATGGGCGACAAGAAGCAGCTGCGCGAAGTGCAACTCGCGTTCGATCGGATCGAAGCTCCCGCGACCCGGTTCGCCGCCTTGGTGACCGGCCGCTCCGTCGCGACTGGCCGAACGGACGCCAAAATGCTGGATGTCGGGGGCAAGAAGGTTCGCTACGTCGGACCCTAGCTATTCCGCCAGCAGGCGCTTGACGAAATCTTCGATTGCCGGCTGCACGCGCGGTCGGCGTAACCGCTCGGCGGTCACGATGGCAAGGAGATCGTCGAAGGTCCTCTGGATATCGTCATTGATCAACACGTAATCGTATTGTTCCCAGCGCGCGATTTCATTGCGTGCATTGTCCAGGCGCTTGGCAATGGTCTCGCCCGAATCCTCGGCGCGGCGCTCGAGCCGCGCACGCAATTCGCGCATGGACGGCGGCAGGATGAAGATCGTGACGACGTCGGGCCCGGCGCTCTCGCGCACTTGCTGCGTGCCCTGGTAATCGATGTCGAAGAGAATGTCGCGGCCTTGGGTCAGCACCGCCTCCACGGGAGCGCGCGGCGTACCGTAGAAATTGCCGTGCACTTCGGCCCATTCGAGCAGGTCGCCGCCATCGCGCATCAGCTCGAACTGCCGCCGCGTGATGAAGTGATAGTGAATGCCATCGGCCTCGCTGTGCCGCCGCGGCCGCGTCGTCACCGAGATCGATAGCGTGAGATCGAGTTCCTTGGTCTGCAACAGCATCCGGGTAAGCGTCGTCTTGCCCGCGCCCGAGGGCGAGGACAGGATGAGCATCAGGCCGCGGCGGCCGCTGCCGGCCTTCAGGGCCGCTTCTCGGGGCGCGTCGGCGAGGCTCATTCCAAGTTTTGTACCTGCTCGCGGAATTGCTCCACTTCGACCTTGAGTTCGAGACCGATGGCGCTCAGCTCCGCATCCGGGGATTTGGCCGAAAGCGTATTCGATTCGCGTGAAAGCTCCTGCGCGAGGAAATCGAGCCGGCGGCCGATCGCGCCGCCTTTGGCCAAAAGCTCGCGCGCGGCGGCGATGTGCGTTGCCAGCCGGTCGAGCTCCTCGCGGATGTCGCCTTTGACGGCGAGCAGCACCGCCTCCTGGTGGAGGCGCTCCGGATCGAGCCCCGGGTTGCCGGCGAGCGCCGCAACCTGATCGGCGAGCCGCCTGCCGATTGCCTCTGCGCTACGGCCCGGCGCCGCGTCGGCGCGCTTTTGCAGCGCCTCCATGCGATCGAGGCGCTCGGCGAGGAGCCCGCCGAGCGCCACACCCTCCTGTTGACGGGCGGCGACGAGCGCATCGAGCGTGGCCGCCAAGCCCTTCCGCAGATCCCCATGCAGGGCTTGGGTGCCGGCCTCGTCCTCCGTCGGCTCGGCCACCTCGACAACGCCGCGTACCCCCAGGAGCCCGTCGAGCGACGCCGGTTGCAGGTTGGCCCTGGCCGGAATGTCGGCGAGGGCAGCAACCAGCGCGTCCAGGGCTGGACGGTTGATCCGTATGTCCGTACCGGACCCGGCGCGCTGCGCGGCAAGCGAGGCGAAGCAGGTGCCGCGCGCGATCCGCTTCGGCACGTCGGCGCGGACCCCCGGCTCGAGCGCGTCGAAGCCGGGCGGGAGGCGCAGGCGCAGATCGAAGCCTTTGGCATTGACGGTCTTTACCTCCCACGCCCAGGTCCAGGCACCGGATTGACCGGCCTGGCGGGCGAAACCTGTCATCGAGGCAAGGGCCATGAGCACCGCGGGAACAAGCGCCCGCTGTCCAAAACGGCAGGGGGCGGGCGAAGGGTATCGCCCGCCCGCTAAGAGCGCGTCAATGTCGAGGGGGAGCTCGGCGGACCCGTGTGTGGCCGCCGCGCCGATCAGAGCCGATAGCGGATCTGATCGGTCCAGAAGCGCTCGAGCCGGCTCAGCGCCGTGTTCATGCGCTTGAACTCGTCCGCCGAGACGCCGCCGATCTGCTCTACGGTTAACACGTGTTTGTCATAGAGCGAGGCGACGATCTTGTGCACCTCCCTGCCCTTCTCGGCGAGCGAGATGCGGACGGAGCGGCGATCCACGCGCGAGCGGGCATGGTGAAGATATCCCATCTCGACGAGCTTCTTGACGTTGTAGGAAACGTTGGAGCCGAGATAGTAACCACGTGTGCGAAGCTCGCCCGCGGTCAGCTCCTTGTCGCCGATGTTGTAGAGGAGCAGCGCCTGGACCGAATTGACGTCGCTGCGTCCGCGACGGTCGAACTCATCCTTAATGACATCCAAAAGCCGGCGATGCAGCCGCTCTACGAGCGTCAGAGATTCAAGATAGACAGGCCGGATTTCGGCATTGCGATCGGTGCGGTTCGGCGCAACTTCGATCTTGGCTACGCTGTTCATTCGCTTACCCCGTTCGACTGATCCCGCCGGTTCATCCGGCCCGCTTCTATATCGAACTTTATGGGTCTCGTATGAAAACCAGTTTAAGTAACAGCCTGAATCCGGCGTTTACCTGATCTATCCGGATTTCAGTAAATCTCGAGTGAAATTTCGTTCTTCTTTACGTTTAGAAGACGTGAATATTCATTTGAAGATACGAAACCCAAACAGATGAATAGGCGGCAATCGAATACTTGTGATCCGCGATGCGGAGACGCGTTCGCGCTGGTAGTCGGGACGCTGACTCGCTTTGAACGTGAGGAGGAAATAGAGCACGAGCAAAATGCAATTGAGGCCAATCACGATCTGCCCGCCGGCAAAGAAGTCGGGCAGCAGAACGGCGACGAAGGCTTGCGCGATCGCGGTAAGCAGCCACAGGACGCCGCCCCAGGGCGCCGCAAGCCACATGCCGACAGCTGCCAGGAGGTCAAGAACCGCGAAGAACACGACGGCGATCGTCGTCTGAACGGGAAGCACATCGAAGATCGATTGCTCCGCCGACAAGATCACATGCCATTGCACCAAGCCTTGATAGACCCAGAGCACGGCGACGATGCGCATGAAGAGCACGAGCAGCATGCCCCAGCGCGTCTCGTCCGCATTTTTGGCGCGCTCGCCGATGATGATCGCGTCGGAGGATCTATCGTCATTGAGATTGCTCAGGAGACGACCTCCCGTGCGCGGCTGTTTTCAAAGGTAAGCTCCGCTGACCCGAGCGGCGCGAAATACGCATCCACCTCTCGCCGGGTTACCTCGTCAAGACGTGTATGGCTCCAGCGCGGCGCGAAATCCTTGTCGAGGATTGTCGCGCGGATACCCTCGTAAAAATCCTTGCCGCGGCAGACGCGCGAAACGATGCGAAACT
>JAFASC010000111.1 GCA_019244955.1 Methylobacteriaceae bacterium | reverse complement strand
GATGGCAATGCGCAACAGGGTGCTCGGGAAGCGGGCGCCGATCAGATCGGGGATCGAAAACGCCCCGATCTTGCGCATGAAGGGACGCACGCCAAGCCCCGCGATCGCCGCCCCCGCGGCGAGGCCGATGCCGAAGTCGGTGAGGGAAACGCCGGCAGGCAGCGCCACAAGGCAGGAGGCGGCGAGCGCGGCGATCACCGTCGTCGCGGCAAAGCCGGCATAGATCGCCGGCACCCGCCGGCCGGCGGCATAGAAGCGCGAGATCCTCATCGAGTGCAGCAGCGCGCCGAGCACCGCGAGGCTGACCAGCGCCACCATCGGGCCGAGCAAGGCGACGAGCCGCTCGGGCACGCCGATGCGGTCGAGCAGGATGATCAGCGCGCAGCCGAGCACTAAGAAGGCGCTGGCGAAGGCGACGCGCCCGTCGATACTCGCCCGCTCTTCGCCGAATTCGCCGCTCCAGTCCTGCCGCATGCTCGTTCAGCCTAATCCCGACTCGCCCTTGCGCGGGCGCGCCCCGCGCTTCAATGATACTTGCCAATGATACTTGGCGGCGCGAAGCAACGATAGTTGCCCCGCGTTCGGGCGCGAGGGGAATTTTGGCAGAGACACAAACGCGGATCGTGATCGCGGACGATCATCCGCTGGTTCGCGGCGCGCTGAGCCAGGCCCTCTGCGCCGCAATCCCGGCCGAGATCGCCGAGACCGCCGATCTCGACGGCCTCATGCGCGAGCTCGAGGCCAATCCCGATCCCGACCTCGTCCTGCTCGATCTCGCCATGCCCGGCATGCGCGGCCTCTCGGGCCTCTTATTCTTGCGCGCACAGCATCCCGCGGTGCCGGTGGCGATCGTCTCGGCCAACGAGGATCGCGGCGTCATCCGCTCGTGTCTGGAGGCGGGCGCGCTCGGCTTCATCCCGAAGACGACACCGATCGAGACCATGCGCGACGCGGTGCGCCGCGTCCTCGCCGGCGAAGTGTGGGTGCCGGCCGACGTCGATCTCGCCGCGCCCGCCGATCAGGAGACCGCCGACATCGTGCGCCGGCTTGCCTCGCTGACGCCCCAGCAGGCGCGCGTCCTCATGATGCTGTCGGAGGGGCTTTTGAACAAGCAGATCGCCTACGAGCTATCGGTGTCGGAGGCGACGGTGAAGGCGCATGTCTCGGCGATTCTGACCAAGCTCGGCGTCGAGAGCCGCACGCAGGCGGTGATTGCGGCGGGCAAGATCGGCGGCGTTACGGGGTAGTCGCATCAGCCCGAAAAGTGCATTTGCGCCGCCGATGTTTCGAGCGGCGTCCTTCGGCGGTTTTCGGATCAGCTGATGCGCAAAAAACCAGCGGGTCGCTGGGGTTGGCGCACCCTCTCCCCTCGTCGGAGAGGGTGGCCTGCGAAGCAGGCCGGGTGAGGGGGACTCGGTTCATCGACCCCTCGTCGTTGCTTCGCAACGACACCTTCTCCCGCACCGCAGGCAAGCTTACGCTGCCTGCGTACACTTGGCAGCGATGGGGAAGGAGCGCTCCCGACGAGGCGCGCGTCATCCTTGTCGCGCCCGTGGCGCTAAGAAGTTGAGAGGACACGGGGACGCCAGGTCACGATCCTTTGAACACAAGAGCCGGTTCCCGGCGTCCCGCGTGTCGGCGATTTCTGTCCCCTGCGTCCCGCATCTTCGGGGGGCCGGTTTGGCGTTTCCACCACCTAACCCCGCTTAAGCCCTCTAGGGGCGGACCGGTCGTATTGCCGGACGGGCGGGCAACTCGGCGCTTATCCTCCTCCACGCACGCAGTTCGTCACCGCGCGCGGGGCTTGGACAAGACACCCGTTTGCAAGGACCTCCCGGGAGCGCGGCTGGATAGGCCGCGCGCGCGGGCGCCGATCCCCGCCCGCGTTCAAGATCGCTCTAGAGACGCCCTCTGCGGGACGGGAACGGGAAGGAGTATAGGATTATTTTCTGCGTAGTCAAGGGAATTGTTTCGCTCGAACCCTCTTCCGGCGTCGGTTGTGGTAAAAGGGGACAATTCTAGGAGAGATTGCGTGGCGAGGATCAAGAACCCTACCTTGTTCTCGAAATACTTCCGTATTTCGGCTGACGTTCTGGAGCGTGCCGGTCTGATTCACCCCTTTATGGACGTGGACACGCCACTCTTCATTGATCCCGTGCTACTCGAGAAATCGTCCAATCCGCGGATTAATACTCAGGCGATCCAGAACTTCCGAGCACATTTCCGAAGTTTTGTGCGACTGCTAGCCATTTCAAGGCAAAACAATGACGCGGCCTGGAAGGGTGCTCGGCGGCAACTTGATCTGCGCGAACTGCCTGAAAATGGCCTTGGGTACGGAAGCAGCGGAAGGTCTGGTAGTTCGCGGCCCGAGCACATTCGCCAAGCGATTTTGCGGACGTCCAAAGAGATTATCGAGCTTGGTGCTGACGATCCGGAGATGATCTCTCTAATGGGATTTTTCGAGGAGGATGTCGGACCTGATACCATCAGCGACTTCACTACTCGCGTTATCATGGAGGATCTCGCCGCGATAACTGAGGAGTTCTGTCTGTCAAACAAAATTCCTGTACGAGATAATGATGTAAGTGAGCGACATAGGCTCCCGGCCTTCCAGACTAACAGGAAAAGAGTCCCGATCGTGTTGGTCCCCCGTGATATTGTACGAGACCTTCCTGTGGCCAACGATTGGTCCGAAATTGAGAGGCTCGTACTTCAAAATGCCCGTATCCGCGAGAGGGTAAACAGGTTCCTCGGCGGACTTATCCAGCCCACTGTGGCTGACCGCAAGCTGGCGCTGAGGCGCGCAGCTATGGGATCGGCCGACGATTTCAGAGCTTTTCTGCCACCGTCAAGGCGAACGCGACGAGCTACGATCCCAACCTTGACGCACTAGGTTATTATCGACTCAGAGAAATTTTTGCGAACGGGTTTGAAGAACTCAAACAAGCGCAGAGTTATGACCTAACGCGCGGACCACAAGAGATCACCCGAATCGTCCTCGACACCCTCAATCTCTTCAAACGCCATGTCGAAAACGGCAATCTTTGGGAAGAGTTGTGGATTGCGGGAAAACCGAAGAAAGAGCGAGCAGCTCAGCTTATTTATTACGCGATTGCAGACGCTTATTGCAAGGCGAACAACGTGGACATCTCGCCGGAAGCTAATATGGGTGGGGGACCAATCGATTTTAAGTTTTCATCCGGGTATAGCGCGCCGGTGCTGGTGGAGATGAAGCGCTCTGGCGGCAGTGTCGTGCATGGGTACGAGAAGCAATTAGAATTTTATAGAGCGGCCTCGCAAACTGAGTTCGCCATCTTTGTGATCATAGACTACGGAGACCTCGGTCATAAACTAAACGAAATTCGTAAGATCAAGCAGATGCGAACTGACCGAGGTGCAAGGGCCTCGGATATCATAGTCATTGATGCGACGTCCAAAGCTTCGGCTAGCAAGCGGAAATGACACGATCAAGATCGAGGCACCTCACTCACCTGTCCTTGACGGCAATTATTGAACGAGGCGCTTGCACGCGTCGACATTCTGCAGATCGATAACGGGTTCTGCTTCTCTGTCCGGGCAGCCCATGCGATTCTGATGGCATCGGGCATCTTCGTACGACAGAGCGTAGCGTCTGTGAGCGTTCGTCGTCTATGCCTCATGCCGGCTTCTACGAAGCCGGCGCGCGGACCCAGATCTGCGCGGCCTTGACCTGAGGAGAGCCTCGCGGCGAGGGAAGCGCGTCGCGCATGCAAAGATGAGCCTGTGAGAGCGCGGTTGATCGTTGGCGACTCCCTCCATCAGGGGAGGGAGAGCTAATGAGCAGCGTTCGTGCGCAGTGTCGTGGATGGCCGGGCCAAGCCCGGCCATGACGCGTCGAACCATTGAAACAACCCCGCCCTCACTGCTGTTGCGCCACCTCATAGACGAGCGCCGGAGACATCGTGTCGATCTCCTCGATCGGCTGCGGCGGACGCCACAGAAAAATCGAGAACGTCATCTTGTCCGGCTCGATATCGATCAGCGTGAAGCCGTTCTTCTCGGTCGGCGTCAATGCCTGATCCATGTCGAGGACGAGCGACGGACTCGATTGCACGCTGCGGTGTGCGGAGGGGAATCCGATATCTCCGGTGCCGAGCGTTCCGCCAAGGATGGTGTGCACGGGTTGCGTGAGATTGATGTCCGCCGACCGGGTGATCTTGCCGGCAGCGGACGCATGCATATCGCCTTCCACAATGACTGCCGCGCGCTTCGTCTGCGATGCGATCGGATGCGTGTTGGCGCTTCACGCGCAATCGCACGCTCGACCGCGTCTCATAACAAAAAAGGCCCGGCGTCGCCGCCGGGCCCCACTACTCAGAGCTCACTCAGTACTAAAACTTCTCTTCGCATCAGCTCATCCGAAAGCCGCTTTGGGTGCGCCGCTCGAACATCAGCGGCGCACGCACCTTTCGGGCTGATGCGATTTACGCCGACTTCTTGTCGCCGCCGACTTCCTTGAAGTCGGCATCGATCACGTCGTCGTTCTTCGCCTCGTGCGAGCCGCCGCCTTCGCCGCCGGCGCCGGGCGCGCCGCCGTCAGGACCGCCGGCGCCCTGCTGCGCCTTGTACATGGCCTCGCCGAGCTTCATCGAAGCCTGGACGAGATCGTTGGTCCTCGCCTTGATCGCCTCGACGTCGTCGCCTTCGAGCGCGCTCTTCAGCGCGGTCTTGGCGCTCTCGATCGCGCTCTTGTCAGCCTCGGAGACCTTGTCGCCGTATTCGCTTAGCGACTTCTCGGCCGAGTGCACCATCGCCTCGCCCTGGTTCTTGGCGTCGACGAGCTCGCGGCGCTTCTTGTCCTCGGCCGCGTGCACTTCCGCGTCCTTGACCATCTTGTCGATGTCGGCTTCGGACAGGCCGCCCGAGGCCTGGATGCGGATCTGCTGCTCCTTGTTGGTCGCCTTGTCCTTCGCCGTCACGTTGACGATGCCGTTCGCGTCGATGTCGAAGGTGACTTCCACCTGCGGCATCCCGCGCGGCGCCGGCGGAATGCCGACGAGATCGAACTGGCCGAGGAGCTTGTTGTCCGACGCCATCTCGCGCTCGCCCTGGAAGACCCGGATCGTCACCGCGGTCTGATTGTCTTCCGCCGTCGAGAACACCTGGCTCTTCTTCGCGGGGATCGTCGTGTTGCGGTCGATGAGCCGCGTGAACACGCCGCCGAGCGTCTCGATGCCGAGCGACAGCGGCGTGACATCGAGGAGCAGCACGTCCTTGACGTCGCCCTGCAAGACGCCGGCCTGGACCGCCGCGCCGATGGCGACGACTTCGTCGGGGTTGACGCCCTTATGCGGCTCCTTGCCGAAGAACTGCTTCACCACCTCCTGCACTTTCGGCATGCGGGTCATGCCGCCGACGAGCACCACTTCGTTGATCTCGCCCGCGGTGAGGTTCGCGTCCTTCAACGCCTTGCGGCAGGGCTCGACCGTGCGCTGGATGAGATCGTCGACGAGCGACTCGTATTTCGCCCGGGTGAGCTTCATCGTCATGTGCTTCGGACCCGAAGCATCGGCGGTGATGTAGGGCAGGTTGATGTCGGTCTGCGTCGCCGAGGAGAGCTCGATCTTCGCCTTCTCCGCAGCTTCCTTCAGGCGCTGCAGCGCGAGCTTATCCTTCGTCAGATCGATGCCCTGCTCCTTCTTGAACTCGGCCGCGAGATACTCGACCAAGCGCATGTCGAAGTCTTCGCCGCCGAGGAACGTGTCGCCGTTCGTCGACTTCACCTCGAACACGCCGTCGCCGATCTCGAGGATCGACACGTCGAACGTGCCGCCGCCGAGGTCGTAGACCGCGATCGTGCCGGAGCCCTTCTTGTCGAGGCCGTAGGCGAGCGCGGCGGCCGTCGGCTCGTTGATGATGCGCAAGACCTCGAGCCCGGCGATCTTGCCGGCGTCCTTCGTCGCCTGGCGCTGCGCGTCGTTGAAGTAGGCGGGCACCGTGATCACCGCCTGGGTGACCGGGCCGCCGAGATGCGCCTCGGCCGTTTCCTTCATCTTCTGCAGGACGAAGGCGGAGATCTGCGAGGGCGAGTACTGCTTGCCGTCGGCGGTGACCCAGGCGTCGCCGTTCGGGCCCTTGATGATCTTGTAGGGGACGAGACCCATGTCCTTCTTGGTCATGGGATCGTCGAAGGTGCGGCCGATGAGCCGCTTGATGGCGAAGAACGTGCGTTCCGGATTGGTGACCGCCTGGCGCTTGGCCGGCTGGCCGACGAGGCGCTCGCCGTCCTGGGTGAAGGCGACGATGGACGGGGTCGTCCGCGAGCCTTCCGAGTTCTCGATGACTTTTGGGGTCGAGCCTTCCATGACCGCGACACAGGAATTCGTCGTGCCGAGGTCGATACCGATGATTTTGGCCATTGTGTAAATCCTCTCTTTCGCAAGACCTTGGCCGCGGCCCGAAGCGCGCACGGCCAGATTGGGCGGGACGGGAGAGGATTTCCCTCTCGGCCGCCCGGTCCCCGATGAAGCTCATGTGAGGATTCTTGGGGCGCCTCGCAAGGGGATTTGGGGCGAGAATTCAGGGGAGTTCGCCATCTGCGCAGCACTCATTTCCCCACCCCTCCCGTGGGCGGCGAGAATGGGTTAAATCGGTCCGACGAGAGCCAAGCGAACGTGACATGAAAATCAAAGTCATCGTCCACGAAGCGGATGAAGGCGGGTTTTGGGCGGAAGTGCCGGCCCTTCCCGGTTGCGCGACGCAGGGCGAAACGATGGACGAGCTGATGCGCAATCTGCGCGAGGCCATCGAAGGCTGCCTCTCGGTCGACGTTGCGCCCCCGCAGCCGGGCGGCAAGGAGCGCGTTCTCGAAATAGCCGTATGAAGACGCTGTCCGGGCGCGACTTCGCGCGCTTGCTTGAGCAGCACGGCTGGCGATTGCTGCGCGTCAGCGGCAGTCATGCATCTATGGCCGGGAGGCGAGCACAGTGCGGCTATCCGTGCCGATTCATGGCAATCGTCCGCTGAAGAGCGGCCTCCTGCGGCATCTCGCGAAGCTTGCTGAGATCGCGGACGAATTGAAGTGAAGCGCTGATTGCGCCGCAGGGCAGACCCCGCCCAGCCGCCCTTTTTTTCGCATCGGCTGATCCGACAACCGCCGAAGGGCGCCGCGCGAAACATCGGCGGCGCAAAGTGCACTTTTCGGGCGGATGCGAAGCGCAGGCCGCCCTCCCCTGAAGCGAGCGAGTCGCGCATCACCATCGTGTGCAGGGCAATCGCTCCAATATAGCCGGCGACAAACGCCCATCTCGGTCCATTCTCAATCCGGTTGCAAACACGCAAGAGTTATGTAGCCTAGCTTCTGCATCCTGTGGCCTCATCGTAAAGTGGGGAGGATTGCACAATGAAATGCGATCGTCGCCAGCTTTTATCCGCGCTAGGCGCGGTTACCTTGAGCCCAAACCTATTTGATCCGGCCTCAGCGGCAGATAGCGCCAAGGCAGCCTTTATGCGGGCCGCCCTCCCTAAGCTGCGAAAAAGCAAACCGTCGTGTTTTGAACCGAGCCCTGGTCACAAGGTTTGTAAAATCACGTCGATCCCGACCGTAATCCCATTCGGGGATTGGGATTATTACTACATCACCGATGAGTTGGTATGGGAGCCCAATGCTGGACAAAGCTTCCAGAAAGTCGACGTTCCAAAAGGATTTGTCACTGACTTAGCCAGCATACCACAGCCACTTTGGAGTGTTCTGCCTCCCACCGGACGGTATGCCTATGCAGCTATCGCTCATGATTACTTGTATTGGTTTCAGCCTGTAGCTCGGGAGACAGCCGACAAAATTCTATTGATTGCAATGGAGGACTCGAAGGTCCCTTCAGCAAAAAAGACCGCCATCTATGAAGGAGTTCGAATTGGCGGTCAGAGCGCTTGGAACACAAACCGGCTTGCCAGGCAAAACGGAGAGAGGCGCGTGCTTAAGAAATTCCCTGACGACCGCCTTATTAGCTGGGATGAATGGCGTAAAAAGCCCGGCGTGTTTTCCGAACAGTGAGCGACAGGCTACGTCCGTTGCGCTTCCTCCCAATGACCGACCTGTAAAAATTTCGCGAAATAGGATTGGCTTCCTTCGAAAATAATCCTAGATACCCGCGCATTCCCGCCCATCAAGGGCGCGGCCGGTCCGGTGCCGGCCGCGCGGGCGGGAAGCGGCGCCTGCGGCGTGGGAACTAACCGGTCCTGCGCCTCGGGAGGCTTTCGCGGAACGGCTTCATGCCGGCTCAATTCCCGTCGTTGCCGCGGGGATGGGCGGCGGACCGAGACAATCGGCCCGCACTGGCATTGGAGCCCAGTGCAACCGCCCGCCCGGCACTACGACCGGGCGGCAGCGACTGGAGCTCTTGTACAGGAATCGTCCGCCGCAACGGGCGGCGATCTCCGGTTCGTTCCAGATCGACAGCATGCGGGACGCGGACGTCAGAAATCGCCGTCACGTGGACGCCGGGAAACCGGCAAAATAAAAATTAGGATCGGTGACCCGGCGTCCCG
>JAFASC010000009.1 GCA_019244955.1 Methylobacteriaceae bacterium | reverse complement strand
CACCCGCTTCCCGCTTGACTGGAGCGACCAGCGTCGCTCGTTGGCATCAGCCTGATGGGACCAGCCGTCGACAACGATCGTCCCGCAAGTTTCAGGCTGGTGCGACTCAATCCCAGTCCAGCTCCGCCCGGCGGATTGAAGCGGCTTTACTCCGTTCTTCGCGTGCTCAGCGCCGGCTGACTGCCAGCTAGCCGAGAGTCTCGAGGAGACGCCCGTACTCGCCATGTGCGCCTTGCGAGACAAATGCGCCAGTATCGCGCAAAACTGGCCTTGCACCGTCTCTGCATAACCTCCTATGAAACTGACGCCGGCAAAGCCCCGGAAAGACCGACGAAATTCCGCCGTCGCCAGGACGAAACGCGTAGTCCCTGGAATGACCTAAGTCGTGGCGGAGGGAGCGGGATTCGAACCCGCGATACCGTTTCCGGTATACACACTTTCCAGGCGTGCGCCTTCAACCACTCGGCCACCCCTCCGCGGATTTCCCCGTCCGCCGGATCGCCGGCCCGTGCGGCGGGAAAGCGAGGGCCACTATACCACGTGAGGCCCGCAGGCAAGGCACGCAGGCCCGCTTGACACGCCGCGGCGAAACTCGGAAAGCGCCACGCTCCTTGGGGCTTACCCCTCCCGCCCACCGGACGAAAAGCTTTCATGGGTTTCAAATGCGGCATCGTCGGCCTGCCCAATGTCGGCAAGTCGACACTCTTCAACGCGCTGACGCAGACCGCGGCGGCGCAGGCGGCGAATTACCCCTTCTGCACGATCGAGCCGAATGTGGGAGATGTCGCGGTCCCGGATCCGCGGTTGGATGCGCTTGCGCGTATCGCCGGCTCGAAAGAGATCATCCCGACGCGGCTCACCTTCGTCGACATTGCCGGCCTCGTGCGCGGCGCCTCGAAGGGTGAGGGGCTCGGCAATCAGTTCCTCGCCAATATCCGTGAATGCGATGCGATCGCCCACGTCGTGCGCTGCTTCGAGGACAGCGATGTCACGCATGTGGAAGGGGGCGTAGATCCGATCCGCGACATTGAGACGATCGAGACCGAGCTGATGCTGGCCGATCTTGACAGCCTCGAAAAACGCATTAGCGCAATCGAGAAGAAGGCGAAGAGCGGCGACAAGGAAGCCAAAGAGCAATTCGCCTTGATGGGGCGCTGCCTGGAGCTTCTGCGCGAGGGGCATCCGGCGCGGGCGGCCGATATTGCGCAGGAAGAACGCCGGGCGTTCAATCAGCTCGGGCTCCTTTCGTCCAAGCCGGTGCTCTACGTCTGCAACGTCGAGGAAGCTTCCGCCACCAAAGGCAATGCGTTCTCGGCGCAAGTGGAGAAGCGCGCCGCAGAGGAGGGCGCCGTCGCTGTTGTCGTCTCGGCGCAAATCGAGAGCGAAATCGCCACACTCTCTGCCGACGAGCAGGCCGAATATCTCGACGCAGTCGGGTTATCCGAGCCTGGTTTGAACCGCGTGATCCGTGCCGGATATGGCCTTCTGCATCTCATCACGTACTTCACCGCCGGACCGAAGGAGACGCGCGCCTGGACGGTCGAGAAAGGCACGCGCGCGCCGCAGGCCGCGGGCGTCATCCACACCGATTTCGAGAAGGGCTTCATTCGCGCCGAGACGATCGGCTATGATGATTATGTTGCGCTCGGCGGCGAAGCCGGCGCGCGTGAAGCTGGGAAGTTCCGGCTCGAAGGCCGCGACTACGTGGTCGCGGATGGCGACGTCATGCACTTCAGATTCGCGACCTGACGCCGTCCTTAAGCGGTCCCGCCGGCGTCAATCGTAAGTACCGTTCCCGTGATATTTCCGGCTTTGTCGCTGAGCAGGAACGAGACCACCTCGGCAACGTCCTGGACGCCGGCGAGGCGCCGCAGGGCGCTGCGCCGCTCGATCTGCTTACGCTGCGCCTCGTTCATCGAAGCCGTGAGCTCGGTCTCCAGGAAGCCGGGCGCGACGGCATTGACGGTAATGCCGAGAGCGCCGACTTCGCGGGCCAGTGATTTGGTGAAACCGATCATCGACGCCTTCGTCGCGCCGTACACCGAAAGCCCGCTGTATCCTGTGCTCGCCATGATCGAAGAAATGTTGACGATTCGCCCGGCACCTTCGTTCATCATGCTCCGCACTACGTATTTCGTGAGTATGATGGGCGCCAGCGTGTTGAGCTCGATAAGCTTTTCGATACTGGATTCCGGCATAGTAGCCAAAATGCCCTCCGTTCCAAGCCCCGCGTTATTGATCAATCCATAAATCGGACCAAAGCGCTCGCGCACTCCACGAGCGAGCTCATGAAGCTTCCCGACCTGGCTGAGATCGAATGGCACGAAGTATATCGAATCGGGCGACCGCTCCCTTGCCGCGGCCAAGTCTTTTGTTTCCTGCCTCGCGATGGCAACGACGGTATGATCGTTCGCGGCCAAGGTCTGCACGATTGCGAGACCGATGCCGCGGCTGCCGCCCGTGACGATCACGTTAGCCATTGGGACGGGCTAGCTTTCCGCCCGAAGTCACGGCGAGCTGATCGACCAGCTTGATTCGCGCCGGAACTTTGTGCGGTGCGAGCTTTGCTCGGCAGAACGCCGAAATCTCCTGCGCAATGTCATCAGCCATGCCGCGCCCGCCGGCATTGAGCACGATTTCCGCTTGCACCAGCGCGCCGGTGATAGGGCTTTTTCGCGCACTCACGCGCGACATACGCACGCAGGGATGCGTGTTGATCACCGACTCGACTTCTTCCGGGTGCACTTTCAACCCGCCGACATTGATGATCCCACCGCGCCGTCCGACAAAGTGGTAGCGGTCGCCGCGTTGCTCGACCATATCGCCCGAGTCGACGAAGCCGTCGGCATCGCGGAGTTTATCGGCTGTTCCCAGATACTTGCGCGCGGTTCGATCCGATCGAATGCGCAGCGAACCGTCAATGATGTTCATCTGCACTTCGCCGTCGGGCGATTGCGATACGAAGCTCGCAGGAAAACCCTCAAGCCCATCCGTCACATTGAAGGCAACGCCGGCTTCGGTTGAGGCGTAAGCATGCGATATCGACGCGGGTGCGAACGCTTTCTTGAGAGCGTCGAGAAGGGCCTGGTCGGCGATCTCTCCGGAAAGGCGGACATAATCGGGCGCCATCCGCCGACGTTCAGGCGACATGAGAATGCGGCGCCAATGCGAGGGCGTTCCGGAGATATGAGTGACGCTGCAACCGGCGAGCCGACGCAAATGCTCCTCGAGCGGCTCATCCGCATGCGAAAAGACCATAGAGGAGCCGCCAATAATTGCACGGAGAAAAATCTGCAGGCCGCCATAGCGGCGAATATCGTAGAACGTCGCCCAAACTAGCGGTCGTGCAGGCGGCGTGACGTGTGCAATTGCCCCGACGAGTCCGCGCAAAGTATGGACGACGAGCTTCGGGGCGTCGGTGGTGCCGGATGTCGTGAGCACCCATTCGGTTTCCACCGCGTCTGCCGGACCTGGTAATAGGGGCCGTGACGGTTCGCGATACGCGATTACCTGCGGCACTACGCCGTTCCAGCGCGCCAGGCGGTCTTCATCGCAGATAATCGCATCGACTTCCGCCTGCCGGACAATTCCGGTGAGATCCTTGTCGCTGAGCCCTGGCGGGCAAAGCACCATGCGCCGGGCGAGGCCATCGAGCTCTATCAGGATACACGCCGCCGTGAGTTGCTCTGC
>JAFASC010000286.1 GCA_019244955.1 Methylobacteriaceae bacterium | reverse complement strand
GGGCGGCGACCTCATCGCATTTCTGGCGATAGGCGCCCACGCCGCCAATATACGGCATGAAGACGCGCGGCTTGCCGGGAATGTTGGCGCCCATGTACCAGGACTTCGCCCGCGGATAGAGCGTCATGTGGCCGACCTCGTTGACGTGCTCGACCCAGGCATCCTCCGCCGGAAGCGTCGCTTCGATTGTCGTGAGATCATGTTCGCGCAGATACTTGATGCAGTCGGCGATCCAGTCGACGTGCTGCTCGATCGACACGATCATGTTGCTGAGGACCGACGGGCTGCCCGGGCCGGTGATGAGCAACAGGTTCGGGAACCCGGCTGCGGCGATCCCGAGATAGGTGCGCGGGCCCGCTTGCCACTTCTCGCGCAAGCTCTCCCCGGCGCGTCCCCTAATATCGATCTTCGACAATGCGCCGGTCATGGCGTCGAACCCGGTGGCGAAAACGATTGCGTCGACCTCGTAATGCGCGTCGCGCGTCTGCACGCCTTGCGCCGTCAGCGCCTCGATCGGGTTTTTCCGCAGATCGATTAGAGTGACGTTGTCGCGATTGAACGTCTCGTAATAGTTGGTGTCGACACAAAGACGCTTGGTGCCGAGCGGATAATCCTTCGGCACGAGCGCTTCGGCAGTCGCGGGGTCGCGGACGATCGCGCGAATCTTGCCGCGGAAGAACTCCGCGGCCGTATCGTTCGCCGCCTTGTCGGTTAGCAGGTCGGCGAAGGTCGCGCCGAAACCGAGGCCGCCGCGGGTCCAGCGCTTCTCATATTCGCGCTGCCGCTCCTCTTGCGGAACGTCCAGCGCGCATTCCTCGCGCGATTCGACCACGAAGCCGATGCGGGACTCGCGCGCTTTGCGGCGGAACTCCGCATAATTCGCCTTCACCTGCCGCTCGTGCTCCGGATCGAGCGGCGCGTTGTGGGCAGGGACGGCGAAGTTAGGCGTGCGTTGAAAAACGAACAGATGCGCCGCCTGCTCGGCAACGATCGGAATCGATTGAATCGCGGAGGAGCCTGTCCCGATGACCGCAACGCGCTGACCGGAAAAATCCACGCCCTCATGCGGCCAATGACCGGTGTGATAGCGCTTCCCTTCGAAGGTCTCGATGCCTGGAAAGCCGGGAATTTGCGCCGCCGACAAGCATCCCGTCGCCATGATGCAGAATTGCGCGGTGACTGTTTCGCCCTCTTGCGTCGCAAGGCTCCAGCGGCTCGTCGCCTCGTCGAAGGCTGCGGCGAAAATGCGCGTATCGAACTCGATATCGCGCCGCAGATCGAACCTGTCGACGACATGATTGATGTAGGCGAGGATTTCCGGCTGGCTCGCATAGCGCTCGCTCCAGCGCCACTCCTGCTGCAGCTCGTCGGAAAAGGAGTAGGAGTAATCCATGCTCTCGACATCGCAGCGCGCGCCGGGATAGCGGTTCCAGTACCAGGTGCCGCCGACACCCTGCCGCCCTCGAAGACGCGCGCGGACATACCCAAGCCGCGCAGGCGGTAGAGCATGTAAATGCCGGCAAGCCCGGCGCCGACGATCACCGCGTCGAATGTGCGCTCAGTGTTGGGCATCATCCGCGAGGTCTTTGTTCATCACGACGATGTCGCGCCCGTTGCGCCCGAGCCGTTCTGCCGCGCGCCAACCGAGTTTGGCGTAAAGGCCTTCCGCCGACCAGGTGAAGAGCCACAATCTATCGACCCCGTTGTCGCGCGCAAAATCCTCGATGAACTTGACGAGCGTACGCGAATGGCCGCGGCCGCGCGCGGCGCGGTCGACGACGAGAGACGCAAGCCACGGCGCGAGGTCGGGCCGCAGGTCGAGATCGTGCTCGACGATCGACACCGTGCCGACCGGCCTCTCGCCTTGCATCAGCACGAACGTGCGCGGCAGCCAGGTTTGCCGCGGCACCGGCGTGAACAGCACCTGGGTTTGCTCCAGCGTGCGGCCGGCATAACTCCAGAATTCCTCGTGTGCCCACTTCGCGACCGTCGGCACCAGGTCCTTGCGGTCACGCAGCGCGACTATTCGGGTGTCCATCGATCTTGGCCCGCCTTTTCCGCATCATTCCGCAAACAATTCCCCTGAATAGACGATCGGCCCGGTGGGCGCACCCGTCGGCGAGCCGCCCGGCGGCTCCGAGGTGACGGCGAGGGTCACCTTGTTGCGTGCCAGATCGTCCGGCAGCGGTACGCGCGCCGGCGCGGTCTGCACCAGCCCGAGCGATTTCGGCGCCTGTCCGGCATTGATGTACCAGAGCTCCAGGCTTCTATCGGGCGGGGCTTCGGCCGCGAGCGGGCGCACATAAACTGTGTGCGACGCGGTATCGACGCGGATGATGAGAGCAGGCGTCTCGCCGCCGCGATTGACGACGGCGACGTAGGACTTGCCTTCGCGGCTGGGTGGAAGAAGCTCGCGATCGATCACGAAGAAAGCAAGTGCAGCCGCCAATGCAGCTGCCGCAGCACTTGCGCTGCGCCAGAACCAGATTTTCCGGCGCATCTTTTCGACGGCCTCAAACGGCACGACCTTGCGTTCGCGCGGCGCTTCAAGGCGCGCCTCGATGCCTTGCCACACCCGTGCTGGCGGCGTGACCGGCTCAATCGTTTCGGCCAATGGCGCAAGTCGCTCGTGCCAACGCGCGACTGCTTCGCGCGCATTCGGTTCGGTGGCGAGCCGGCGCTCGAATTCGACGCGCTCGGCGCCATCTAGCGTGCCGAGCACATATTCGCCCGCGAGGTTTTCGAGATCGCCGTTCATGCGGCGGCCTCCAGACAATTGCGCAAGCTGGCGAGGCCGCGATGCAGCCAGCTCTTAATCGTGTTGACCGGCGTCGCATAGCGCGCGGCGAGCTCGTCGCGGGAAAAGCCTTCATAATAGGCGAGCAGGATGCAGCTGCGAGTCGGCTCCTCGATGGCGCCGAGGCAGTTGCGCAGCGCCGCGGCCTCGTTGAGGCGCGCCTCGCTGTCGATTGGATCGGCAATGCTGTCATAGGGGTGCGGCTTGTCGCCGGAGGTGGCCGCGAGCGGCGGCTTCTGCCGGAGAACGTCGATTGCTCTATTGCGCGCGATGGTCACAAGCCATGCCATTGCCGAGCCTGCATCCGGCGAAAAGCTTGCCGC
>JAFASC010000265.1 GCA_019244955.1 Methylobacteriaceae bacterium | reverse complement strand
GTCGCGATCCACCATTGCAGATCGGCGGGCGTGTCCCGCTTGCGCAGCGGCGCGAGACTTTGGGCGATCCGTTGCAGCAAGTCCTCGATCGCGCGCCATTGCGCCGGGGATATTCGCCTTGCCGCGGGATGGGCGTGCCGATCGTTTGCCGCGCGCTTTGCGGCGGCGAGCAATTCGGCAACATCGGAGGTTTGCGGCAAGCCGGCGCGCAACACGCCAATTTCGAGCGAAGCGGCGCAGTCCTCAATCTCCCGGCGTCGCCGGCCAAAACCGGCGAGCGGGTGGTCGATCAGTGCCACGAGCGCGGCGCGATTCTCCTCGCGCGCGGCCGCGAGCACGAGCCGCGCAAAGGTACCATGAGATGTCCGCCCGAGCGGCTCGCCGCCGGAATCAGCGACATCGATGTTCCAGCGTTTAAGCTCGGCGCGGACGCGACGGGCGAGATCGCGGTCCGGCGTGATCAAGGCGCATGTCACGTCGGGCGCTTCCAGCGCCTCGCGCATGCGGATCGCCAGCGCCAGCGCCTCTTCGCCCTCGTGCGCCGCCTCAACAATCGTTACTCCCTCCAGAGCAGGTTCGAAGGACTTGGCGAAGGCGGATTGGAATTCGCGCCAATGATCTGTCGTGTCGGCGGGGCGCAGCGCCTCTGCAAGGAGGCGCGTACGCGCCGCAAGCGCCGGCCGCGGGCACCCGAGCTCAATGACGTCGCGGCGAGCGATCCCGAGCACCGGGATCAGCCGCTTCAGTGCGGCCTGCGGATGGCCGAATCCGCTTTCGGCACGGTCCGGGCGAGCGTCGGCTATCTCGCCCCAGGACTGATCATCGACGTCGCGGTCCAGTCCGGGCAGCACCACCGCGCCTTGCGGATGGTGCGCGATGGCGGCGAGCAGACGCGCCGTCGCTTTGTTCGTGCCGGTTGATCCAAGTGCGATCACCGGACCGCCCGCCGCCTCCCCGCGCAGTCGCGCGATTTCGCGCTTCGCAAAAGCGGCCTGCCGCGTGGCACGATCAACGGAGCCGCGCTCCTGAAGAATTTGCGGCCACAGCTTGATTGCAAGGTCAAGAAAGTCCGTCGTAATGCGCCAGAATCGATCGAACTCTCCGCTGCCGGCATCGGTGACGCTCTTCCAGGGGACGTCTTCGATGATCAGCTCGTCGATCAGCCCGGCGAGGTCGCCGGCGAGCGACCATGCATCGGCCGGCGTCGTGGCCACGACGAGCGTTTCGTTGTGATCATGGCTGCGCCGGCCGTGCTCATCGATCGAGATGATCGCGTCTTTAACGCCCTCGGCCCATTTCAAGACGAGATCGGCGAGAAGCAGCCGGCGTTCGGTCTCGGGAATAGCGCGCGGCAGGTCGGGTGCCGGCGCCTCCGCCGCGCTTTCGTCGAAATAGGGCGCCTCGCTCGCCTCCATCGCGCCGAGCGGCAGGATGCGCGGCAGGATGGCGGCAGGCTTGCCGATCTCCTGCCGCAGCGCGTCTACGAGCGCGCTGCGCGAGCGCCGCGTCGGCACGTAAATGGTCGTGCGCGCGAGCGCGAGCGGGTCGCCTGCCGCGGAAAGGCTTGCGACGATCTCGCCATCGAGGAGCGCGCGGGAGAAAACGCGCAGGAAATCGACTCCCGGTGGGATCGTGAAGACGCGAGGACCACGCATGGCCTGCTCTTACGACCTTCGCAACCGAGTCGCGAGGTGGGTTGGGCCGGGATAATGGGGATGAGGGCTCTGCGGCTAAGCCCTTTGGCCATTAGACATTTGCATTGCGACATGGTCGGATTGGGACATGCCCGCCCTCGCCAAAGCCGCCCCGGAAATCCGTCACCGCGCCGACGATCCCGTCGCCGCGCGCCACCTCATCCGCTCGGGCGCGGTCACCGGCACGACCGCCGGCCTCGCGCCGGGCTACGTCCAAGGTAACCTCGCCATCCTGCCCAGCGAATACGCCGCAGATTTCCAGCGCTTCTGCGCCTTCAATCCGAAGCCATGCCCGGTGATCGGCATATCGGAGCCCGGCAGCCCGTATGTGCCGGCGCTCGGTGAGGATTTGGACCTGCGCACCGACGTTCCGGGTTATCGGGTCTGGCGCGACGGCGAGCTTGTCGCCGAGACCGACGACGTGACCGGCTATTGGCGCGACGATCTCGTCGGCTTCGTCATCGGCTGCTCCTATTCCTTCGAGGAGGCGCTGACCGAGGACGGAATTGAGATCCGCCACATTACCTTGAACCGCAAAGTGCCGATGTTCGAGACGAACATCCCGACGGCGCCGGCAGGGCCGTTCCGCGGGCCGATGGTCGTCTCGATGCGGCCACTCAAACCGGCCGATGCGATCCGGGCCGTCCAGATCACCTCGCGCTTTCCGGCGGTGCACGGCGCGCCCGTGCATATCGGTAAGCCGGAGATGATCGGGATCAAAGACGTGCGCAAACCCGATTTCGGCGATCCGGTGCCGATCGAGGCGGATGAGCTGCCGGTGTTCTGGGCCTGCGGCGTCACGCCCCAGGCCGTCATCGGACGGGCGCGGCCTTCGTTTTGCATCACGCATGCGCCGGGCTCGATGCTTGTCACCGACATCCGCAACACGCGGATGGCAATTCTGTAGTTCGCAACGTCGAACGCGTAAGGGGAGAAGAATGAAGACGAAGATTACACGGCGTGAAGCCGGCGCTCTGGTTGGCGGCGCGGTTGCGGGTGCGTTCGCGCCGGGCCTTGCGCAGGCGCAAGGCAAGCAGATCGTGATCGGCGGGCTCTATCCGCTGTCGGGGGCCAATGCGCAGATCGGCGTCGACGCCAAGCACGCCTACGACACGGCGCTCGACGTCATCAACAACAAGCACGATCTCGATCTGCCGCTCGCCAAGACCGAAGGCCTGCCCAATCTCAGCGGCGCCAAGCTGGCCATGACCTTCGCCGATCACCAGAGCGATCCGCAGAAGGGACGCGCCGAAGCCGAGCGGCTGATCACGCAGGATAAGGTCGTGGCGCTGATCGGCACGTACCAGAGTGCGGTTGCCAATACCGCGAGTGTCGCGGCCGAGCGCTATTCGATTCCGTTCCTCGGGGCGGACACGTCGTCGCCAAGCCTACATCGGCGCGGCCTCAAATTCTTCTTCCGCGCCGCGCCGCACGACGAGATGTTCACGCAGACGATGTTCGACTTCTTCGACGACCTGAAGAAGAAGGGCAAACCGGTCCAGTCGATCGCGCTGTTTTACGAGGACACGATCTTCGGTGCGGATTCGGCCAACGTGCAGCGCAAGCTCGCCGGCGAGAAGGGCATCAAGGTCGTCGCCGACATCAAGTATCGATCGAATTCGCCTTCGCTTACAGCCGAAGTGCAGCAGCTGAAAGCCGCGAACGCGCAGGTGCTGATGCCGTCGAGCTACACGACCGACGCTATCCTGCTGATGAAGACGATGGCCGAACTCGGTTACAAGCCGCCGGCGATCCTCGCACAGGATGCGGGCTTCTCCGAGCAGACGCTGTTCAACGCGATCGGCGCGCAGGGTGAGGGCGTGATGACGCGCTCGACCTTCTCGCTCGACCTCGCGCAGAAGAAGCCGTCGGTCGGCAAGGTGAACGAACTCTTCAAGGCACGTTCGGGCAAGGATCTGAACGATCTCACCGCGCGCCAATTCACCGCCGCAATGATAATGGCAGACGCGATCAACCGCTCGAAGACCGGCGAGCCGCAGGCGATTCGCGACGCGCTCGCCGCGACCGATTTGCCTGGCGACCAGACGATCATGCCGTGGCGGCGCGTCAAGTTCGATGAGAATGGTCAGAACAACGATTGCACGCCGGTGCTGCTGCAGCGTCGCGGCGACAAATATGTCACCGTATTTCCGGCGGAATATGCGGTCGCCGACGTGGTGTGGAGCTGAGCGCATGAATGACGCGGCCCACCCTCCTCCCCCTTATGGGGAGGTTCGATCGCGAAGCGATCGGGGTGGGGGTCCAATCGCGGCGAGGCTACCCCAACCCCTTGCCCCTCCCCACAAGGGGGAGGAGGGACATCGGCGTTTTCGCTCTTCATGTTAACCGCCGAAAACATCTCGCAAATCCTCATGAGCGGCCTGCTCATGGGGCTCATTTATGCGCTGATTGCCGCCGGCCTGTCGCTGATCTTCGGTCTCATGGATGTCGTCAATTTCGCCCATGGCGAATTTCTGATGACGGCGATGTACGCGACGTTCGGTCTCGTCGTCGTGCTGTCGCTCGATCCATTGATCCTCTCGCCCATCGTCGCGGCGATCATGTTCGTCGTCGGCGCGTTCTGCTATCGCGGCATCATCGTGCACGCGATGCGGGCGCGCACCAATGTCGGCATGGTGCAGGTCTTCGCCACGTTCGGGCTGGCGATCGTGATCCGCGGCCTCGCCCAATTCGCCTTCACGCCAGATTATCGCTCGATCCCGAAATCCTGGCTTGGCGGCCAGACGTTGTCGCTGTTTGGCGTCTACATGCCGGCGCCGCAGCTCGCCGGGGCGCTGGCTTCGTTGCTGGCGTTCGGCGCGCTGTGGCTCTTGATGAAAAAAACCGATTTCGGCAGGGCGCTCGAGGCGACGCGCGAAGACGCCGGCGCCGTCGGCCTCGTCGGCATCGATCGCAACCGCGTCTTCGCAATGGGGTGGGGCCTCGGCGCGGCGCTGGTCGGCCTCGCCGGCGCGATCCTGTCGATCTTCTACTACATTCATCCCGATGTCGGCGGCCCGTTCGCGCTGATCGCTTACGTCACCGTGGCGCTCGGCGGCTTCGGCAGCGTCTTCGGCGCGCTTGCGGCGGGGGTGATCGTCGGCATCGTCGAGGCGATCTCGGCGACGGTGCTGCAGCCCTCGATGAAGGCGATCGGCATTTATGCCGTCTACCTGCTCGTCGTCTTCCTGCGGCCACGCGGACTGTTTGGCCACTGAGATGGCAAGCGCATTCGAGCTCCGCCGCCGCAATCAGCTGATCATAGCCGCCGCTGTCGTTGCGGTGATGATCGCGCTGCCGCTCGGCATCAAGGACGTCTATATTCAGAACATCCTCGTTCTTACCGTGATGTATGCGGCGCTGTCGCAATCCTGGAACATTTTGTCGGGCTATTGCGGCCAGATATCCCTCGGGCACGCGCTTTACTTCGGCATCGGTGCCTACGCCTCGACGCTGCTGTTCGTGAAATTCGGCATCATCCCGTGGTTCGGCATGGCGGCCGGGGGAATATTCGCGGCGGCAATTGCACTGATCGTCGGCTGGCCGTGTTTTCGTCTCGGCGGCCACTACTTCACTATCGCGACGATCGTGCTTGCCGAGATCGGGCTGATACTTTTCCTCAATTGGAGCTATGCCGGGGAGGCCAGCGGCCTGCAGATTCCGGTCAGCGGCGATTCGTGGACGACCTTCACGTTCCTGCGCTCGAAACTGCCCTACTATTATTTCGCCCTCGGCCTTGCCGCGGTCGTATGGCTCGTCACGTATTTCATCGAAGATTCGAAATGGGGCTATTACTGGCGTGCGGTGCGCGAGAATACGCTCGCTGCGCAAAGCCTCGGCGTGCAGGTGTTCCGATCCAAGATGGCGGCGGCGGCAGTTTCCGCCTTCTTCACCGCGATCGGCGGCAGCTTTTATGCACAGTTCGTTTCCTACATCGACCCCGACAGCGTCATGGTCTTCCAGTTCTCGCTGTTGATGGCGCTGCCGGCCGTCATCGGCGGCATTGGAACGTTGTGGGGACCGGCCGTGGGTGCCGCCATCCTCATCCCGCTGACCGAGCTTACGCGCAGCTACATGGGCGGCGGCGGCAAGGGCTTCGATCTCATCTTCTACGGCGCCGTGATCATGATCATTGCGCTGGCGCGGCCGGAAGGCTTGTTGTCGCTTGTCACCCGCACGCGGCCCGCACCACCGTGAGCGCGCTCCTCGAGACGGAAGCGCTTACGGTGCGTTTCGGCGGGATTCTCGCCAATGCCGACATTTCGATCGGCGTTAATGAGGGCGAAATCCTGGGACTGATCGGCCCGAACGGCGCCGGCAAGTCGACTTTGTTCAATCTCGTTGCCGGCACCTACCGCCCGACATCCGGTCGCATTCGCTTCGACGGCCACGACATCACCCGCCTGCCGCCGGCGGCGCGCTGCAAGCTCGGCATCGCACGCACGTTTCAGGTGGTGAAAAGCTTTGAGACGATGAGCGTGCTCGAAAACGTTGTCGTCGGCGCGCTGGTGCGTCATGTCAGCACGCGCGCGGCGCGCGAGGAAGCTTACCGCGTGCTCGACGTCACTGGGCTGACGCGGCGCGCGGACGCCAATGCGCGCGACCTGACGCCGCCGGAAAAACGCCGGCTGGAAGTGGCCCGCGCGCTCGCCACGCAGCCGAAGCTGCTCTTGCTCGATGAGGTCCTGACGGGCCTCACACCTGCCGAAGCGCAGAAGGGCGTCGAGCTCGTGCGCAAGATCAGGGACATCGGCGTGACCGTCGTCATGGTCGAGCACGTGATGGAAGTCGTCATGCCTCTTGTCGACCGCGCCATCGTGCTTGACCTTGGCCGCGTGCTCGTCGAGGGCGCGCCGCAAGCGGTCGTGCGCGATCCGAAGGTGATCCAGGCTTATCTCGGCGATCGCTTCCATGCTTGAAGTGCAGTCGCTCACCACTGCATATGAGGGCCTCGTCGCGATTTCCGACATTTCGCTTTCGGTCGGCGCCTCGGAGATCGTCGCGGTCGTCGGCGCCAACGGCGCCGGCAAGTCGACGCTGTTGAAAACCATCGCCGGCATGGAGCGCCCCGCATCCGGGCGCATTCTGTTCGAAGGCGCCGACATTGCCGGCGCGCCGACCCATCGCGTCAACATGCTCGGCATCGCGCTGGTGCCGGAAGGCCGGCGATTGTTCCCGCGGCTGGCGGTGCGCGACAATCTGCGGCTTGGCTCGTATCTGCATCGGCGCAAGAGCGACCGCGAGGCCCCGCTCGAAATGGTGTTCAACCTGTTTCCGCGACTGGCGGAACGGCTCGACCAGCGAGCCGAGACCCTCTCGGGCGGCGAGCAGCAGATGCTGTCAATCGGCCGCGCGCTGATGACGCGCCCGCGCCTGCTCATGCTCGATGAACCCTCGCAAGGCATCATGCCGAAGCTGGTCGATGAGATTTTGGATTCCGTGCGCACCATTCGTGAAGCGGGAACGACGGTGCTCATCGTCGAACAGCGCCTGGCCGAGACTCTGGAGATCGCGGACCGTGCTTATGTCTTGCAGACGGGTCGGGTCGTCATGAGCGGGCCGGCAAAAGAGATCGCCGGCAATGCCGATGTCCGCCGCGCCTATCTCGGTATATGAGATTTCCATGAAGCTCGATCGCAAAACCGGCAAGCCGCATCTCGAATTCTTTCGTGTCGGCGAGGACGGCTGGACCGAAATCGCGCCCGGCGTGCGGCAAAAGGTTCTCGCGGGCGGTCTCGACGAGACGAACAAACGCGGTTTCCTCAATCGGCTGGTGCGCTGGGCACCGGGTGCGACGATCGATGCCCTGATCGTGCACGACTTCTACGAGGAAGTGCTCGTCGTCTCCGGCGAGCTTCTCGTCGCAGCGCAAGACGACCGGACCCGCTTCGAGAGTTTTCCCGCACCGAGCTTCGCCTGCCGGCCGCCCGGTGCGCCGCACGGGCCGTTCCGCGCCGGGCCACAAGGCTGCGTTCTCTTCGAAAACCAGTTCTATTTGTGAGCCCGCGCAGTTGAACGCGCCGGTCCTCGCCGCGACAAATCTGAACACTTTCTACGGCCCGAGCCACATCCTGCGCGATGTCTCGTTTCATGTCGGGCCGCGCGAGACGGTGAGCCTCCTCGGGCGCAACGGCATGGGCAAGACGACGCTTCTGCGCACGCTGATGGGCCTCGTGAAGCCGCGCAGCGGCGCGATTTCATTGCATGGAGAAGAAGTCACAGGGGCCCGGGCGAACGCGATGGCACGCGCCGGACTCGCGCTTGTGCCGGAGAATCGCGGCATTTTCCCCAATCTCACGGTCGAAGAGAATCTGATCTTCGCCGAGCGCGCTGGCCGTGGCGGCCGCCGCGATTGGCAGCGCAACAAAGTTTACGAGCTTTTTCCGCGCTTGGCCGAGCGTCGCAAGAACTGGGGCAATCAGCTTTCCGGCGGCGAGCAGCAGATGCTGACGATCGGCCGTGCACTGATGTCCAACCCCGACATCATCCTGGTCGATGAAGCGACGGAAGGCCTTGCACCCAAAGTGCGCGAGGACATCTGGCGCACGTTACGCATTATTGCCGGAAACGGAGTCGCGATCGTCGTTGTCGACAAGAACCTGAAGGACTTGCTGTCGCTCTCGGATCGTCACGTGATCCTGGCGAAAGGCGCGATCGTGTTCAACGGCACGTCGGAGGAGCTGCGCTCGGACCCCGAGCTCGTGCACCGCTGGCTCGGCGTGTGATCATTCCCGCGCGCTGACGATGCCGCCGATCAGATTCTCGTCATAAAGCGCTTCGATGTTCAGGCTCGCTTCGTCGCGCGCCGGGCGCAGTGCCTTGATGCGCTCGGCGATAAAAGCTTCTTCGTCGCGGTAGACCGCCTCGGCTTCGTCGCGGCTCACTCTTGCAAAACGCACCTTCGCGCCGGCGCTGCGCCGCCCGAGCCGCGAAATATCCGGCGAGATCACCGTCGCGATTTTGGGGTAGCCGCCGATGGTCTGATAGTCGCGCATGAGCACGATCGGCTGACCCGAGCCCGGCACCTGGATCGAGCCGGAGACGATGCCATCGGAGACGATGTTGTAGCCGCGCGTGTGGGCGAGCACCGGTCCCTCGAGACGAAATCCCATGCGGTCGGCCTGCGCGGATACAATGTAAACGCCGGCGAGAAACGCTGCGATGGCGTCTTGCGTGAAATGATCGTCCTGCGGCCCGAGCACGATGCGGATCGGCGCGTCGAACTCGGACTCGAGCGGAGTCGCCAATTCCAGTTCTTCGCCTGCAGGTTCGGTTTCGGCCCCATGCAGGACATCGCCGGCGCGCAAGGCGCGCCCCTCGAACCCTCCGAGCGTCCCGCGCGTATAGGTGGAGGCGCTGCCGAGCACGCGCGGCACGCCGATCCCGCCCTCGAGTGCGAGATAGCCGCACGAACTCCCCGCGATCATGCCGATCTTCACAACGTCGCCGCGCTTGACATGCACGCTGCGCCCGGCCGCGATGCTGCGATGATGCGCGTCTTGCACGCTTATTCCCGCCGTGCCGCCGACAAAAGCCACATGCGCGCTCTCTGCGATCACTTCCAGTTCCGGCCCGCCGACCAGGACTTCGAGCGCCGCAGCATCCGGCCTGTTGCCGAGAAGTGCGTTGGCAAGTCGCAAGCCGACGGCGTCAAGCGCGCCGGACGGCGGCACCCCGACATCGGCGAAACCGTCGCGACCGAGGTCCTGCACGGTCGTGTGCAGACCCGGCGATTTCACCCGCAGGATCGGACTCATGCAGCAATCATCGTGAACGGCACGTCGTAATCGTTGCCTTCGACAGCGGCGCGGATGCGTTCGTATTCGGCAAAATCGACCGGCTCGAATTTGGCGAAATCGCCGGGCCTGAGCAAAGCCGGACGCTCCCATTGTGCATCGAACAAACGGATCGGTGCGGCGCCGATGAGATGCCACCCGCCCGGACTTTCCAGGGGATAAATGCCGGTCAGCGTCGTCGCCATCGCGATCGAGCCGGCGGGGACGCGCACCCGCGGGTCGGTTCGGCGCGGCAGCACCAGCTCGCTCGGCAGATCGCCCATATACGGAAAGCCCGCGGCGAAACCGACGACATAGACCAGGAACTGTGTTCCCGAATGCCGCGCGATGACTTCGGTCGTCGTGAGCTTGGTACGCTGAGCGACCTCGGCGAGATCGGGCGCGCAGCGCTCGTCGTAACAAGCCGGGATGTGCCAGAGGCGTGTCTCGCCCCGCGCGCCGGCTTCGTCCTCGAGATGCGCGCCGATCTCCTTTTCCAGCGCCGCGCCGGACGTCTGCGACGGATCGTAACGCACGAGCAGCGAGCGGAAGGTCGGCAGCGTTTCGATCACGCCTTGCAGGCGCAGCTCCTTAAGCCGCTCGGCAAGGCGCAGCACGCGCTCGCTCAAGGCGCGCTCGATATGGTCGCCGAATTCGACCACAAGCGCCCTGTCGCCCGCGGGGAGGAAACGCACGCCCGTCACATTCGCCCCTTCCGCCGGTTAAAACTCGATTCCCGCCTGCGCCCGCACGCCCGCGGCGAAATGGTGCTTGACGAGCGTCATCTCGGTCGCGAGATCGGCAATCTCGATCAGCTCCGGCTTCGCATTCCGGCCGGTGACGACAATGTTCAGATCGCCGCGCCGCTCGGCGAGCGCCGCGATGACATCGGCGAGCGGCAGATAATCGTAACGCAACGCGATCGACAGCTCGTCGAGGACGACGAGGCGGATGCTCGTGTCCGCCATGAGCTCGCGCGCTTTGTCCCAGGCGCGAGTTGCGGCGGCGACGTCGCGCGCGCGGTCCTGCGTCTCCCAGGTGAAACCCTCGCCCATCGTGTGCCACGCGACGCCGTCGAAGCGCTCCAGGATGCGGCGCTCGCCGGTATCCCAAGCGCCTTTGACGAATTGGACCACGCCGACTTTCCAGCCATGCCCAAGCGCGCGCAGGACAAGACCGAACGCCGCGGTCGACTTGCCCTTGCCGGGGCCGGTATGGACGATCAGCAGACCTTTTTCGAGAATTGTCTTGGACGCAACTTCGGCATCCTGCACCGCTTTGCGATGCGCCATCTTCTGCTTGTGACGATCCTCGAGGCTCATCGCGCCAAATATCTCCTGGCGATTTCACGCGCGATAAAGCTTGTCGCGTCGATCGGATCGTAATTCCACGACGCCAATCGGCCCCTCCAGCGTCGCACCGCGCCGAGTTCGGTCAGCCGATCGATATAGAGGCTGATCTTGCGATGGCCGCCGCTCGGTTCACAAACGTGCACCGGCACGCCGGTCGCGACCGCTTCGCCAACCATGTTCACGCTGTCGGCGGTGACAATGACATGATCTGCATGTGCGAGCATTTGCGCATACGGATTGTCGCCGCTGCCGTCCCACACGAACGCCCGCGCATCCCCGGCCAAAAGGCCGGTCAGCTTGAAGAGCAGGGCAGGGGGTGTGCGCCGCGACGGGCTGATCATCAGGCCGCACCCGCTGTCGACGAGCATCTGTGCGATGCCGATCAGCCGAGCGCAATCGCGCGATGCAAATCGATGATTGCCGCTGTTGCCACCCAAAATGAGTGCCACGCGCGGACGCGGCAGCGCCGCGATGCGCGCATCGGGTGGCGAGCAACGCAGCTCCTCAAGCACTCCGCCGACGCGATTTGCCGGCGTCGTCGTGACGATGACGTTATCGCCGCGTAAGCGGTCGTGTTCCGGCACCCAGATCACATCCGCACTTGCAGGTCCCGTATAAGGGTCCTTGACGAAGACCGTGAAGGTTTTCCCCTGCGTCTCGTCGCGCACGCGGCGCAGATAGGGAACGGTCTGACGCCCGGCGGCGAAGACAATGTCCGGAAATGGCGGCGCGATCGGACTATTGATGCGCGCCGGAGCTTCATGCGGCGCGACCGGCCCATAGGGCGCGATCCATCGCCAGGGCGCGCGCGGTGCAATCAACCGGCGCTGCGCTGAGAGTCCGAGCGCCTCGGCAATCCCGAAACATTGCACCTCGTCGCCGATCTTGCCGTCGGAGAGCACCCAGGCGGTAGTGTCGCGCGGCAGCAATGCTTTCGCTCCAGAACGCGACGGGGCCGCGAACTGGAAAGCCGACGGGCGCGCGTGTTGCATCCCTCGCGCGATCAGGCGGTGCGGACCACCGGCACGGGCCTCGCGATCCGCGCGCGTTCCGAATTCGGCCAGAGCAATGCCAACCCCGCGACCCCCGCTGTGATCAATACGCTCGCGACGATGCGATAGCCGTTCATATAGCCGTCGAGCGGGTTCGCCGCGCCCTCGATCACATTGCCCATAACATAAGGCGCGATGATGCCGGCGAGCGTGTAGATCGCACCGTAGATCGAGAGGATCGCGCCGCGTTGCGTCACCGGCGTAAACTCGCCGAGCATGGCGGGGCAGACGACGTAGATCGCGCCACAGAGGCCGCTGCCGAAGACGAGCAGTGTGAGCTGCAATGCCGAATTCCCGGTGAGCGGCACCAGCATCACGATGATACCGCCGAGGAGGAGCGGCGCGGCGCCGAGAACGCCGCGCGCGGCGCGCGTGGTGAAGCCGCGCGTGAGCATCGCCTGCGACAGTGCGCCGGCGCTGAGCGAAACCGTCGCGCCGAAAATCCACGGCAGGATCGAAATCCAACCGGCCTGCGCTTGCGTGAAACCAAGCCCTTTGACGATGAACGGCGTGAACCAGGTCAGACCCAGCGAGAGCGCCCAATAGGCGCCGAACGTCGCGAGGCAGCAGCCGATGAATGTTGGCGAGAAAAGCAGTCGTGCGTAAGGCACGCGCTCTTCAACGAAGCCCGGGGCGGATTTCGGCTCCAGCGGTCCCTCCCGGCCGAGGACGAGCCAGAGCGCGACCCAGATAAGCCCGACGATTCCGAGCGCGCCGAAGGCCCAATGCCAGGATCTGTTGATGATGATCCAGTTGAGCAGCGGCACGGCGAGGATGACGCCGAAGGATGCCCCTTGCGACAGGATCGCGGTCGGCAGCGTCCGCTGATGGTCAGGAAACCACTTGAATACTGAATGGACCGCAACCGAGAAGGCCGGGCCTTCGCCGGCGCCCAGAATGACGCGGCAAATAAGCAAGGTGATGAAGCCGGGCGTGCCGAGCATCGGGAATTGCGAGAGTGCCCAGACCAGCGCCAGGCCCGGCAGGACCCAGCGCGTCGGCACGCGATTTATGACGAAGCCGAAGACGATTGCCGAAATCGAGAACAGGAAAAAGAACGACGAGCCGAGCAGGCCGAAATCGCTCGGCGACAGGTTGAGCTCCGTCATGATCGGCACGCCGGCCAGACCGACGATGATCTTGTCGGCGAAGTTCAGCACCATGTAGACAAACAGGAGCGCGACCATGCCCCATGCCGCCCTGGGCGCTTTTTGTCGAGGCGTATCGATGGGCATGGCGCTCCTCCGGGTTTTGTTCTGTCGCTGGAGTTCTGCTCCAGCTTTTATTTCATGGCTGTCAGCCAAACGCCACGTTGACGACCTCGTAGCTCTTGCCGCCGCCGGGCGTATTGACCTCGACCGTGTCGCCGATCTTCTTGCCGATCAGCGCGCGCGCGATCGGTGAGGTGATCGAGACCTTGCCGCTTTTCACATCGGCCTCGTTTTCGCCGACGATCTGATAGCGCTTCTCTTCTTCCGTATCTTCATCGACGAGCGTCACCGTGGCGCCGAACATGACGGAACTGCCGGACAATTTCGACACATCGATCACTTCGGCGCGCGACATCCGGTCCTCGATCTCGGCGATGCGGCCTTCATTGTGGCCCTGCGCTTCCTTGGCTGCGTGGTACTCGGCATTCTCGGAGAGATCGCCGTGCGCGCGCGCCTCCGCGATCGCCTGGATGATGCGCGGGCGCTCGATCTGCTGGCGGCGCTTGAGCTCCTCCTCGAGAGCGGCATAGCCAGCGACTGTCATCGGCACTTTGTCCATCGTATCCCGTGTCCCAAACGTTCCGACTCCGGCCGGTGCTCCTTCACCTCAGCCAATCGAATACGGGGCCGCCGAGCGGCACCGCTTCAAAAATAGTCCTGGAGTGCCCTCACCTCGAGATCGCCGGCGATATAGGCCTTGATCCCCTGCGCAGCGGCGATCGCGCCGGCTAGAGTGGTGTAGTAGGGCACCTTATGCAAGAGGGCGGCGCGGCGCAGCGAGCGCGAGTCGGTCAAAGCCTGCGCCCCCTCCGTCGTGTTGAACACGAGCTGGATCGAGCCGTTCTTGATCGCGTCGACGATATGCGGCCGGCCCTCCGAGACCTTGTTGACCTTGGCGGCGGAGAGGCCCTGCTCCTGCAGAAACCGCGCCGTGCCGCCCGTCGCAGTGAGGCTGAATCCGAGATCCGACAAAAGCCGCGCCGTATCGACGACGCGCGATTTGTCGCCATCGCGG
>JAFASC010000230.1 GCA_019244955.1 Methylobacteriaceae bacterium | reverse complement strand
CGCCGGAATGTTCACTGTCGCCGCCGCCATGATGCAGGCCGGCGTGGTCTTGTCGCAGCCGGTCGTCAGCACGACGCCGTCCAGCGGATAGCCGTAGAGGATTTCGACGAGGCCGAGATAGGCAAGGTTGCGGTCGAGCGCCGCGGTCGGGCGCTTGCCGGTCTCCTGGATCGGGTGCACCGGGAATTCGAAGGCGATGCCGCCCGCGGCACGGATGCCCTCGCGCACGCGCTTCGCCAGTTCGAGGTGATGCCGGTTGCAGGGCGAGAGGTCGGAGCCGGTCTGGGCGATGCCGATGATGGGCTTGCCGGATTGCAGCTCCTGCCGGGTCAGGCCGAAATTGAGGTAGCGCTCGATGTAGATCGCGGTCATGCCCGGATTTTCCGGGTTGTCGAACCAGGCCTGCGAGCGCAGCCGCCGCTGGCCTCCCGCGCTGCCGTTCGTGCGCTTGCCGCTTCCTGCCATCGCGTCCTCGCGTGTTGATTTGGCCGGGAGAGTGCCCCTGCGGGGGCGCGGAATCAATGTGGGTTCGGCGCGCAGGAGGGATGCTGCTAAGCGACTAGTCCGCCTTAGCCGCCGCTCCCCTGCCGCCGCGCAAAGGCGGCGAACGCCTCCAGATTCTTCGTCACGATCTCGCGCGTCGCATCGTCGCTGATCTTGCCGTTCTCGACGTCGAGCTTTTGCGCCGCGAAGGTGATGATGATCTCCGGCTTGTTCATCACCAGCGCATCGAGGAACACCATCGATTGGCGCAGATGATAGTGCGCGCGCGCGCCGCCCAGAATGCTCGGCGAGGCGCTCATGATGTCGACGGGTTTTCCGGCAAACGGCGTGTCGGGCAGGCGTGAGAGCCAGTCGATGGCGTTCTTGAGGACGCCCGGAACGGAATAGTTGTATTCCGGCGTGACGATGATGACGCCGTCTGCCTGCTTGATAGCATCGCCCATTTGCCGCACCGGCGGCGGGAAGCCCTCGGCCTGAATGTCGGCATTATAGAGCGGCAGGTCGCCGAGCGACGAGAGCGCGGTGATCTTCACGCCTTGAGGCGCGAGCGCCGGCAGCGCCTTGGCGACGACGCGATTGAGCGAGCCCTTGCGCAGGCTGCCGAGCATCGTGACGAAGGAGAGCGGTTGATCGGCCATGTTTTACCTGCGCTGTTCGAGTGCAGGCTGATCTAGGCTCACGCCGCGAGATCGGCAACCACGGCGTCGAGCACCGGGAAACCCTCGACGCTTACCCTTATCCGGCCGTCACTTGTATATTCTACGAGGCCGTCATCGATCAGCTCGGTGATGCGCGAGGTGGCCAGCGGTTTCCCCGTCAGCTCCTGGAAGCGAGCCGGCTCGATGCCCTCGCTGAGCCGCAGGCCCATCAGCAGAAACTCGTCGCCCTGCTCTTCCGTCGTGAGCAACTCGTCCTCGATCAGGCCGTGGCCTTCGGTCTCGACGCAGGTGAGCCACATCTCCGGGTGCTTTTCGGTCACCTGGGCGCGGCGCCCCTCTTTCGTCGTGATGCGGCCATGGGCGCCGGGACCGACGCCGATATATTCGCCGTAGCGCCAGTAGATCAGATTGTGGCGGCTCTCGGCGCCAGGCTTGGCGTGGTTTGAAATCTCGTAGGCCGGCATGCCGGCCATGTTCATGACCTCCTGCGTCGTGTCCCACAGTTCGCGCGACGTGTCGGCGTCGGGCATTTCCAGTTTGCCGGTGTCGCGCAGGCGCTCGAAAATCGTGTCGGGCTCGATGGTCAGCTGGTAGAGCGACACGTGCTCGGTGCCTCGCGTCAGCGCCTCGCTGAGTTCGCGCCGCCACGCCTGCGGCGACAGGCCGGGCCGGGCATAGATCAGGTCGAAGGAGACCCGGTCGAAGACGCTTTGCGCGACGCTGAGCGCCTGCATCGCCTCGCTCGCCGTGTGCAGGCGGCCGAGTGCCTTCAGGTCGGCATCGTTCATCGCCTGGATGCCGAGCGAGACGCGGTTCACCCCCGCCGCCTTGAAGCCGCGGAACCGCACCGATTCGACGCTGGTGGGATTGGCCTCGAGCGTGATCTCGGCGTCGCGCGCGAGCGGCCAGTGGCGCCCGATCGCCTGCAGGATGGCGCCGACTGTCGCCGGGTTCATCAGCGAGGGGGTGCCGCCGCCGAAAAATATCGACTTCACCGTACGCCCCGGCGTCAGCGCGGCGCGGTGGGCAAGCTCTGCGGCAAACGCCTCGACGAAGCGCGGCTCGTCGATGGCCGAGCGCCGGACATGGCTGTTGAAGTCGCAATAGGGGCATTTCGACAGGCAGAACGGCCAATGCACGTAGACGCCGAAGCCCGGATCGAATCGCGGCGGGTGAATCGAGGCCATGCGCCCTTATGACATGGCCGGGAGTCCGGGGGAATCGGGCCGGCCCCAAACTTGCGGGCCGTCGGCCTGAGATCGCCAGCTCGGGCGCTTGTGGCACGGCCCTGCGCCGGATTGGAACGATTGCAGGAGAGGAAGGCGCAGGGGCGAAAAAATGAAACACGAGCGTTTCGACACGACCGACCGCAACGCCGCCATCTTCATGGCGCCCGCCGTCGCCAAGCGCTACGGCAATCCGGCGCCGTTCGCTGCGGAGGCGATGATCCTCCTGCGCTACAAGGAGACCTTTGCGGGCAAACGCGTGCTCGACCTCGGCGTCGGAGCCGGCCGCACCACGCAATATCTCGCACCGTTCGCGACCGATTATCTCGGCATCGATGTCTCGCCGGCAATGCTCGCCTTGGCTCGAGCGCGTTATCCCAATGCCCGCTTCGCCGACATGGATTTACGCGAGATCGGCAAGCTGCAACAGGAGAGCTTCGACTTCATATTCGGGCCATGGAACATTTTGAGCGCGTTCAATCATGACGAACGCGTTCGGATCATCAAACACGTGCACAATCTGCTCGTGCCCGGAGGCATGTTTGCTTTCTCCGTGCACAATCGCGACTGGAAACATGCCGGCGGGCACCCGCTCTCAAAGCCGCTGCGGCCGCGCAACGTCGTCGACGCACTGCATCCGATGAGCTGGGTCAATTACCTCTCGCGGAAGAAGCACCGGCGCGAAGAGACCGATTACGCAATTCTCAACGACGAGGCGCATCGCTGGCAAGGCGTGTTCTATTACATCAGCCCGCACGCGCAGCTCCGGCAGCTGCAATCATGCGGCTTTGAATTCCTGGAAGCTCTCGCCGAGGATGGCCGCACGCTGCGGAAAGACGAGCCGACAGACACGAACGGCACGATCCACTATGTCGGCCGCAAGCCCTGATCCTCAGCTCTTGCCTTTGATGCGATAGACGACCGGAAGCGTAAAGCTCAGGCCCTCGTCGGCAACGAGGGGCGGGGGCGGCGGCACCGGATCGGCGCGGTGCAGCATTGCAAGCGCCGCCTGGTCGAAAGCCGCGTCGCCGGAGCCCTGACGTATCTCGGCGGAAACCACGTGGCCTGATCGGTCGAGCGTGAAGCCGACCTCAATCCTGGTGCTGCGCGGCATGCGGCCTGAGGGATAGCGTTTGAAGCGCTCGAGGTGCGCCATGAGCTTTTTCTGCCAAGTCACGCGGACCCGCTGCGCGCTCGCGCCTGTCCCGGGCACAGGAGCAGTGGCGACCGGCGCTTCGCGTGCACCTTCGATAGGCACCGGCGCGGTTGCTTCGGTCGGCGTCGATTCTGTCGAGGCGTTCGTGTCCACAGCCGCGACCTGCTGCTCTTCTTGCGTCGGTTTCTTCGACGCGGTTTCGGCGACGATCCGATCGGGTTCATCGGTTTCTGTCGGCTTTTCCTGGGGAAGGGCTGTCTCCTCGACCTTCTCCTTCTGCTCGACCTGGGCCGGCGAGGCGGCGGAGGCGTCAGATTCCGGGCCCGGCGGAAGATCCGCCGCCTCGGTGCGCGGCGAAAGCAAATCGAGCCCGACCTCGAAAGCGGGCGCGCCGAGATCGTCGTCGTTGTCCGTCGACAGATTGGCGTAGACGAGGCCGACGCCACCGAGATGCAGTGCGAGGGCGCCGATCGCGGCGGGAATCCAGATCGCGAGCGCGTTCGGCTTGCTCATTGCGGCGGGGCGGCGACTGAGGGCGCCGCAGCCGGTGCCGGATCGGTTGGCGGCAAATTTGCGGACTCCGGCACGCCCTCGAGCGCAACGAGAGCTACCTTCAAAAATCCGCCATGGCGCAGAAGTTCCAGCACTTGCATCAGCTCGCCATACGGCACGGCGCGATCGGCGCGCAGGAAGAGGCGCGTGTCTTTCCCTGCCTCGGGCATCGTCTCGAGTGTGCGCGCGAGATCGCGGCGTTTAACCGGCGTCTCGCCGATCGCCACCGACAGATCGGATTTGACGGT
>JAFASC010000204.1 GCA_019244955.1 Methylobacteriaceae bacterium | reverse complement strand
ATCTGAGAGCGTGCGCATGCGTCGAACGCCCTCAGTTTTTTATCAACTTAGACGCGTTACCGCTAGTGGTCGACGCAAACCTTCCGCCAAGAACTCCGGACCTTCGCTCGGCAGGCGGGCTTTCGCGGCCAGTTACCCCGCACATGCTGCGGCACACGGCAGCGACGCTCCTCCTCGAGGACGGCGTCGACCTCCTGTTCCTGCAGCGGCTGCTCGGAAATGAAAGCATCTCCACCACGGTGCTCTACGCGCATGTCGGCGACGCGAGTCTCAGGCGCGCTCTGGAGAAGGCCGACCTTCTGACCTCGCTCGCGGCGTGACTCCCTCCACATTGCCGGACGTGCGTAAGCGCGATCCGGCGGGCGCGGCGTCGGTTTTCCGGTGTCGCGACATCGGCCAAGGGCGCCAAAACGGCAGCCGCGCTTCGGCAAGAGCTGCGTCGCGCGAGAGACCGATATCGGCGAGGAGGTGGGGATCACCGTTTTCGACGAGGTCAAGAAACTGTCGACGTTGCCGGCTGCGTGCGCGCCACAGCGCCGCTGTATCCAGTGCAAGCAGAAGATATCGGTAAATGCCGGGAGCCGCCATGATTGCGCCCTCGCTTAAAGGACGCGATCTTTCGGCTCGGAGCCTCGTCGGGAGATCGCAAATTCCCGATGCGGAAGAAGATACGGCGCAGCGCGGATCGATTCAAGGCACGCCGCGGCTCGTCGTCGATCCGCGGCTTGGTACGCATTTCGACGACGGCGCTCTACGCGCATGTCGGCGACCCGAGTCTCAGACGCGCTCTGGAGAAAGCCGACCTTTTGCCTTCACTGGCCGGTCGCGTAAAACCGCAAGCGGACTCTATTGACAAATGTTGAAAATAATCCTATATAGCACCCGTTCCCGCCCACATAAGGGCGCTCTGCGGTTTCCGTGCCGGAGGGTGCGGGCGGGAAGCGGCGCCTGCGGCGTGGGGATCGGAGCCCGCGTCTCGGGAGGCCCTTGCAAACGGGTGTCTTCGTCGAGACCCGTGCGCGGCGAAAAACTGCGCGCGTGGAGGAGACGAGGCGCCGAGTTGCCCGCCCGTCCGGCACTATGACCGGTCCGCCCCTAGAGGGCTTGAGCGGGGTCAGGTGGCGTCAGCCAAACCGGCCCCCCGAAGATGCGGGACGCGAGGGTCAGAAATCGCCGCACATTGGCGCCGGGTGACCGGCTATAAAAAATTAGGATCGGTTGCCCGGCGCCCGTGTCCTTCTGCTCTTTGAAATCGCGCGAGCGTCGCGCACCAAGAATGACGCGCGCCTCTCATTCCCGACGCGCGCAGCCAAGTGTACGCAGGCTGCGTAAACTTGCCTGCGAAGCGCGATGGGGAATCCTGGGGCAGCTCGCGATCACCCCCTCGGGAAAGCCTCGCGCCGAAAGGCATCTATTCCGGCGAGCCACAGACGCTCGGGGTCGGTGACATTGAGGGCCGCCCGCACGATGGCTTCCGCGATCAGTTTGCGCGTATTCAATGCGCGCTGCGGAATCGCTGCCGGATGACCTGCGGCAACAAGCGCGTTCCAGGCTGTTTTCAGCGCGTTATCGAGGCTGGCGTCGTCAAACCGTTGGCGCGCGGCTTGAAGTTCTGCTTTTCCCATTGGTGACGTGTCCTGGTCGACACTCACGGGAACCATACGCGACTCGACCCGCGGCATAGAAAATCACGCGAATTCGTTCAGGAAGCCTTAAGGGGGAGCGCCCACGCCGGCCGCTCATGCCCCTTCGCACATTCCGTTCGATATTCCGCACGGAATCGTCTATTCTCCCGGACGTTTCAGCGGAAGGAGCAAATGGGCGTCGAGGGTCGCGACAAAGCCAAAGCCTTGGATGCCGGCGCGCAGGTGATTTCCGGCCAGCTCGGCAAGACCGTGCAGCGGCTGCGCAAGGCCTACAATTTATCGCTCTCCGAGCTCTCCGAGCAATCCGGCGTCGCCAAATCGATCATCAGCCAGATCGAGCGCAACGAGACGAACCCGACGCTCGCGACGATCTGGCGTCTCGCGCAAGCGCTCGACGTCTCGATCGAGCGCGTCCTGCAGGCGGCCGAGGACGAGCCTTTTCTCGAGAAATCGACCCGCGCCGACACGCCGATCCTCGTCTCCGACGACGGCAAATGCCGGCTCGCCATCATCGGCTGGATCAAGACGGTCGAATGGCTGCAATGGTACGATTTCTCCGCCGATCCCGGCGGCGCGCTCGAATCCGACGCGCATCAGCGCGGCTCGGTCGAGTGCCTCTCCGTGCTCGAAGGCGAGCTCGAGGTCGAGGTCGCCGGGGTGACCGACCGCGCTGGCGCCGGTGAGACCTTGCGCTACCGCTGCGACCGCGGCCATGTCATCCGCAACGTCTCGGAAAAGCCCGCGCACGCGACCATGGTGTGCATCCTGAAAGCCGCGGTGATGGAGTGAGCCGGCGCGCATGAGCGCCGGCGACACGGCGGCGCCGCTCTCCGAGCTGCGGCTGTCGCTGCTCACCGCCTCGGTCTATGCGGCGATCGGCATCCACCTGCCATTTTTTCCGATCTGGCTTGCCTGGCGCGGCCTCTCTGCGCCGGAAATCGCGGAAATCGCCGCCCTGCCGCCGCTGGTGCGGCTTGTCTCAAACCTGGTCCTGCCGCCGCGCGCCGACCGCTCCGGCGACATTCCCGGCATGCTGATGGCATGTGCGCTTGGCGCCGCTTGTGCTTATGCGGCGCTCGGGCTCATCGACGGGTTCTGGCCGATCCTGACGGCCGTCGCGGCGCTCGCCTTCGCGCAGGGGCCGGTCATCCCGCTCGCCGACGCCTTGATCCTGGACGAGGTGCGCCGGCGCGCGCGCGAGGGCCTCGCCGCCCTCGATTACGCCCGCGTGCGCGGTTGGGGCTCGGCTTCGGTCCTGTTCATGATGGTGGCGGGCGGCCAGCTCGTCGGCCTCCTGCCGCGCGAGGCAATCGTGTGGCTGCTCGCTGCGACCGCGCTCGTGACAACCATCGTCGCGCGTCAATGCGCGCGAGAAGTGCCGCGCAGCAAAGCGGGCGTGCTCGCCTCGCCGACGCTCGCCGGGGCCATCGCGCGACCTGTCGTGATCGGCCTCTTCGCCGTTGCCGCCGCGCTCATCCAGGCGAGCCATGCGCTGCTCTATGTCTTCGCCAGCCTGCAATGGCGCGCTGAGGGCTTGAGCGACGGCTATATCGGGCTGCTTTGGGCCGCCGGCGTCGCAACCGAAACGCTGTTTTTTCTCTTGCTTGGCCCTCGCCTCGGCGATTCGCACGCGCTCGCCCTGCTGCTGACCGGCGGCGGCGTCGCGATCATCCGCTGGCTGTGCATGGCGGCCGAACCGGGCGCCGTCGCCCTTCTTGGCCTGCAAATGCTGCACGCGGCCACCTATGGGGCGACGCAGCTCGGCGCCGTCTACCTCCTGTCGCACCTCGCCGGCCCGCAACGGCGCGCCCAAGCGCAGGGATGGCTGTCCGCCGCCGGGGCCGTATCGCTGGCAGCCGCGAGCTTTTCCTCGGGCTATCTGCAGGTCGAGTTTGGCCACGCCGCCTATCTCTTCATGGCGGCACTCGCGCTCGCCGGCCTCGCTCTTGCTGGCACGGCGGCGCTACATCTTCGCAGAGGCGATCACCCCACGCCGGAGCCCCGAGCCGGCCACAATCTCTCCGAAACCGGCATGTAGAAGCGCCCGCAAGCATCGGGACCTAACTTCCATGTCGAACCGAATCTTCCTGCCGCTCCGCGCCGTTGGTGCCCTCGCCGCACTCGGCTTTGCTCTGTCTCCTGCTCTTGCGCAACAGGAGCCCCCGGCCGACCCCGCAGAGCCGCCGCCGCGCGCGGGCAAGCCGGCGAAGCCGGCGAAGAAAGTCGCCGCCAAACCTGAAAAGAGCGGCGATATCCCGGCGATCGGCGCGCCGGCGATAAAACCGAAAGCCGCAAAGGATGAGAAGCCGAAGACCCAGCGCCCATTCGGCGAACTCGAGGGGTGGTCGAGCGCCGCGGAGGCGGAGAAGAAGAAGATGCCGCCGCCCCCGCCCGATCAATCCTCCACCGGCTACAAAAAGCCGCCGATCGGTTTCGACAGCGGCGGCAATTTGGGCATGGGGATGAGCTTCTGACCGCCGCCACTCTTTCGAGCGAGCCACGATTTACGAGCGAGCGCGCCGGCGATCTCGTGCGCCTGCGCCTCGACGGCGATTGGACAATCGAAGGCTCGCGCGCAGTCGAGAACGGGGCGGAGCAGCTTGTCGCCGCTGTTGTCGAAGCAAAGCGCGCGGTCCTCGATTTCAGCCGCGTCGGGCGCATGGATACTGCCGGCGCTTGGCTCGTCGACCGCGCACGACAAACGCTCAGCGCGCGCGGCGTGCAGACGGACATCGAGCGGCTGCGTCCCGAATACGAGATCCTGTTGAGAGAAGCGCGTTTCCGCGAATTCGCGACAACGTCGCCGCGGCACGGCAATGCGCTTGTGGATTTGCTCGCTGGCATCGGCGCCGCCATCGAGGGCGTCGGGCGCGACATTTACGCGAGCGTTGCGTTCCTGGGCGATGTCGTCGCCGCCTACGGCAACGTGTTCTTGCGTCCACGCGGCTTACGCCTCACTTCGCTCGTCTTCCACGTCGAGCAGTTTGCGCTGCGCAGCGTGCCGATCATCGTTCTCATCAACTTCCTGGTTGGTGCCATCGTCGCGCAGCAGGGCCTGTTCCAATTGCGCCAATTCGGGGCGCAGACATTCACCGTCAACCTCATCGGCATCCTCGTCTTGCGCGAAATGGCGGTTCTGTTGACGTCGATCATGATTGCCGGCCGCTCCGGCTCGGCGATCACCGCCGAGCTCGGCTCGATGAAAATGCGCGAGGAGATCGATGCGCTAAAAGTGATGGGCCTCTCGCCCATCGAAGTGCTGATCCTGCCGCGGCTCTCGGCGCTGATTATCAGCCTGCCGCTTCTGACTTTTCTTGCCGACATGGCGGCGCTGTTCGGCGGGCTCTGCGTTGCTTGGGGTTATGGGGGCATCAGCCCCGAGGCGTTTATTGCGCGTCTGCAAACCTCGATCAGCCTCAGCACCTTCTTCATCGGCATTATCAAAGCGCCATTCATGGCGCTGGTCATCGGACTGATCGCCTCCGTCGAAGGATTTGCCGTGCAAGGTTCGGCAGAATCGCTTGGCCGGCAGGTCACGTCGTCCGTTGTGAAGTCGATTTTCATGGTGATCGTCGCCGACGGCTTGTTCGCGATGTTCTTCGCCGGCTTGCACTATTAGGGCGGCTATGGACGACCTCGCAATCCTCGATCTCGCAGTCGCGGCGCCGATTGCGCCAAGCGCGGCCCCGATCGTGGCGACGCCGGAAGCGGTGATCCGCGTGCGCGATCTCGTCGTCGGCTTCGGCGACAAGCGGATCCTGAACGGGCTCGATATCGACATCTATCGTGGCGAGGTCCTGGGCTTCGTTGGCGGCTCGGGCACCGGCAAGTCGGTGCTGACGCGCACGATTCTCGGCCTCATCCGCAAGCGCTCCGGCAAGATCGAGACGTTCGGCGCCGATGCGGACGGCATGAGCGACCTGCAGCGCCGCGCCAGCGAGCGGCGCTGGGGCGTCATGTTCCAGCAGGGGGCGCTGTTCTCGGGGCTCACCGTCAAGCAGAACATCCAGGTGCCGATGCGCGAATATCTGCGCCTATCGCAGCGGCTGATGGACGAACTGGCGCAGCTGAAAATCGAGATCGTGGGCCTCAAGCCCGACGCCGCCGACAAGTACCCGTCCGAACTCTCCGGCGGCATGATCAAGCGCGCCGCGCTGGCCCGGGCGCTCGCCCTCGATCCCGAACTCGTCTTCCTCGACGAGCCGACATCGGGGCTCGATCCGATTGGCGCGGCCGATTTCGACGAGCTCATCGCGACGCTGCAGAAGACGCTCGGGCTCACCGTCTTCATGGTGACCCACGACCTCGACAGCCTCTACTCGATCTGCGACCGGGTCGCGGCCCTTGCCGATGGCAAGGTGATCGCGGAGGGGCCCATCGAGACGCTGGCGCGGGCCGACCATCCCTGGCTCAAGGCTTACTTCCAGGGCAAGCGGGCGCGCCAATTGCAGCCGCCGCGGCGCGCCGGCCTGCCGTGATGCGAACAGAATCTTAGGCGACGAAGCAACCGCATGGAAACTCGGGCAAATCACGCGATCATCGGCGCCTTCACCCTGGCGGTGTTCGCCGCCGCGTTCGGCTTCGTCTTCTGGTTCAACGGGGCCAGCAAATCGGCGGGCCACGCCTATTACGCGATCGTCTTCCCGGGTTCGGTATCCGGCCTGACACGCGGCAGCACGGTGCTGTTCAACGGCCTGCGGATCGGTGAGGTGAGCAAGCTCGAACTCGCGCCGGATAATCCCTCCAACGTGATGGTGTCGATCGACATCGACGCGCGCACGC
>JAFASC010000177.1 GCA_019244955.1 Methylobacteriaceae bacterium | reverse complement strand
GCCAATCCCGGCGGCACGGTCACCGACATCGAGGCCATCGCCGCCGTCGCGCGCAAGGCCGGCGTGCCCTTGATCGTCGACAACACGCTGGCGACGCCCTATCTGATCAAGCCGATCGATCACGGCGCCGACATCGTCGTGCACTCGCTGACAAAATTTCTGGGCGGACACGGCAACTCGATCGGCGGCATCATCGTCGATGCCGGCACCTTCGACTGGGCCAAGGACAACAAATATCCGATGCTCAGCGAGCCGCGGCCCGAATATCACGGCATCAAGATCCAGGAGACCTTCGGTAACTTCGCCTTTGCGATCGCCTGCCGCGTGCTCGGCCTGCGCGACCTCGGGCCGGCGCTATCGCCGTTCAATGCCTTTTTGATTCTCACCGGCATCGAGACGCTGCCGCTGCGCATGCAGAAGCATTGCGACAATGCCAAGGCGATTGCCGAATTCCTGCAGGGGCATCCGGCGGTGGCATCGGTGAGTTATGCGGGCCTCTCGGGTGACAAGTACAATAATCTTGCGCGCAAATACGCGCCGAAGGGCGCCGGCGCCGTCTTCACCTTCTCGCTCAAGGGCGGCCATCAGGCCGGGGTCAATCTGGTGTCGAACCTGAAACTATTCTCGCATCTCGCCAATGTCGGCGACACCCGCTCGCTGGTGATCCATCCGGCGTCGACGACACACCGGCAATTGGCCGACGAGCAGAAGATCGCCGCCGGGGCCGGGCCGGATGTCGTGCGTTTGTCGGTCGGCATCGAGGATAAAGCCGATCTCATCGCCGATTTGGATCAGGCGCTCGCGGCTTAATTTATGTAGGCCACTTCCCCGGACGCCGAAGGCGATCCGGGGTCCAGGGGCAGATGCCTCTGCTCTGGGTCCCGCATGGCTCTTCGGGCCTCCGGGAATGTGGGGTTCATACGGAAGCGAACATGCTGTTGCTGAAACCGAGCTGCGAATGCTGCGACAAGGACTTGCCGCCTCACGCGCCGGACGCGATGATCTGCACGTTCGAATGCACCTTCTGCCGCGACTGCGTCGAGACGCGGTTGAACGGCCGCTGCCCGAATTGCGGCGGCAATTTTGCGCCGCGCCCGACTAGGCCTGCAGCGATGCTGGCGAAGTATCCGGCAGCGACGGAGCGGGTGTTCAAGCCGGAGGGATGTGGAAGGGCGGCGTAGGCCACAACGTCATTCCCGTGCAAAGGGGGAATGCAGACTTTCGACTCGATTGGGGATCGCCGTTCCGCGTCGAGAATGACACGCGATAAAAATTGTTTCGTGCGGCGCTGAGACAAAGCATTCATTCCAACATCCCTCGAAAAAACGCTGATCTTCAACTCTCGCTTTTGCGGTCGCATTGCGTAGCTTAGCGCTCGATTAAATTTTCTTCACGAGCGCAAACATGTCCGACACAACATTATCGCTTGCTGCACCGGCGCGACGCCTCCTCACCGAGGACTGGGTCGCGCTCGGGCTCGGCCTCTTCGTTCTCATCCTGGCGCTGGCGGGAACCGCAGGCCCCGATCTCCTGGGATGGGTTGTCTCGACATCCGTTTGGACCGATGTCACGCACGCGCTGGCCCCGACAGCAAAATCCTACGCCTGGCTCGGCGGCGGCGCGAGCTTGCTCGCAACATATGTCGCGCTGCTCGCGGTGCTCAGCATCGCCGCCGCCGCACTCGATGCCGATGTGAAACGCTTTGCGCTCGCGTTTACCGCAGTCTTCTGGATCGCTTACGCCGCGTGGATCGTCGGCAGTTACGCGCATTTCGCCGCAGTGACGCCGGCGGAGTACAAGAAATTCGGCATCGACTGGTCGCTGCGTCTCACCAACGAAGGCGGCTTCGTCTTCGCGCTCATCGCCGGATTGGTGATCGCCAATTTCTTTCCGCGTTTCGCCGAATGGCTGAAGGAGGCGGTGCGGCCGGAACTCTACATAAAGACGGCGATCGTCATCCTCGGCGCGTTTCTCGCCGTCACCATCGCGGGCCGTCTGAGCTTTGCGTCATCGATCGTGCTGCGCGGCGTCGCGGCGATCGTCGAGGCCTATCTCATCTACTGGGCCGTGGTTTATTTCGTCGCGCGGAAATATTTTGGCTTCAACAGGGAATGGGCGGCGCCGCTGGCCTCGGGCATTTCGATCTGCGGCGTCGCCGCCTCGATCGCCACCGGCGGCGCCATCCGCGCGCGGCCGGTCGTGCCGGTGCTCGTGTCGTCGCTCGTCGTCGTCTTCGCCGTCGTCGAAGTGTTGATCCTGCCGTTCCTGGCGCAGACCTTCCTCTATCACGAGCCGCTGGTCGCGGCGTCGTGGATGGGGCTCGCGGTGAAGACCGACGGCGCCGCACTTGCCGGCGGCGGCACACCGAAGCATTGATCCTCGCCAAGAACTCGGCGGAAGGCGTCAACTATCAGCCGGGCTGGGTGCTCGGCACGACCGCGGCGATCAAGATATTCATTGATGTGTTCATCGGCATCTGGGCGTTCGTGCTCGCCTTCATCTGGACGAACTACATCAATGTGCGTCCGGGTGATCGCGCGCGGCCGATCGAAATCTGGCAACGCTTTCCGAAATTCATCATCGGCTTCGTGCTGTCTTTCGCGATCGGGCTTTATCTCGCGCTGACCTCATCGCCCGCGGCACTGGCGAAACTGACGCCGGCGATCGGCGAGGCCAACACGTTCCGGGTGATCTTCTTCATCCTGACCTTCTTCTCGATCGGCGTCCTCTCGAACTTCCGCAAGCTGTGGGAAGACGGCATCGGCAAGCTCGCGGCGGTCTATGTCGTCAGCCTGTTCGGCTTCGTGATCTGGGTCGGCTTGCTCATCTCGTGGATTTTCTTTGCCGGCGTGAAGCCGCCGCTCGCCGGCTGATGGAGGCAGACATGTCTGACGAAAACTTCAAAAGTGCCCTCGGCAAGGCGGAATACGAGCCGCTGCTGCCGATCGAGAAGAAGCTGATCGCGTGGAGTTCTGGGTCTCGGCGTGACGCTGCTCGTGATTCTGGGAGTCGCCACTCGGCTGTTCCCGGCGTAAGCGACATTGCCGACGTGCCCGCCGCGATGGCCAATCCAGTCCGCACGGCTGAATTCGCGATCGCTCGTTTACAACCATGTTCGAGTCGCTGCTTAGGATCTAAGCCCATCGGTTCCGTTCATCGAGACGGCAGTCTCAGGCGTCGAATCGATGCACGTGTCCCAACACTTACCTCGCCGGAAAGAACGGTGATACGGCCGTTCGTTCCTCTGCTGGCATCCTCGCAACTGACCAGCGAGCCGGTGGAGACGCCGCCGGTATACGGGTTGTTGAGATTGCACGTTGCCCCGGCAAACGCGCTGCATGGATATCCTTGAGAGTTGTAGAGATTGTCTGAAACGAGAGTTCCATTGTTCACGCCACTTGGGGCGGCGCACAAGCATCGGCACTGGCCAGCGCCCCCACTTCCTTGTTTCGGCGCGGCGAAACCGCTATCTGCGGTGCTAAGTAGGAAAAGCGCGCTCGTCGCGAAAACGACGGCGAAAGCCCAGAATTTCTTTATCGCGGACATGAGGCATCTCCAAAAAAGGGGGTCCTTTGATTTCCGACGATGGTGATTGTTGCGCGAAGCGATTGGGCGCGCAAACGAGCGCTTAAAGTTTGGCTGAATTTTTTCTGCAGCTTTTATGCTGAATGCGCAAAGGTTGCGAAACGCCAGAGGGGTCCTCAACGCGTAGACATCCGCGTCGCGCATCGACTGGTGCCTCCGCTTTTGCCGGAGGGACAACTACACGAGCCGGCTTTGCACCACTGCCGCGGCGATAAAGCTCGCAAAGAGCGGATGCGGCTCAAACGGCCGCGACTTCAATTCCGGATGATATTGCACCCCAATGAACCAGGGATGGTCGGGAAACTCCACTGTCTCCGGCAGCAGCCCATCCGGCGACAGGCCGGCGAAATGCATGCCCTTCTCTTCGAGCCGCCCGCGATACGCGGTGTTGACCTCGTAGCGATGGCGGTGGCGTTCCGAGATTTGCCTGTCGCCGTAGATTTCCGCGATACGCGAGCCTTCGTTTAGCCGTGCGGTATAAGCGCCGAGCCGCATCGTACCGCCGAGATCGCCCTCTGCCATGCGCTGCTCGAGCTGATTGCCGCGCATCCACTCTGTCATCAGCCCCACAACGGGTTCATCGCACGGGCCGAACTCGGTCGATCCCGCGCCCTCGATACCGGCGAGCGAGCGTGCCGCCTCGATCACCGCCATCTGCATACCGAAACAGATGCCGAAATATGGCACCTTGCGCTCGCGCGCGAACCGCGCGGCCAGGATTTTACCCTCTGTGCCGCGCTGCCCGAACCCACCCGGGACGAGGATGCCGTTGACGTGCTCCAGATGCGCGGCGGGATCGGCGGATTCGAAAACCTCGCTCTCGATCCAATCCAGGTTGACGCGCACGCGATTGGCGAGGCCGCCATGCGCCAGCGCCTCGTTCAGCGACTTATAGGCATCCTTCAGGCCCGTATATTTGCCGACAACGGCGATCGTCACCTCGCCTTCG
>JAFASC010000119.1 GCA_019244955.1 Methylobacteriaceae bacterium | reverse complement strand
TCCTTGTGTCAGCAAGGGCGAGCGTTGAGCTCATCGAAGCCTCTTGACATGGCTAGGAATATATGCCATAAACCTCCCATTCCCGCCCATGTAAGGGCAGGTCCGGTGAATCGGTGCCGGATTTGCGGGCGGGAAGCGGCGCCTGCGGCGTGCGGTTCCGATACGCGCGTCTCGGGAGGCCCTTGCAAACGGGTGTCTTTGCCGAGGCCCGCGCGCGGCGAAAACTGCGCGCGTGGAGGAGACGAAGCGCCGAGTTGCCCGCCCGTCCGGCACTATGACCGGTCCGCCCCTAGAGGGCTTAAGCGGGGTTAGGTGGCTCAAAAAGCCAAACCGGCCCCCCGAAGATGCGGGACGTGAGGGACAGAAACCGCCGCGCATCGGCGCCGGGTGACCGGCTATAAAAAATTAGGATCGGCCGCCCGGCGCCCGTGTCCTTTCGCTCCGCGTCGTCAGCCGATGCGATGAACGTTTCCAAACCCCGGCGGACGACGCGCGGCAAGGATGACGCGCGCCTGTCATTCCCGCGAAAGCGGGAATCCAGGGGCAAACACTGCGCCGACGCGGAACTTGCCCCTGGATTCCCGGTCGGCCTGCGGCCGCCGGGAATGACACGTTCCGGCTTCGCGCAGCGACTCGCTTGGCACTCTCACCAACAAAGGAAACCCACATGTACTCGTACAAAACCGGCATCTGCGACACGAGCGACTGCGACCCCGTCCTCGCCAAAGCGATCGAAGGTCTCACCTGGCAGGAATCCAGCGACCGAGTCGCTGCCGATCCGACGCTGCACGGCTTTGCGCGCATGCGCACATTCGATCCGCAGCGCAAACCGGAAATCGCCGCGACGCTGCGCAAGATGATGAACAATCTCGGCGCGGCAAACTCTTGCGACAACCCGCTCTGCCGGCGCGCCGGCACCTGCATGACACCGAAAGTACGCTGCTTCTGGGAGGTCTTCGACCTGATGCAGCGGCGCGTCTTTCCGGCCATGCGGCGCAAGCTGAAGGAGATGGAAGCGCGCGGCGAATACGTGCCGGAGGAGCGATGAGGCCGAGGGCGGAGGCGCAGTTTCAAATGCTTCTAAATCAAAAAGATAGCGGTTGCTGGCCCCTGCCGGGTCCGTTAGTCCCGCTTATATCTCCCCTAGCTCTCGAGGAACGAATCCGCGAATGCTCGGTGCGCTGCTCATTGTCTTTCGCGAAGTCGTCGAGGCCGGCCTCATCGTCGGCATCGTGCTCGCGGTCACGCAAGGCATTGCCGGGCGCACGATCCTCATCGCTGGCGGCGTCCTTGCCGGGCTTGTCGGCGCGAGCCTCGTCGCCGCGTTTGCCGGGGCGCTTTCGGAACTGTTTTACGGCAACGGCCAGGAGCTGTTCAACGCGAGCGTGCTCATCCTCGCCGTGATCATGCTCGCCTGGCACAACATCTGGATGGCGCGCCACGGGCGCGAAATCGCGCAGGAAATGTATGCGGTCGGCCACTCGGTTTCGGCGGGAACAAAGCCGCCGAGTGCGCTGGCGATCGTGGTTGCAGTGGCGGTGTTGCGCGAAGGCTCCGAGGTCGTGCTGTTCCTTTACGGCATCATCGTTTCGAACAACGAAACCGGTTGGAGCATCGCGCTCGGCGGCGTCTTGGGCCTGCTCGCCGGGGCGGCTCTAACCGCGCTGACTTATGTCGGGTTGATCCAGATCCCGGTGCGCCGCCTCTTTCAGGTGACGAGTGCGCTGATCGCATTGATGGCTGCGGGCATGGCGGCGCAGGCGGTCGCGTTCCTCGCGCAGGCCGACATCGCGACCGCGCTCGGCAGGAATATGTGGGACACGTCGCGCCTCGTGTCCGACGACAGCATTTTAGGCCGCGTGCTGCACACGCTGTTCGGCTATACGGATCGCCCGACTGAGCTGCAGCTTCTTGTCTATATCGCGACGCTGGCGGCGATCTTCGGCCTCATGCGCGCCTTGGCGCCGACCCGCCCCGCACCGCGCCCGCGCCTCGCGCCGGGCGAATGAAGCGGTTTATTTCGAGCAGGTCTTGCTCGGCAGGATGTCCAGCTGCGTCATCTCGCCGGCAAGGACGAAATCGCCGTAATCGAGTTTCAGCGCGCGCGACACGCCGTTGTCATAAAGATCGAACGACAGGACGTAAGCCGGCGCATCGTCCTTCTTGCCCTGCTCGAAATAAGAGATCGCCACCGGCCAGCGCTTCATGCCCTCGAGCGCCGGCACATGCGCCGCCTGCTCGACCGCCGCCGTTTCGATCGGCTTGCCGATGATCGTCGTCGTGTTGAAGATTTTCTGGCCGGTCTCGGAGCCGTCATAGACCTTCACTTCGAGGAGCTTCTGACCCTCACGCGCGGCGGCAAGGATGCGCTTCAGGTGCTCGGTCGGGAAGATCACGTCCTCGCCGGTATCGACCTTGGTGCGTTTGGGCTGCTTCAGATCGATCGACAGGGCTCCGTCGTCGGCGCGCTGCGCCTGTCCGTCGACATTCTCGCCGGGATTGCGATCGACCTTGGTCTCGATGCGGAAGCGGAAGCTTTTGCCCTGCCCGTCTTCGAAGGTAGCCGAATGCATGTCGGAGATATGCGTCGGCCCCTCGGCCGGCTGCAGCTCGGTCACCTGACGGAAATTCTGCACATAGCCCTCGCAGGCCGAGCCGGTGAAATCGAAGGCTATGCGCCCGCGCGCGGCGGTCGGCGATTTGCTGCCGGTCGCCTTGGCGAGGCTGAGCTCATAGACGGCGCGGTGCGACACGAGGACCGGCGTCTGGTCGGCGCCGGTGGCGGCGCCCTGGACCGGGCCGGCCGGCTGGTTCGTCGCGGCCAGGGTGACGCCGGAGAGGCCGCCTGCGGCAACAAGGCAGAGGGTCAGGACGCGGAGAGAGGGCATTTTGTATTGCACTCCGGTGAGGGTTCGAGGCTGCCCGGCGGCGGTGGCAAAATTAGGGTTCCTGCGCCACGACTTCCAGCTGGCTGATGTGATCTCGTTCGTGCCCATCGACAATACTACGGCACGTCAGCCTTATCTCCGCCGATTTTCGCGAGCGGCCCAGCCTTCGCCCCCTCGATGGAAGTAATTAGTTCTTCGATGTAACGCCGCTCTCCCGACTTGCTCCGCTGAGTCAGTCCCTGCGTCACGAGACCTTTTTCGCGCTCCGGAAGAAGCTCAAGAGATTTTAGCAATTTCTCCTTGACCTGTGACAACTCGGGGTCGTTGAGGTCACCGTGCGTGTATGGCGTTAAGCTGTTTACTAGCTCCACGTTTTCCTTCAGGAGCTGCTTTGCTGTCCGTTTCGCCAAAAGACCGAAAATCGCGTGTGCCGCCTCCTTAACAACGGAGCTGACGACGGCGACGGCGGCAGCGGCCGTCAATACTTCGAAGCCCACCATCAGGTGCCTCGCAGCCAATCGGGGAACTTGCGGTCAAGAACTACGTGCCAATTAAATCTCTCGACCATATGTATCACCGCCACTGCAATGAGCGCACATAAGGCAAGATGGTCAAAGAACCAGCCCGTCAACGTTGCTTGTGCGATCGGTATGGCACCACCAGCATGAGCCGTATCTCCTTTGGGACCTTCTGGCTGAAAGTCGTACCCGATACAGAAAAAGAAGAGGAGAAGATAGGCGGCGCGGGTGAAATTGCCCTCAGCCGTGAAACCGAAGCCCACAGCTAGCACGGCGGCAGTCAACAGAAAGCTCTCCTCTTTTATATGGCCGGAGCTCTTCCGTGCTTCAATGAGCAGGGGAAGCATAGG